>JALOOO010000076.1 GCA_025454375.1 Leptolyngbya sp. Prado105 | reverse complement strand
CCGACTGAAGCCGCAACGCTAAAGGTATATTGATCCAGTTCTGCCTTCGTCTGAATTGTCCAATTATGATCCGCCCAGTGCGCCATGCGATCGCTCATGGTCGAAATTGCTTCCCAGATTCGCGGAGCAATTTCCGCAGGAGCATAGGAGAGCCATTCGTCTAATCGAAGTGTGACTTCTTCGAGTTGAGCAAGTTCAGGGGCAAAGGTCGCGCGAAAATCTTCCGAGGTAAATCCGCGATCGCCAGACTGCAAAACTAAGCTAATTTGACGCAACATTTGGGATTTTGCCGCATTTTCGAGATCGGGATGATCTTCGATCTGGTCGATCGCTCTCATGCACAGATATGCAGATGCCACCGCTTCTTGAAGTCCAGCAGGCAGGCGACTAATGGGAATGAAAAATGTCCGACTCGTCTCCTTCAAAACATCCAAAGCAGTTTTTTGTAAGTTCATATGCTATTCACTCCTCTCTCGAAACTTTTATAACAGGTTGCGTTCTCGAAAAACTGTTTATCGCATGTCACTCGATAATTCCTGCTCATTCGCAACCTTACAAGATCATGAAATTAAGTGCGGTAGACTACTGGGTAATTTTGGGATTGAGTATGCAGTACTGGTTAATGAAATCAGAACCAGATGTCTATGGAATTACAGATTTAGAGCGCGATCGCATCACGCTTTGGGATGGAGTTCGCAATTACCAAGCGCGAAATTATCTCAAATCGATGGAAATTGGAGATCTTGCGTTTTTCTACCACTCCAATGCAAAACCTCCTGGAATCGTTGGCGTAATGAAAATTGTCGAAGCTCGTGTCGTCGATCCAACCCAATTTGATCCAAATAGCGATTATTACGACGCAAAATCTTTAACCGATGCTCCCCGTTGGTACACCGTTCGAGCAGCATTTGTGAGAGAGTTCTCAATCATTTCCCTCGACACTCTACGTCAAACCTTTACACCAGAAGAATTAGGAGTCGTTCGACAAGGAAATCGACTTTCTGTTCTGCCCGTTCAGAAAGAAATATTCGATCGCATTTCAAAACTAATTTCGTAACAATTTTCCGGTCAAACGAAGAGGCGTTAGGATAGAATTGTTAAGCGTTTTTACGATTTCTTTCAACCCTAACGGTCGGATCTATGACTCTCCCCATTCGCAACGTTGCGATCATTGCCCACGTTGACCACGGTAAGACTACGCTTGTTGATGCCCTTCTTAAGCAGGCGGGAACGTTCCGCGAGGGAGAAGAGATCCCGGACTGCGTGATGGACTCAAATGATCTAGAACGTGAACGTGGCATCACGATTCTGTCGAAAAATACCGCAGTTCGTTACAAAGACACGTTAATCAATATTGTTGATACTCCTGGGCACGCTGACTTTGGTGGCGAAGTCGAGCGAGTTCTTGGCATGGTCGATGGATGTCTATTAATTGTGGATGCCAACGAAGGTCCGATGCCTCAGACGCGCTTTGTGCTGAAGAAGGCGCTAGAGAAAGGACTCCGCCCGATCGTATTTGTAAATAAAATCGATCGTCCTCGTGCAAATCCAATGATTGCCGTCGATAAAGTTCTTGATTTGTTCATCGAACTGGGTGCAGACGATGACCAATGCGAATTTCCTTACTTATTTGGCTCTGGTCTTTCTGCATTTGCAAAGAACACGCTGGAAGAAGAGTCAGATGACATGAAACCGCTGTTTGAGGCAGTTTTGCGGCATGTTCCACCCCCTATTGGAGATGCGTCTAAGCCGCTTCAATTGCAAGTCACGACTCTGGATTACTCGGATTATCTCGGCCGGATTGTGATTGGGAAAATTCACAACGGTACGATTAAACTTGGACAGCAAGCCGCGATCGTGACTGAAACTGGAGAGATCGTGAAGTCCAAAATCTCGAAGCTTATGGGCTTTGAGGGTCTGAAGCGAATTGAGATTGCTGAGGCAACGGCTGGAAATCTGGTTGCAGTAGCAGGATTTGCAGGAGCAAACATTGGTGAAACGATCACCGATCCGAATGATCCCCAGGCATTGCCATTGATTAAAGTTGACGAGCCGACCTTACAAATGACTTTCTCTGTAAACGATTCACCGTTTGCAGGACAAGAGGGATCGTTTGTGACCTCGCGGCAATTGCGCGATCGACTCTTCCGCGAACTTGAAACTAACGTGGCACTGCGAATCGAAGAAACCGATTCGCCGGATAAGTTAGCAGTCTCTGGACGGGGTGAATTGCACCTGGGAATTTTGATCGAAACAATGCGCCGTGAAGGTTACGAATTCCAAGTATCACAGCCGCAGGTAATTTTCCGTGAAGTGAGCGGGCAGCCTTGTGAACCGTTTGAAACTCTCGTTTTGGACGTTCCTGAAGAAGCCGTTGGCGGCTGTATCGAACGCCTCGGACAGCGCAAGGGCGAAATGCAAGATATGCAGGTCGGAACCAATGGACGCACGAATTTAGAATTTGTGATTCCGGCAAGGGGCTTAATTGGTTTCCGAGGTGAATTCATGCGCCTGACTCGCGGGGAAGGCATTATGAACCACAGCTTCTTGGAATATCGCAAGATGAGCGGTGACATCGAAGCTCGTCGGAACGGCGTTTTGATCTCCTTTGAGGAGGGAACTGCTACCTTCTACGCGATGCAAAATGCTGAAGATCGAGGTGTCTTCTTTATCAGACCTGGCACAAAGGTCTACAAAGGCATGATCTTAGGTGAGCATAATCGTCCCCAAGATCTCGAACTCAATGTTTGCAAAGCGAAGCAACTAACGAACCATCGTGCCTCTGGCGGTGAAGAATTAGTGCAGTTGAAAGAGCCTGTGGATATGAGTTTGGAGCGGGCGCTTGAGTACATCGGACCTGATGAACTGCTAGAAGTAACACCCGAATCGATTCGATTACGGAAAGTAGCTAAAACGAAGAAACTGGCTAAGAAATAAGCCACAAAGCGGGAGGCGAATTGCCTCCCGCTTTTTATTTATCAATGTCGAATCAAATTTGAAGGATTAGGTTCTACCCCAAGCCAGATGGCGATCGCATTAGATTTTGACAGTTTTATGAAGATTTAGTAAAGATATGATCGTGTTCCAGATCACATCGATCTCTGATAGTTAGTCTGAACCCTTTCTCTAGGCTGTGATTGGGATTTTCAATCGGTTTGGAATGCAAGTTGTACTAGGATATACTGTTACGGAACATTGTATTTTGCTACTAAAGCGAAGTGCTAATGTACTCAATCTGATGGTGTGAATACGGAAGTGACCATGTCTAATAATTTGTGGAAATCGCTGCTGGTTAATCCAGTGCTTCTGAGTGCTACCTTGACTGTTTCCGCTACGATCGGTGCTGCGACGATTGCAACCGCATCCGAAGTTAAAGCTGATACGACCGCTCCCATTGCTTCGCTTGATCAGTTGAACACTTACAGCAACGAAGGAGTTGTATCAGCGAATGACGCTGGACAAGTTACTTCAGTTTCGCAACTGTCGGATGTCAGACCGACCGATTGGGCGTTTCAAGCACTACAATCCTTAGTTGAGCGCTATGGTTGTATCGCAGGTTATCCCGATCGTACCTATCGTGGAAATCGCGCACTGACTCGTTACGAATTCGCCGCTGGTTTGAATGCCTGTCTCGATCGCGTGAACGAACTGATCGCAGCAGCAACCGCCGACCTCGTTAAGAAAGAAGATTTAGCTACATTACAAACACTGCAAGAACAATTTGCAGCAGAACTCGCAACTCTACGCGGTCGCGTTGACTCTCTCGAAGCACGGACTACCACTTTAGAGAAGCAACAATTCTCCACCACCACCAAACTGCAAGGGGAAGCGATCTTCTCGATCTCTGGCGCACAAGGCGACGACAAAGCAGTTAGCTCTTTACTCGAAAGAAGAGCTGCTGAAACGGGTGCAGTCCTTGCAAGACCTGATGTTGACGACAACACGACCTTCAGCAACCGGGTTCGTTTGAGCTTGAGAACCAGCTTCTCCGGACAAGACACCCTGTTAACCCGAATTCAAGCTCGTAACATCACCGATTTTGCAGGTGCAGCGGGCACAAACATGGCTGACCTTTCCTACGAAGGCGGTCGGACAGCAGACAACTCCGCATTCGTTGACAAACTGTTCTATCGTTTCCCGATCGGTCAAGGTGGAACCGTTACCCTTGATGCAATCAACGGTGAATTCTACAACAACGTCAACAACTTCAACCCACTGTTGGCAAGTGATGGTCAAGGTTCGATCTCACGCTTTGGTCGCTTCAATCCGATCTACCGTCAAGGCGCAAGCGGTTCGGGAAGTGGTGCAGGTATCACTGTGAACTACCCGTTGAGTCAAGCTTTCACCGTATCACTGGGCTACCTGGCTGATAACGCAAACGATCCGACCAACAAGAACGGTTTGTTCAATGGCTCAAGCGCAGCTTTAGCGCAGCTTGCTTTCAAACCCTCACCTGCGATTGATCTCGGTTTTACCTACGTTCGTTCTTATGACACAAGAACGGGTGCAAGTGTTTCGAGTGGCACAGGTAGCGGTTTAGCAAATAACCCGTTTGGTAACTTCATTAATGCAGGTGCAGTTCGGGGTTCGGCTGTTTCGGCTGACCACTTCGGGGTTCAAGGTGCATTCAGAGTAACTCCAGGCTTGGTTCTGTCCGGTTGGGGTGGCTTGACCAAGGCACAGGCTGAAAGCAGAACAACCAACGCAGATGCAACGATTCTCAACTGGGCAGTTGGTCTGGCATTCCCAGATTTAGGTGGCAAAGGCAACATGGCAGGCGTAATCTTCGGGATGCCGCCGAAAGTAACCGACAGCGATTTGGTCGTGAACGGGATTCAGCAAGAAGATCGCAACACTTCGTTCCATTTAGAAGGTTTATACCGTCTGCAATTGAGCGACAAGATTTCGGTTACTCCTGGAATCATCGTGTTGTTTAATCCTGAGCATAATAATGCAAACGACACTGTTTACGTGGGTACGATTCGGACAACTTTCTCCTTCTAGTTTGAATTGAACTTCTCTTAGAATTTGAGCCTCACCATGAGTGAGGCTTTTTTTATAAAAAGCTCGAAACCTACAAAACCCTAGTGGAGAACCGGAGTATACTAGAAGCAAGAGCCTTCAACTCGATTTAAATCAATCTGTTTACCTGAGTGTGCCCGTGGAGATTTCCTGTAAAAGTGAATATGCCCTGCTTGCGCTGATTGAACTTGCGATCGCCTACGAGAGCAAAGAGCCGCTTCAAATTCGGCAGATTTCTGCTCAACAAAACATTCCCGATCGCTATTTAGAACAACTTCTCGCCATGTTGCGGCGCGGTGGAATTGTACGATCGCAGCGTGGTGCAAAAGGCGGTTATCTTTTAGCGAGAGAGCCTTGGAAGATCACATTATTTGATATTTTGGCCTGTTTAGAAGGATTCGATACGCAGCCGATCGACCAAGAAACCGCTTTAAAGTCTGGTAAAACGCTAGAAGGAGCAGTCATTTGTGAAATTTGGCAGGAGTCGCAAGAGGCGGCGAATGCTGTCTTTCAGAAATACTCGCTTAAAAATTTGTGTGAACGTCGGGATGCCCGCCGTCAACTGGATTTGATGTATTACATTTGATTTTTGCCCAGGCGTGAGAAATTGCGCCATTTACCTATATTTTTTCTATGCGGATTGCTCAGAATGTCACAGCTTTGATTGGACATACCCCTCTTGTTCAACTCAATCGCATTCCTCAAGCAGAAGGATGCGTAGCGCGAATCGTTGCCAAATTAGAGGGGATGAATCCTTCGGCTTCGGTCAAGGATCGGATCGGCATCAATATGATTTTGGCGGCGGAACGAGAAGGATTAATTGCACCAGGTAAGACAGTTCTGGTAGAGCCAACGTCAGGAAATACAGGGATTGCTTTGGCGATGGCTGCGGCAGCGAAAGGGTATCGGTTAGTTTTGACGATGCCGGAGACCATGAGTTCGGAGCGGCGAGCGATGCTGAGAGCATATGGGGCTGAACTGGAGTTGACTCCTGGGATTGAAGGAATGTCAGGTTGTATTCAACGAGCGCAGCAGATTGTTGATACGACCCCTCATGCCTATATGTTGCAGCAGTTTCGCAATCCTGCAAATCCTCAGATTCACCGTGAAACAACTGCTTCGGAGATCTGGGAGGATACGGAGGGAGAGGTTGATTTTATTGTGGCGGGCATTGGCACAGGTGGAACGATCACAGGAGTTGCCGAGGTGATTAAGCAGCGCAAGCCAAGCTTTAAGGCGATCGCAGTTGAACCTTCTAATAGTCCCGTTCTTTCTGGAGGTCATCCGGGTCCACATAAGATTCAAGGAATTGGGGCAGGATTTATTCCGCCTGTGCTGAATGTGAATTTAATTGATGAAGTGATCTCGGTGTCGGATGATGATGCGATCGCTTACAGCCGGCGATTGGCACGCGAAGAAGGATTGCTGTCAGGAATTTCGAGTGGAGCCGCTTTAAAAGCCGCGATCGAAGTTGGGAAAAGACCTGAGAATGCTGGGAAATTAATCGTCATGATCCAGCCGAGCTTTGGAGAGCGGTATCTGAGTACAGCGCTGTTTCAAGATCCAGAATTGACGATGCCTTCGATGTTGAATGGGTAGAAATTGGCTTACCAAATTCGTCCAAATTTTCAATCGAATCAAGCAGTTTGGGGTTATCGCAATTCCGACATTTCGAGCTATTGCGCCCCATGATGGTAGAGACGCGATTTATCACGTCTCTACGAACTATTGACGAACGATCGTACAACCGTGGTCAAATCCCCAATTTTCGGATTCGGTTTTACGCCGATCGAGATTGCTGCCGTGCTTGAATGCGATCGATCGATCCAATTGGAATGGCGGAAATTAATTGACGGGTGTAAGGCGTTTGCGGTCTGGAGTAGATGGTATCGGCTGTGCCAATTTCTTCGATCTTGCCGCGATTCATCACGATAATGCGATCGCTCATGAATTTTACTACGCTCAGATCATGTGAAATGAAGATGTAGGTTAAGCCAAATTCAGACTGCAATTCTTTGAGCAGGTTGAGAACCTGAGCTTGGACAGAGACATCAAGCGCAGAAACAGACTCGTCACAGATGATGAATTTTGGATTGAGAGCAAGCGATCGGGCAATACAAACTCGCTGACGCTGACCGCCGGAAAACTCATGCGGATAGCGACGAATCCATTTCGGATCAAGTCCGACTCGTTGGAGGAGATATTCGACTCGCTCTTTGTATTGTTTGCGATTGCCGCGACCATAAATGACTAAGGGTTCCATCACCGCATCGCCAATATTCATACGCGGATCGAGTGAGCTAAATGGATTTTGGAAAATGATTTGCGCTTCTCGACGAAGTTGACGGACTTGATTTTTTGACAGGGTGAGAATGTCTTGATTCTCGAAGAAAATTTTGCCCTGCTTTGGTTCGATTAATCTCAACAAAGTTCGAGCTAAAGTCGATTTGCCGCAGCCAGATTCTCCAACAAGTCCAAGGGTTTCACCCGGATAGACATCAAATGAAACGTCATTGACTGCCATGACATAGCGCTTTGTTTGCCCAAAGACCCCGCGAATCGGAAACGCAACTTGTAGATTTTGCACCGAAACGAGGGGTGCATTTTTCTGAAGATCTTTGAGGCGTTGATCAAGCTCCATCTCGCTGACTTCTGCTGCTTCCGAGAGGACAGTATTGACATCTCGTTTTTTCGCCTGGATCAGCTTTTCGCCCGTTGGAAGCATTGAGACTTCCATAAAGTCTGAAACGGTGGGCAGAAATCTTAAGCGTCGATGAGGCTGCGGGCGGCAAGTCAGCAAGCCTCGAGTGTAAGGGTGTTTTGGATTCGAGAAGATATCTAGAACGGAACCATATTCGACAATTTTGCCTTCGTACATCACAGCAACATCATCCGCGATTTCGGCAATCAAGCCGAGATCATGCGTGATAAACATCATTGCCATGCCGCGTCGATCGCGCAATTCCCGCAGCAGATCCAAAATTGTCGCTTGCACGGTAACATCGAGCGCCGTTGTCGGTTCGTCAGCAATTAAGAGTGTGGGATTACAGGCGATCGCCATTGCAATCATAATGCGCTGCAATTGTCCGCCTGAAAGTTCATGCGGATAGCGATCGAGCATAGATGTTTTTTGCCGATTCAGTTCTGCATCAATCTCGGATTCGGAAATCGATTGCTCTTCTAAAATCTGCTGCTTCATTTCCTCATCCGGCGGCAGAACGCGGACTTCTTGCAGCAGAGAAGCAGCCCGACGGCGAGCTTCAGATTGGGAAATATGTTCGTGCTGCCGAATCGCTTCGACTAATTGAAACCCACAGGTGTAAACCGGATTCAGCGAACTCATCGGTTCTTGGAAGATCATGGAAATCTTCTCGCCCCGATACTTTTGAATTTGTTTTTCGGGAACCGTGAGCAAATCGATTGGGTCTTGAGCATCTGCGGCTTGAAACCAAATTTCGCCCCCGGTAATTCGTCCAGGAGGGTTTGGGATCAATCGCATCACCGCGAGTGAGGTCACAGATTTACCTGACCCTGACTCGCCCACAATCCCTAACGTGCGCCCCCGTCGTACCTGAAACGAAATGCTATCAACTGCTTTGATGATTCTTTCATCAGTTTTGAATTGAACTTGAAGATTGCGGACGTTCAGGATGATGTCGCTCATGGGAAATCGATACGCTATGGATTATGTGATTTTAACAACGCGATCGCCATTTGAAAGGTTCCAATTACACTAAAGCATCGAAAGTTCGCCTGCAACATCTAGGCGTTTGTACTGTCCGATCGTGATGTATTTCTCGGAGAGATTTTCGGCGATGGCGGGAGTAATCCAACCCATTTGACGCAAGACGTGAATCGCGATCGCGTATTTTGCTCGTTTTGCACCGTCCATGACTTTGATTGCTAGTCCCATTCCTTCACCGACGCGCCCAATGCACTGAACGCCTTCTGCACCCGATTTGCTGACGAGTTCGCCCTGAGTGAGTCGCATTAGTTCTGTGTCAAATTCGCCATCTCCTGCAACCAATGCAGGATGATGCGTCATCGCCCTGAGAATACGTTCCATATCAAGATTGCCACCTGATGCAAGCTGACCGTAAAGCCAAGCGAGTTGACGAAGCTGCATAAAATAGGTCGGTGCGCCACAGTCGTCACGGGCAGGAATGAATTCTTCGGCAGGATTTTTGAGAAATTCTGCGAGTTTATTGAGAATAAGTTGCTGAACCGGGTGGTGATAGTTCAGATAGTCAGTGAAGGGGAAGCCCAACTGTTGGGAAACTGCCATCATTCCCGCATGTTTGCCAGAGCAATTGTATTCTAAGGGGCTTTTTTTGCCTTCTGGTGTGGGGCATTGCAGGGCAGAGGGATCGATGTCGGCACGCCAGAGAATATTGAAGACTTGTCGGACTTGTGCGATCGAGGCTTTGTGAGAGCTACAGATAATGGCGAGATCTCGATCGGTTAAGCTAAACCGCTCTAATGTGCCGGATGCAGTAACGGCAATCGCTTGGAATGGTTTGAGTGCGGATCGAGCAAATGTAGCCGTTTCGGGATTGCCTGCGCACAGGAGCAATCGACCGCGATCGTCACAAATGACCGCTTGAGCATGATGCACGGATTCGGTGATCCCTTCACGCAGTAACCGGACTTCGAGTTCTGCGGTGGTTTGAATTTTTCTTCCCCTTGTCATAGGTAGAAATTTAACATAAGCGCTTCGATCTGGCTCACCCCCTTTAGGAATTGAAATGCTTTCACAGAAGTTGGATTCGTTTGAGTACTCTGAACTGCTCAAAGATTCAGTGAACTAGAATCGCGATGATGGCGAGTGCTTTTTAGCATATTTGAGACGGAGTTAGATTTTTTCAAGCGATTCGGGGTCTGAATTTTGTGTCGATCGTTGGCATCGATCGAGCATCTTCAATGATTTTGATTTAGCAGATCGAGGGAAGTGTGGTCTTCTCTCTGCTGATTCTGACAAATTGGTACTCCCCCCATTTTGGTTGCAGATTGTCAAGTTGATTAAGAAATGTTACAGTAGGTGAAGTAATCTATCTTGAGAAAGAGGTCACGAAAGATGGAGAAGAAAGGAAGTTTTGGATTTACCGATTTCGCTGAAAACTGGAATGGTCGTTTGGCAATGTTAGGCTTCGCGATCGGGCTTGCAACTGAACTGATGACTGGAAAAGGCATCTTGGCTCAGTTGGGTTTAATGTAATTTTCTCGATCTGTTGTGTTTTATCGTTACTGTGCCTGGGGATTTATCTCTCCAGGTTTTTTAACGTCTTTGCCACCAGATTACGCCTGCGGTGCCAAAGCCCAAGAGCGGCACGATCGCGAGTGCTAAAAATCCAAGCAGTAAGGCTTGTTCGCTAGTTAGGGCAATGCGGCGATTTTTTACATCTTTGGGGCGGATCGACAGGGGTTGCTGCTGATCTGGAGTGAGCCAGTTTACAGAATTAAGAAACACGTCTGCATTGAGTTGCTGAGCGAAAAAGCCATTGACAATAAAGGTCGAATTTCCAAACACGACGAGTCTTGATTGTTTCGCGGTTGGAGAACTGGTTGGACTCGGGGAAGGGCTAGGCGTAGGACTCGGACTGGGAGAGGGACTCGGGGAAGGGCTAGGCGATGCAGTTGGAGTTACTGCACGTTCTAGCGCGACACCGAGCGCTAAAGGTCCCGGTCGATCGCCGCCGTCGAGCTTTAGAGGTTGATCTTTGAGATTGCTTTCTGCCCAGCTATTTGGATCAGTGAGTAGGAGCGGAGTCGCTTGCACGCCGGGAGTGGTTGTAATCTCGATCGCTCGCGCGACTGGATAGAACGAGATGCCATTGCCGAAAGGTGCTGTAATCGGATGAGTGCCATATTGATTTACAACCGCGACAGCAGGTCCTGCATTGATCAATCGTTGATTCGGCGCATTGATCGCAACTCGATCGTCGAGTTTTATGCCCCATTGATTGAGAAATGAGTCGAGTCCGGATTTCACATTTGGATCGATCGCGATGAGTAAGTTACCGCCTCGATTTGAATAGGCTTCCAGTGCTTTTGTTTCGCCTTCTGCTAAAGGGCGAGTAGAACCAATGATGAGAACGACAGAAGCATCCTCTGGAACATTGCCTAATTGAGCAAGATTCAAAGGCTCATTGGTAAAATTCTTATCTGCCAAGGCTTTAACTGATTCTGAAATTGCACCTTCGCCTTCAGTCAGCGATTTTTCTCCATGACCTTGAACGAAATAAGCTTTAGAACGTCGATCGCTAGTAATTTGTAGAATCCCATTCGTGATTCGATTCTCAGAAAGTCGCACTTCAGGCGAAATACTTTGAAGAAACTGCCGCCGTTTACTCGATTGCAGTTCGATAAATACGTCGCGATTTTCACCTGCATTTTTAATTCCAAAAGCTTGAGCCACACCAGGATTTGAATTGGGATCAAGGTACTCGAATGCAAATTTAGGCGTAATTCGCTGATAGTTCTCTAGCAAAGCACGATCTTGAGGATTTTGCTCATTGGTAAAAATCCAGAGCTTTACCCCTTGCTGCATTTCGCGTAGAACTTGCTGAGATTCAGGAGAGAGCGTGAACAATCCGGACTCCGTCAGGTCAAATCGTTGAACTGAGCGAACGGCTAGAAAGTTAATCAATCCCAGAATTGCTAGAACTGCGATCGTACTGACCAAAGCATTCGTACTTGCCTGCGTCGATCGTCTCCGCCAAAAATTCGGCTCTAACGGGTCTTCAAATCGCCCAATGAGCAGCATCCACAGCCCAATCACAACAATTCCAGCAATGATCAATCCAGTTGGAATCGATCCCCAAGTGCCCGAAACAATCCCTGCTGAGATGCCTGCTAAAATCAGCATGAATCCAGGCAGGATGAGAAATTTTACGAAGTTAAGTCGTTTTTTCATAGCTTAAGAGCGCTGGAAGCGGAATGTATCGATCGATTGAGCCGTCAAAAAGATTCCCAATACAATGTAGCTTGCAAATACGACGA
This sequence comes from Leptolyngbya sp. Prado105, assembly GCA_025454375.1. GTDB lineage: Bacteria > Cyanobacteriota > Cyanobacteriia > Leptolyngbyales > Leptolyngbyaceae > Leptolyngbya. Next base: position 8,264 of record JALOOO010000076.1, on the reverse strand, counting down.
AGCTACTTGTATCCACAATGCCTTGAATCAAATTCGTGTAGTGTTTTAGCAAAGACAAGTGCCCAAGTGCAGTCCCAACGACTCCTCCAAAATTTCTAGCAACAAGATCCACAATCCATAGAGCGAGAACGAGCGCAAATGTCAGAATTGCAGCCACGATCGTGCTATCCGTCAGCGAGGACATAAACATTCCCAGCGATAGGACTGCTCCTGCAAGCAACAGCAAGCCAGCATGACCTAGGAGTAAAACATTGATTTGAATGGGCGGATTGACATTTGCAAGTGCGATCGCTTCATAGAGCAACAAGGGCAATGACATCGTGAAAAAGAAGGTCATCACACCGAGTAATTTACCAACTGCAACGGACCAATTCGTCAGCGGGGATGTTGCGAGTAATTCTAATGTGCCGCGTTTTCGTTCTTCGGCGTAGAGTCCCATTGATAAAACAGGTAGGACAAAGAGAGACAGAGAGCCAATCACGCCGAGAAACAGTCGAATGAATTCGTAAGGAATGTCGATCGGAGCCGTATTAATTCCGGATGCGGCAGCCTGGTCATACTGAGCAGCATTCTGAATTACACCATCTAGAGTTGCAGTAAAGAGAAAGCCTGAAATCAGCCAAAACACAGCCGCGATTGTGTAAGCGATCGGCGATGTGAAATAGCTCAGCAATTCCCGTCGATAGATTGCCACAATGTTAAATAAAACAGTGTTAAATAAAACAGTCTTCATGCTTCTGCCTCTGCGGACTCTTCAACAGGTTTCTCTTCAGTCGTTAGCTCTAAAAACACATCCTCTAAACTCGCCTGCACTCGCCGCATTTCGTACAGTCCCAATCCACTCCGAACTAAAGCACTCGCGATGTCTCGCCCCAGTTCGATATCAGAAAACACTCGAATCCGATGTCTCTGCTCAGAAGTCGATCGAGATTCCACAGCTTTGACATCTGTAATCAGATTTAAGCACTGTTCGATCGCATTCCAATTTCCTTCGACTTCAAGGTCATATCCCGCGCCTCGATTCAGTTGTGCCATTAGCTGATCGGGAGTATTTGTTGCGACTACTCGACCTTTATTGATGATTGCAACGCGATCGCAAGTCATGCTTACTTCCGGCAAAATGTGAGTCGAGAGAATCACGGTGTGATCGCTTGCTAACTGTTTGATCAGATTCCGCACTTCGATAATTTGACGCGGATCAAGTCCGACGGTTGGTTCATCCAAAATAATCACAGGCGGGTCATGCACGATCGCTTGAGCAATTCCAACCCGTTGCCGATAGCCTTTTGACAGTTTGCGAATAATCGTTTTGCGCTGATCAGCGAGTCCTGTTTTTTCCAGTGCGATTTGAATTCGATTTGAGCGATCGCCTGCATTCACCCCTTTAATCTGTGCGACAAAGTTCAAAAATCCCTGCACGGTCATTTCTGGATACAAAGGCGGCGACTCCGGCAAGTAGCCAATCTTTTGCCGAACTGCCATTAGATTCTCATGAACCTCAAAGCCTGCGATTTTAGCGGTTCCTCGACTTGCTGGGAGATAGCCGGAGAGAATTCGCATTGTCGTAGTTTTTCCGGCTCCATTGGGTCCGAGGAAACCGAGGATTTCGCCCGGTTCGACGGAGAAGGTGACATCTTCGATCGCAGCCGTGGAGCCGTAGAGTTTGCTGAGGTGTTCGACTTCAATCATAAGGAGTTTTGAATTTGGGTCGCAGTCTCGTAGGGTAGCAAAATTTGACGACCCCTGCCCAAAATTCGACGCAAACCGATATGATTTTGCTCCTCCTAAACCGATCTCTTCTAGAAGATCAAGGCTGGATACCGCCCGCACGTAAACGGCGTGCTCTTGTCTCAACTCCACTGAACTGGACTCAGCCTTGCTCGACTGATGCAGCCCGCTAAAGCGGGGTTGGTTCGATTAGCCCGCCGCAGATCGTGCGGGTGAACAAGCAACGCAGCAGGTCGTATGCGTTTGGGACTTTATTCGTGAGCAAATCCCTGATGCTGAATTTTGTATTCTGAACTAGCCACAAGCCTCCACAAACGATCGAAGAAATCTCTGATGTGCTGGATCTTCCATCGACAATTCTGGATGCCATTGCAGCGCGATCGCCCAAGGATGCTGCAAATGCTCCAACGCTTCAACTAACCCATCTCTCGATCGCGCTGCTAATCTCCAAACATCCGAATGCGTCTCAACTGCCTGATGATGCCAAGACACAATCTTCATCTCAGTTGCACCCAGTAACTCTGCCAATCGACTTTGCGCTAGTACCTCAATCTCATGCGGAATCGGACGACGCGGCTGATCCAATCGATGATCGATCGCATCGCCAAACACCTCTGGCACATGCGGAATCAATCTCCCCCCAGTTGCAACGGTCAAAATCTGCATTCCTCGACAAATTCCCAACACTGGAATCTCTTGCATCAATGCCAGCTTCGCCAACGCAATCTCAAACGTATCGCGATCGTCATCGACTCCATAAATTTCAGGATGATCCTCTCCGTTGTAGTGAAGCGGATGAATATCACCCCCGCCTGAAAAAATTAAGCCATCAAGCTGATCGATCAACGATTCAAGATTACTTTGATTCGGAGGTAGCAGAATTGGATTTCCTCCCACCGATTGAACTGCATCGACATAAGTTCCAGGTAGCACTACTTCATTGGTTGCGTTGCGGCTGTGGGTTGTAATTCCAATCAGGGGTGTCATCGTTGAGAATTTTAAAAAGTAGTCCTAGCTTAACGAGTTCCATCGATCGGATCGAGTAAATTCGCGACTAACTCGAAGCACTCGTGTAAAATCTCAGCGCAAATCGCCAAAAACTCCGTGCAATAAAGAGCAGCACGATCGCTAAAATTCCCGCCCCAATCATCCAACCGAAGTCAGTTCGCCCTAACATTGCCTCGGATGGAATCGTCGTCAGAAAAGCCACGGGCACAATGAACGTGAAAAAGAATTGGTATGCGATCGGATAAGCTGCCATCGGATACCGTCCCGCCTCAATGAGTCCTCGCAACACTTCCGTTACATTGTAGATTTTGACAAACCAAATACTCGTCGCACCCAAGATAAACCACAGGCTATATAAAATTGCTAGCCCAAACACCAATGGAATCAAACTGATTAAGTAAGCATTAATCCCAATCCCTAATCGATTGCCTGCATAGAAAATGACGATCGCGCCAAACAAAATATCTGGAATTCCCCAAGGTGAAATCGTATGCCCAGACAGCCAAAACTGAGAGCTAATCGGTTTTAGGAGGACAAAATCTAACGTTCCTTCCTGCACATGCCGCACAATTCGATTTAGATTTGGCGCAAGGAATGTCCCCGAAAAGCCTTCTAGTAACGTGAATACTCCAACCACAATTAAAGCTTCTTCCCATCTCCAGCCTGCAAAGGTATAGCCTGTTCGATAGAAGAGGAACAAGCTAAATAAGCTGCCAACTAATCCGCCTAAGCTCGTCAGTGCTGCAATTACAAAATTAATGCGATACTCTAGCTCAGCCGCGATCGCAGTACTCCAAAACAATCGCAGCACTTGGAAATACCTATTCATGCACCCATCCCCGAATATTGTTTCAAGCCTTGCCGCCACAACCAGCGATTTAGCACTAAAAATCCAGCAATCCAAGCTCCCATGACGAGAAATCCTTGTAACGGACTCGTCGGCAATCCAACCAGCAAACTTGCCGGAAAACTGACTAAGTAAGGAAACGGCGTAAACAATGCCAGCGTTCTCACTACAGGCGGAAACACTTCAAGCGGGGCTATCACACCTGAGAGAAACAAATAGAGTAAAAACCAGAATTCTTGCAATGAGCTAGCTCGCTCTGTCCAAAACGCGCAGAGTGCCAAAGTGTATTGAATTAGAAAATTTAGAGAAAAAGCTAAAGCGATCGACACAACAAACAGCAGTACCGTCCCAAAACTCGGAACCCAAATCGCAGTCGGGTACAAGAAAAAGAACAATACAATCAGCAAGATTGCAAATGGAATTCGCGCAAACCGTTCTGCAATGTGCGAGAACACATGATGCCAAGCTGGGTCAAGCGGCTGCAACAATCTCAGCGAAAGCTTCCCTTCTAACACTTCCCGCTCAAACTCCCAAATCACCCAAACAACCGTCAACTGCCGCACCAAAAACACGGCTAAAAAGTAGCGTGCAAAATCTGTCGGTGACAGCCCAAAATTACCCTGCTGAGAAGCCTGCGTCCATACTCCCATCAAAATAATGGGCAGCGATCCGGAAAGCACCCACAGAATTAATTCTGCTCGATACTCCACCATATAGGCGTAGTACACCAGCAGCAAAGTTTTAAGCACACGAAAGAAGCGTTTCATTGCTGACTCGTTTTTGTCTGAATATTGCCTATTATGCCAGCCAGATCATCCATCGCAAGTAGAGCCTCACCGATTGCAGTTCGTTTCTGGTCATGACTGAGCTAGGAGCGTAATTCCATCAAATAATTCAGGTTCTATCATATGAGCAAGATTTCTAGCGTTTGGGAGCTAAAAGAGATCGATCGATTGTTATTCTAGATAAGCCAATTTAGCACTTCCTCAATCTTTGAACCCTCGCCAACTTGCCTTTACCACTCTCCGATCGATTCAGAAAGGAGCTTTTGCCGATGTAGCTGTCGATCAAGCGCTGCATCAATTTGATCTGAATTCGCTCGATCGACGACTCTTCACCGAACTCGTTTACGGAACCGTCCGCCGCCAAAGAACCTTAAACGAACTGATCGATCAGTTCGCAAAAAAGAAAGACCAACCGCCCGATCTCAGATTAATTCTGCAATTGGGACTGTATCAACTGCGATATCTCGATCAAATTCCTGAATCTGCCGCTGTCGATACAACAGTTGAGCTAGCAAAGAAAAATAAGCTGAGTGGACTAACCGGAGTTGTGAATGGGATTTTACGGCAGTATCTGCGATCGCAACTTATCCTACACTCTGATCCATTAAAACTTCCTGACGATGCAATTGAACAACTCGGAATGCTTCATAGCTATCCAGATTGGATTGTTCAAGTTTGGTTCGATCAATTTGGAAGAGAAGACACCGCCAAACTCTGTGAATGGATGAATCAACCGCCTCGGATTGATTTGCATATCAATACTTTGAAGACAACGCTGGAGCAAGTTGAATCAGCAATTCCAGGATCTCAACAAATCCCAACTGTGCCAAATGCACTGAGATTGCCAAATAATCCAGGCGCAATTCAGAACTTACCCGGCTACTCAGAAGGGTGGTGGATTGTTCAAGATAGTAGCGCTCAGTTAGTGAGTTACTTAGTCGATCCGCAGCCCGGAGAAATCGTTGCCGATGCTTGTGCCGCTCCAGGCGGTAAAACGATGCACCTAGCAGAATTAATGCAAGATCAAGGAACCGTTTGGGCGATCGATAAAACGCCTTCTCGCTTAAAAAAACTTCAGCAAAATCTCGATCGCTTAAATCTAACCTCAATCCAGATTTTGACCCGCGATAGTCGGAACGTTCCAGACTTAAAGGGAAAATGCGATCGTGTTCTCGTCGATGCGCCTTGCTCAGGACTTGGAACACTCAATCGTCATGCTGATGCCCGATGGCGACAAACGCCTGAGAGTACAATAGAACTCGCTCAGATCCAGCAAGAAATTCTTAGCGAAGCCGCAAGTTGGGTTAAACCGCAAGGAATTTTAGTTTACTCAACCTGCACCTTGAACCCAATTGAAAACGAAGCAGTCATCGAAAAATTCCTGGCTCAAAATCAAAATTGGACGATCGAACGATCCACACAGCCAGTCCTTATATCACTAACTTCTCAACAAGGGTGGATCAAAGTTCTCCCACACTGTCACAATATGGACGGCTTCTTTATGGTCAGACTAAAAAAAATATGAAAAACGATGTCAAAGCTCTCGTGAAAATTCTCATTGGGGTCGCCTGGTTAGACGGCAAAATTCAATCCGCAGAAAGAACGTACTTGCAGAAAATTGCGATCGAGAAAGGAGTCGCAAAAGACCCAGAAATTCAACCGCTCCTATATGAGCTTCGCGCGGTTAAATCAGATGAATGCTACCAATGGATTCAAGATTATCTGGGCAAATATCCTACGTCTGAAGACTGTCATCAACTGATTGAAGCCATTAGCGAAATCGTTTACAAAGATGGCTCGATCGACAGTGAAGAAGCAAAACTGCTCACTCGACTGCAAATTCTCGAATCTGAACCTGCGCCGACGCTGCAAACAAAAGTCGTCTCTGCAATTCGTAAGCTCTATCAACACGGACTCGAAAAAATTGAAAAGCTCTGAATCAAAGGTTCAGAGCTTGATTAAATTTAAATACCAGGAGTTTCTTCTTTCTCAACTTCAGGTACGACGCTTGGACGTTCTTTGTCTTCCCAACCCACTGGACGCTTAGAGTTATACCAGGCGATCGAACCGATCGTCACGGCTGCCACAAATCCTACTCCGTAAACTAACGTAAACGAAGTGGGAAACTGCATTCCGGGCTTCATTGCAACTTCTAATAGAAGATTCATCTAAACTACTCCTGTAAATTTTCTACTGCGGAATCTAGGCTAGCAAAGTCATCATACCAGGGCATCTTTCGCCAGTTTGATCCCGGTTGCGAAATTGGCTCTTTCTCTAATTCCCAGGAGGGGGAAGTGGATCAGCAGCAGCAGGTTCCGGTTCAGGTGCAACAGGTTCCGGTTCAGGTGCAACAGGTTCCGGTGCGGGTGCAACAGGTTCCGGTGCGGGTGCAGCCCGAGGCGGTTCTGGCTCAGAATACTGTGGTTCTGAGTAGCGAGGTTCAGAGTATCGCGGTTCTGAATACGTGGGGGCAGGCTCCTCATACCGACGACGAGGTTCTTCTTCTGGATCAGGCGCAGTGCCAAGAGATCGTAGTCGATTCGGCTTCACAGGCTGAGCTTTGATTGTGCCTTTGCGATCTTCAAGATTATCTGGAATCTCTGCAAACTTCTGCACAGGCATTCCTTGAACGGCTTCTTTCATAAACTCATGCCAGGTATAAGCTGCCGTTCCACTGGTTCCCCAAGTGGGAGAGTTGTCGTCGTTTCCAAGCCAAACACCCGTCACCAGTTGAGGAATATAACCAATGAACCAAAGATCACGCGCTTTCTCAGAGGTTCCCGTTTTACCCGCAACGGGTCGATCGAGTTGTGCAGCCCGTCCTGTTCCATCGGATACGACTCCTCGCATCATCCAAGTCGTAATCGCCGCTGTTTCTGCATCTAAGACTCGCTTCGGCTTATAGGTTGAGTCGTAAAGCACCTTGCCTTTGCGATCGATGACTCGTCGAATCGCATGAGGCTCAACAAAGTTTCCTTGCGCGGCAAAGACTCCATATGCACTGGTCAATTCCAATGGGTTCACTTCATAGGCTCCCAATGCCAGAGCATAAGTCGGCTCTATCTTCGATCGAATCCCAGCACTCTGAGCCAACTTGATCGCCAATAACAGCCTATACATTCAAGTTATAAACAACTAAGTGGCAACCAAAGCACCAATGTGATCTCGTGTTGGCTGGCGTTGGATGTTTTGTAGACCAATCAACTTACATAACTGTAGAATTGCTGCTGTTAACTGGTCAGTACATTTTCTGCAGAGCGGCAATATATTGAGAATTGTTGCGGAGGGGGGAGACAACGACATTGTGATCAAGGAAGTGAAGAAGGCGGTGGTACATGCAGTGACAGAAGATGACGATGATATTCCTGCTTTGTAGAAATGGACAGTATGAAGCTTATTCCATGTTGGATCATGCAAGCTGCCTGCAAGGCTTTTGAGCAACTAAGTGTACACCGGATGGCTCCGCCTGGCTCAGAATATGGGTGCTTTGCGTAACCGCTGGTCATAACAGCTGTTGCTGGATCAGCTGCCAGGGTAGTTACCTGGCCGTTCCACCCACTTTGAGAACCTATGCTGCATATGTTATTGCTAGGAGTGTTTCCAAGATTGTCTGTTGCACTCTGCCGCAGTGTGGTCTCCGTGCCAAAAACACTGAACCAGAGGCCTGCTTTCTCCTTGGCTGCATTTTTGGGGGGACCCTCCAGATACCATTGCCAGCAACGTAGGAGCGTGCGCAAAGTGTGGTTGGCAACGCAAAGATCCCAATATATGCTCTGTGATGGCATAAGGCACATTGAGTAACAAACCTCTCCAGAGAAGTCCGTGTTGTGGTTATATGCATAGCCGTTTACGTTTGCGTTCAGTTCACTGTAGTGATTGCTGTCCGTGGTGGTAGC
>JALOOO010000292.1 GCA_025454375.1 Leptolyngbya sp. Prado105 | reverse complement strand
CTGTAGCAAAGGACGATTCGCGATTGGTAACTTTTCTGCCCACTGCAAAGCTTGAACATGCCGACCGTTTTGAGCATAGGCTCTGGCAATTCGTTCAACCTCTTGATCCGTCAGACCAAAATCGACTTTTGAAATTCGCTCCCACTCTTGCAGAAACCAATCAAACTGCTGTGCTTCGATCGCGGTTTTAACCAGATTCATGAGTTCAAATCTTTGCCAGCTATCTTGCTGCTGATTTAGAATTTCTGTCAGTTGTTGGGTCAGCATTCCCTTCGCTGCAAGTGGCTCGTTTGCACGAACATCAGCGAGGAGAATAGCTCGGTACGCTTCTTTTTTGAAAGATGGCATCTCAGAAGAGACAGCAAACTGCCTTGCCACATCACGCCGACCCGCTTCAACTAGATTTAAGACGAGATCTCGGCGCAACATTTCGGCAGTGTAGAAAGCACTTTCAAGCGTGGGACTTGCTGCAATGGTCATCGCTTGATCAAATCGCTTCGTCGCTGCTTCCGGTTGTTTAGCGAGGTCATAAGCCACTGCAATTTTCCCAAGCGCGATCGCTTTTTGAACTGGAGTCGCAATGGTCTGAATGACTTGATCTGCCTTCGCTAACCGCTTAAACGTCATGTAGCTTTCAGCAATTTTTCGCAATGCGATGGATTGTTGTTCTGAGTTTTTAGGAAGCTTCGCTGCGATCGCTCTTGCTTTTGCAAAATTTTCATCTTCAGCATGAAGTGCAGCGAGTCGAACCAATCTTGCGGCGCGTTCAGAAGGCTGAATTTGCTGAATAGCTCTTTCGGCTTGAGTCAGGCTAGATTGAGCAATCTGTGGCTGCGGCAGTGCCGCATATCCTGCTGCAATGTCGAGTAAGCTATCTGCCCTGTCGATCGTACCTCGAACAAGGCGTACAGCATCACGCGCTTGATTCAGAGCAGTATGTGCGCTTGGAAGCTGATTGAGCGTGATGTAGTGTTGTGCGATCGCAGCAAAAGCACGAGTTTTAATCGCGCTATAGTTCGGACTGAGACGTTGAGTAATTTGAAAGAATTGATTTAAGAGTTGTGTAGACTGCTTTTGATCCGCTAGCTTAATCAATCGCGCAAATCGAGTTCCATTATTGTCTTCCAAAAGCCATTGCTCGACGATGTTATAAGAATATTTTGATTGAGGTGTGATCGCTAAGGCTTCTTGAAGTAAACGAATGACAATCACACTCGCTTCATTGTTATCTAATGCACTACGAGCTTGATCCGCTAAGTTAAATGCACGCAGGTCTAGAGAGTCATCAGGAGCGCAAGTAGAGATTTGAGCCGCCGGATTGCTGAGTGCAGGATAAGTCTGAAAACCTGGAATCGTCAATAGCGCGAATAAGACTGAAAGCCGAGTAAACTGCATCATAATTTCAGGGAATGAATTTTAATATCTATCAGCGATAGATACGATACTAGCGGTTTCGGTTCCAGAACAATTCAAAAAACAATCTTGTAACAAATTCAGAAACCGCGATCGGATTCAGGGTTGCAACTGATTAAGTTAGTTCTATCAACATTCTTCTCAGTCATGATGAAAAGTATTCTACAGAAACTAGTAATATTGACGCTAACAGGACTCACTCTGAGTGCAGGAACTGGATTAGTTCAGCAATCTAGCTTCGCAACACACGCAGCTTCTAAACTTGCACTCACTCCAAAATTACCTGATCTGCCTCAAGCCATTGCCACTAAAGTTCGTCAAGCCGCCTCAAAAGAATTCAACGTGCCCCTGCGCGATCTTCAAGTCGTTAGCTTCACGCAAGAAACCTGGTCAGATGGCTGTCTCGGATTAGGCGGAGCGGCTGAACTCTGTTCACAAGCACTCGTTGAAGGGTGGCGAGTCGAAGTCTCAAGTGGCGCAAGAAATTGGATTTATCGCACAGATAAGACGGCAAATACGATTCGATTAGAAGCTCTGCCGACTGAGGTCAAGCTGCCGAAAGAGGTCACTCAACGCTTACTTCAATCCGTTGCAAGACAAGTCCGAGTTCCAATGCGTCGGTTAAAAGTTGCAGAAGTAAAACCTGCGACCTGGAATGGTTGCTTTGGAATTTATAGACCTGGGCAAGCTTGCACAATGATTGCAATTTCGGGATGGCAAGCGATCGTTACCAATGGCGATCGCGCTTGGGTCTATCATTTCGATCAAGATGCGAAGCAAATTGTTCAAAACTCAACCGCAAGTAATGCTCGATTCGTTCCAACTTTTATTCCAGAGGAGAACAAGCAAGTCCTTGATCAAACGGTTGTGTTTCAGTCGGTTGTCAGTGGAGATTTAGCAGGCAAGGTTACCCAATTCACTTTGACGCAGGATGGCACGGTGACAAAATTTCAGCGATCGCCGACCATGCGTTTTCGCCCAGTTGTCGTAAAACGCCTCACGTCTCAACAAGTTGAACAGTTTCAGCAGTTACTTCAAACTCAGAGATTTCCGAATCTAGACGGGTTGAGCTACATTACAAATGCAGCCTTAGCAGACTATCCGACAACGACTTTCCAGGGAATGGGAGTGATGAGTCAATACGTTGATTTGGAGGTTAAGAAGCTTCCTAGAGCTTTCCAAACTGTTATCCGAGCTTGGGAAGAACTGATTCGTTAGCGTGTGCTTTAACGGAAATCGTTCGTCGCCTGATCAGCCGCTCATAGACTTGATCCAATAGTCCGCCCGCGTGGGCGGATCGCACTCAGACTGAATCAGGCTTACAAGCGGACAGCAACCGATTCCGAGTCGGACAAGTTGCTAGCGTACCTTCATAAGGCGCAACAAACTTATCTGCTGTCCCCAGCGGCATCGTCTTCGCTGTACATTGCAGCACGACTTCAGGAGCCGATGCAATGTAAATCGGGAGTTTCGTTTTTCTGGCTCATAAAATTCGAGAAGCTAAGCTAAAAATTAACCGAAAGATCAGCCCGATCGCGAGTCCAACCAGTGCAGTCAGTCCCGCAAAAATCAAAACATTTAAAAACGGATGACCTGCCTGGATAATCCACCCTGCTGAATTAAGTTGTCTCATAAATCCAACAACCAAGAATGACACGATCGCCAAAATGATCAAGTCAATCTTTTCAATCAATCGCCAGTATTGCGCTAGCAGTAAAGTGCCAATCAACGCTAGCCAGAATGCAGCACTAATCAAAGTCGTTCCGAGTAAACTGACCATCGCGATCGCCAAAATCCCCCCCTCGAATCCGGTAAACAACGATCCGCCGATCCACTCCGAGGTTGAGAAGCGGGCGACAACCGGGAGACGCTGGGGCTTCGGTTGGGGACGCGGAGAAATGGGGGGCGCAGCTTTTGGCGTAAGAGCGGCGAGGACTTCATCTGCCGATTGAAACCGATCTGTCGGGGCATGGCGCAACATACGATCGAGGACATCGGCAAATTGCGAACTGACTTGAGCCTGCTTTCGCCAGATCCAGGTGTTGTTATAACTATCAAATAAATCTTGAGGCGGTTTTCCAGTGAGCAGCATCAAACAAGTCACCGCTAGCGCATACAAATCACTAGAAGGAAAAACCTGACTCCCAGAAACCTGCTCAGGTGGGGCAAATCCTGCCGAGTAGATCCCGGTTGAACTTTGAGTATTTCCAACCGCTTTCGTGACGAATTTGACGGCTCCAAAATCGAGTAAGTAGAAGCGCTCATTCTTCTTGTGTCGCATGATGTTAGAAGGCTTAATGTCACGGTGGATCGAGCCATTCTCATGCACAAACTCTAAAATCTTCAGCGTTTGCTCTAGAACCTTGCAAATCTCCGACTCAGAAAATCTGCCATTTTGGGCTAATTCTTCTTCTAGCGTTTGCCCATCGACAAATTCTTGGACTAGATAGAAGAATTTGGTGTCTTTTTTCGCATTCGGGTCGCTGACTTCAAAGAAGGCAAACAGATCCGGAATCTGCGGATGTTCTCGCCCAAGCTGTTCTAAAACTTCTGCCTCGCGCTCAAACAAGTCTTGGGCAATTTTGAGTTGAGCGGGTTTGAGCGTGCCAGCGGGTTGAAATTGCTTGACCACGCATTGCCGCATTCCAGGGGTGTAGCGATCGCGCGCTAGAAATGCTGCGCCAAATCCGCCTCGTCCCAGTAATTTCGTCGGCAAATACCGCCCCACCAAAATTAACGACATTCCGCAGTGCATACAAAACTTCTGTGGAACGGATTTTAAGATATTGGGGTCATCTAAGTCCGCGAAATGATTCGCAGGACGGGCACAACCAGGACGGGTGCAGTGTAGCTGCATAGATGCTCACGGATTCGGTGCGTTCTTACCTAATTAAGGTAACCTAGGTTGTCAAGAACTGGCACTATTTATTAGTATTGCTCTAGGGTTGCAATTTTGCCAATACGGATTTCGTCGAGACAATATGCCGATCGAGTCCCAATTCAGCAGGCGAAACTCCGATCGCTAAGGCGACAAGCTGCGGCAAATGCAAAATCGGCAAGCCCAATTTCTCGCCAATTACCTGCTCGACTTCCGGCTGCCGCGAATCCAAATTCAAATGGCACAGCGGGCAAGGAGTGACAATACAATCCGCTCCAGCCGCGATTGCTGCTTGAATATGCTTGCCTGCCATCTGAAACGATTGCTCGGTGGCATAACTCGACAATGGCCAGCCACAGCACTGAGTCCGACCGCGATACTGAATCGGAGTTGCCCCAACCGCTGCAAATAATTTCTCCATCGAAGTCGGATTAAACGGATCGTCGAGGGGGTTATCCTGTCCGCGTAGCAAATAGCACCCATAGAAGGCGGCGCATTTTAGCCCTGAGAGGTTACGGGTAACTTTTGCCGCGATCGCATCTAACCCGTAATCGCTAACCAATGCCCAGAGTAAATGTTTCACCTCACTATTTCCTTTGTAAGGCGAACATCCTTCTTTTTTCAAAAACCCATTGACTTGATCTAAATACTCTGAATCCGCCGATTTCAACCGCTCATCGACATGTCCAATCACCCCCTGACAGGTGCTGCAATGCGTCAAGAGCGGCAAATTTAATTCCTCTGCTAAAGCGATATTTCGAGCATTGACCGTATCTTCGAGCAGTTGAGAATCTTCCTTAAACGTTCCCGAACCGCAGCAGGCGGCTTTTTTCAATTCGACAAGTTCGATGCCGAGCGATCGCGCCACCGCTTTCGTCGATTGATCCAATTCTCGACAAGCTCCTTGCGCCACACAACCAGGAAAATAAGCGTATTTCAGAACCATAGAATTTGCCTGAATCATCCGACCTTGATACTAGCGTCCAACCTCGAAAAAAACGCGGTCTTAAGAAAAACTGAGGATTTTGATCAAAGAACATGGCAAAATGTACTCCGCACCCGAATCTGATATGAGATGACTTCATTCAGATAAGATGAAGAGATGCTCAAAATTGACGAGCATTTCTGTGTTTAGTGTGATTCGTTGCGGCTGCAACCCAAGAGGAATTTTATGAGCGAGACTGAAATTTTTGATAAAGTCCAGAAGATCGTGTCAGAGCAACTTGGTGTCGATACCACCAAAGTTGTCCCTGCTGCTAGTTTTGCCAACGACTTAGGTGCAGATTCACTCGACACCGTTGAACTCGTTATGGCACTCGAAGAAGAATTCGACATCGAAATCCCTGACGAAGCAGCAGAAGAAATTGCAACTGTCCAGTCTGCTGTGGACATCATGACAAATACGGTAAATAAGCGCGTTGTTGTCACAGGGCTTGGTGCAATTACGCCGATCGGCAATACGCTTTCTGAGTATTGGGACGGACTGATGGCGGGACGCAATGGCATCGCCCCCATTACATTATTTGATGCGTCTCGGCATGATTGTCGTTTTGCCGCAGAAGTCAAAGGCTTTGATCCGATTCAATACATGGATCGCAAAGAGGCGAAGCGGATGGATCGCTTCTGTCAATTTGCAGTTGCAGCCACCAAACAAGCCTTGGCAGACGCAAATTTTGAGATTAACGATCTCAATGCAGAACAAGTCGGAGTTTTGATCGGAACTGGAATTGGGGGCTTAAAAGTCCTCGAAGATCAACAAGAAATTAATCTCACCAAAGGACCCGATCGCTGTAGTCCGTTCATGATTCCCATGATGATTGCGAACATGGCGGCAGGTCTAACGGCAATTCACATTGGTGCGAAAGGTCCAAACTCCTGTTCGGTCACAGCCTGCGCGGCTGGATCAAATGCGATCGGTGATGCGTTCCAATGGGTTCGGCGCGGCTATGCCCAAGCGATGATTTGCGGCGGCACAGAAGCGGCAGTGACTTCGCTTGCGGTTGCAGGATTTGCTGCCTGTAAAGCCCTCTCGTTAAGAAATGATGACCCGACTCATGCAAGTCGTCCCTTTGACAAAGATCGCGACGGCTTTGTATTAGGTGAAGGAGCTGGAATTCTGCTGCTTGAAGAAATGGAACATGCCTTAGCACGCGGCGCGAAAATTTACGCAGAAATCGTCGGCTATGGAGTCACTTGCGATGCGTATCACATCACAGGGCAAACTCCTGGCGGGAAAGATGCCGCGAGAGCGATGCAGTTCTGTCTCAAAGACAGTGACCTGACTGCGGATCAAGTGGACTATGTGAATGCACATGGAACCAGTACGCCTGTCAATGATCCAAACGAGACGATGGCGATTAAGACGGCACTCGGCGATCGCGCAAAACAGATCCTCGTCAGTTCGACAAAATCGATGACGGGTCACTTGCTCGGCGGTTCTGGCGGCATCGAAGCAGTCGCAACCGTAATGGCAATCAAACACGATCGCGTTCCGCCGACCATTAATCTAGTTGAACCCGATCCGAACTGTGACCTCGACTATGTCGCGAACGAAAGCCGCGATCATGTCGTCAACGTTGCCCTCTCCAACTCCTTTGGATTTGGGGGACACAATGTCACGCTCGCCTTCAAAAAGTTTCAGCCCTAAGCTTGAACTCGCTACCGTTATCTAGGATTATTAGGAGGCTGTTATCAATTAACAGCCTTTGATAGCTTTTTCTGATTAGGTAGTTTTGCCTACTTTTCTTCATAATGGAATCAAGTATTCGGATTTGATCGAATTCTTCCGTTATTGCCCACTCGTCGTTCATTCTTAACAGAAATCATGGTCGTTGCAGCCCAGTCACTCGAAGAACTTTGCATTAATTCGATTCGTTTTTTAGCGATCGATGGCGTTGAGAAAGCAAAATCTGGACACCCAGGACTCCCTATGGGTGCGGCTCCGATGTCCTTCGTGCTATGGGACAAGTTCCTGCGGGTGAATCCCAAAAATCCGCAGTGGTTTAACCGCGATCGCTTTGTCTTATCCGCAGGTCATGGTTCGATGCTGCAATATGCGTTGCTGTATCTTGCAGGCTTTGACAGCGTGACGATCGAAGACATTAAACAGTTCCGTCAATTTGGATCGCGCACGCCTGGACACCCCGAAAACTTTGAAACGGCTGGGGTCGAAGTTACAACGGGCCCTTTGGGTCAAGGGATTTGTAACGGAGTCGGTTTAGCAATGGCTGAAGCGCACCTGGCGGCAAAATTTAACAAGCCGGATGCGACGATTGTGGATCATTACACCTATGTGATCCTAGGCGATGGCTGCAATATGGAAGGCGTTTCGGGCGAAGCTTGCTCCCTCGCAGGACACCTGGGACTGGGCAAATTGATTGCGCTGTATGACGATAACCACATCTCGATCGATGGAGACACCGAAGTTTCCTTTACCGAAGATGTTGGCAAGCGCTACGAAGCTTATGGCTGGCAGGTCTTAGTCGTTCCCGATGGCGATACGAACACCGCTGCGATCGAAGCTGCGATCGCCGAAGCGAAAAAAGAAACCAACAAGCCGACCTTGATCAAAGTTCGGACTACGATCGGATTTGGCTCACCGAATAAGCAAGGAACCGCAGGCGTTCACGGGGCTGCATTGGGTGGCGACGAAGTGAGCGCAACTCGGAAACAACTGGGTTGGGATTACGAGCCGTTCGTTGTTCCTGAAGAAGCGTTGAACCACTGGCGCAAAGCGATCGATCGCGGTGCAAAACTCGAATCCGATTGGAATGCAGCATTTGCTGACTACAAAGCGAAGTACTCCGAAGAAGCCGCACTGTTTGAGCGGATGTTGAGCGGCAAGCTTCCCGACGGTTGGGAGAAATGCCTGCCGACCTACACGCCTGAAGATAAAGCGTTGGCGACCCGTCAAACTTCTGAGAAGACGTTGAACGCGATCGCGCCTGTGCTTCCCGAATTGATCGGCGGTTCGGCTGACTTAACCCACTCGAACCTGACCCTACTCAAAGGCTTCGGCGACTTCCAAAAAGGTTCCTATCAAAACCGTAACCTCCGTTTTGGCGTGCGCGAACACGGCATGGGCGCAATCTGTAACGGAATTGCATTGCACAACTCTGGCTTAATCCCTTACTGTGCAACCTTCTTAGTCTTTGCGGACTACATGCGAGCCGCGATCCGAATTTCAGCCCTCTCGCAAGCGGGTGTGATCTATGTGATGACGCACGACTCTGTTGCATTGGGTGAAGATGGTCCGACTCACCAACCTGTTGAAACGATCGCATCGCTGCGGGCGATTCCGAACCTGTTGGTCTTCCGTCCTGCTGACGGCAACGAAACCTCTGGTGCATACAAAATTGCAGTAGAGCGTCGCAATCAGCCTTCCCTGCTTGCCATGACCCGCCAAGCTTTGCCGAATCTGGATGGAAGCTCGATCGATGCGGTTGCTCGGGGTGCGTACATTCTTTCTGGCAGCGATGACCTACCCGACATCATCTTGGTTGGAACCGGAAGCGAAGTGAGCCTCTGTGTGACGGCTGCTGAGAAACTGCGTGCAGAAGGTCACAAAGTTCGCGT
>JALOOO010000075.1 GCA_025454375.1 Leptolyngbya sp. Prado105 | reverse complement strand
CATTTCAAAAGACCTATACTTATGAGCAGTTTGCAAAAATTGATACAGATTTAGGTGCAGGAAAACCCGCTCCTGCTGAGATGAACGAGATCGTCGAAGACTGTGTTAGACAAGTCACCAGCAAATAAATGCCCTCAATCTAAAATCCAAAATCGATGTGAGCGAGATATCTCGCTCACATTTTTTATGAAGAAATAGCTGATCTCAAAATTCTGAGGTTAAGCTATCGGTCAAATTACCTGCACTGACGCATGGCAAGTTCTCAACTCCTCGCTCCAATTCACCAATCGCTGGCAATCTCAACCCAGCATTTAACGAAACGATTTGATCGTCGTTCCGTGGTCAGTGATGTCCATCTCGATATCGCAAGCGGAGAAGTTTACGGACTCATCGGACCCAATGGAGCCGGAAAAACGACGCTAATTCGGATGCTAGCTCTGATCGAAGAACCCACGATCGGCGAAATTTATTTCAACGGTCAGCGCTTCCATCACAGCGAAACTGCGGATATCAAGCGATATCTAGGTTATCTACCCGATGACTTTCCCCTCTATGACGATCTAAATGTCTGGGATTATTTAGATTATTTTGCACGACTGTATCGATTGCGTGAGCCGCGTCGATCGAGACGGCTTTACGAAGTTCTCGAACTCGTACAATTAACCCACAAGCGTGATGCTGCAATTTCAACGTTATCGCGAGGGATGAAACAGCGATTGGGGCTAGCTCGAACGGTGATTCATGAGCCGATGATTTTACTGTTAGATGAACCCGTTTCAGGACTTGATCCGATCGCTCGAATGCAGTTTCGTTCGATTGTCAAAACCTTGCAATCAGCAGGGATGACGATTCTGATCTCCTCGCATGTCTTGAGTGACTTAGCAGAACTTTGCACTTCGATCGGGATGATGGAATTAGGCTATCTTGTGGAGAGTGCATCACTTCAGGACTTATATGCTCGGCTGAGTCGGCAGCAAATTATTCTCTCGACTCTAGGATCGATCGAGGATCTCAAACAAGCCTTAAACGATTTGCCATTCATTCAATCTGTTGAACCGCTTACGGAAACACAGCAACTCAAAGTGGAGTTCTCTGGAAATCAGGAGGCTTGTGCTGACTTGTTACGATCGCTGATTCAGGCTGGAATTCCGTTGACTGAGTTTCACTGCACGCAAGAAGATCTCGAAACCATTTTTCTCAAACTTGGACATCAACAGGCTTCATAACTATGTTGGATCACATTGGCAATCTCAATCCTCAACTGCTCAGAGAGTTAAAAGGACGACTCACTTGGCGCAACATTCTCGCCGTGATTGCGATCTCGATCGTGGCTCAGATTCTGATGTTTCTGTGGTTTTATTCGCAACTGCCAACTGAAGCAAATTATCTCTACAACCTCTACTGTATGCGCGTCCAGGATGGAGCGATGACGTTGGGCTGCTCTGACTATGATAGTATCTCTCCCAAATCTTTCACGATCAACTGGCAACTGTGGTGGGAGCATTTTGCACAGACTTTCTACATCTGCATTCCTTTCCTCTTGATGGTTCCCGGAACGTACTTCTTGCTCAGTGATTTGCAAAATGAAGAACGTCATGGAACGCTCGATTTTGTCAGGTTGAGTCCGCAATCGGCATCTAGCATTTTACTTGGTAAGATTTTGGGTGTGCCGATTTTGATCTATTGTGCGATCGCGTCGCTGATTCCGTTTCACCTATTTACCATTTCTAAAGCAGGAATTCCCCTGAGCTTTTTGTTCAGTTTCTACCTGATGATGGCAGCAGGTTCATTTCTGGTGTTTAGCTTTACGATGCTCTTTGGGTTCTTTAGCAAATCGGTTCTAAAACGATCGGCTCAAGCACTGGGTGTTGCGATTTTATATGTATTACTAGTTGGAGCGATCTTCGTTCCAGGCTATATGATATGGAATTCCGAAACCGTTTGGAGAACATTACTATCAGAACCGATTTTTTATGCTTATAGCGATTCTAGATGGTTTTGGTTTAGCTTACCAATTAGCGAAAATGTCACGATCGCGCATTTATTCACGCTGTTGAACGTTGTGATCTTAAGTGGATGGGTGTGGCAGGGATTGACACGATGTTTCCATCAACCGAGTGCGACAATTCTGAAGAAGCGGCAGAGCTATGGACTCGTTTTTTATCTGCAATGTTTGGGACTAGGGCTAAATTTTCAAGCCTATACAGTTCAAGCCTATACAGTTAAGGAGCAGTATCGTCCTGAAGCATTCGGAACAGTTATGCTTCCTATTGTCCTAAACTTTCTGATTTTTCTAACCTTGATTGCGATTTTGTCTCCCCAGCGTCAGTCCGTCATGGATTGGGCGCGGTATCGTCGCACTCAATCGCCTCGATCGTCCTTGATCAAAGACTTGCTATTTCAGGATCAAAGTCCAGCAGAATTAGCAATCTTTGTGAATTTAGCGATCGCTGGAGTCCTTTGGTTCTGTGTATCCTGGCTTGGCTATCAGCGAATCTGGAGTGGGACGAAACCTGACTCGATCCTAGTTCTGCTCAGTCTAACTGTGATAGCACTTTATGCTTCAGTTGTGCAGTGGGCAATCATTCAGAAAACTCGAAAACGAAATTTTATTGCGATCGCGCTGATTGCAATTTTGATGTTTATTCCACCTGCGCTCGTCACATTGCTATCATTTAGAGAATTGATTTCAACCCCGCTTCGAGACTTTGTGCTGCTGACTTCTCCTTTCCTATGGACTATAACTCCAGTTTCAGTTCTCAGTGCTTTGCTGTGCCAATTGAGTTTGATTACTGGGATCAATGCGCTGATTATTCGCCAGGTTCGCCAAATTGGTGCTTCGGAAATGAAAGACAGGTTTGCTACACTGAAGCCTAGTTCTTGAAGGTGTTCATGATTTTTCGATCGCGCCGTATCCTGCTCAATCTTGGAATCGCACTCTTGACGATTGGGCTTTCTTTCTACTTGGGAAGCCCGAATTTTGCGACCGATTCACTCCATTCAGATGTGCAGACTTTGGTCAAAATGGGTGCGCGGGTTGCGGGATCACCTGCTGCTGAGCGGGCAAGCGAATTTCTTGTCAATGAGTATCGCAAAGCAGGCTATGAAGTGGAAGTCCAATCCTTTAACTATCCTAAATTTGCTGATGTTGGCTCAGATTTGACCGTCAATGGAACTGCGATCCGGGTCTGGGCAATGGTGCGATCGATTGCGGGCAATCCTTCTGGGAGGCTCGTTGCCGTCCCAAACTATGGCAAGCCTGAAGACTACAAAACTATCAATGTAAAAGGCGCAATTGCGCTTGTCAGACGCGGCGGCGGCATGACCTTCGCTCAGAAGATTGATCAGGCAGCAGCAGCAGGCGCGATCGCGATTGTGATTGTAAATAATCAGAGCGATAATGTGCGCGGCATGTTGATGCAGCCCCCTGCCATTCCCGCTGTTGCGATTTCTGGAAAAGAGGGTGCGTTGTTATTCGCGCAAAAAGCTGAAGTTCAAGCGACGCTCAACGTTCAGTCTCGCCCGAATGCAATTGGACGAAATGTGATTGCTCATTTGCCGAATGTAACCCAGCCAAAATTAATTATTGGTGGGCATTTTGATTCGGTAGAAAATTCGCCAGGAGCAAACGATAATGCGTCTGGAACTGCTGTCGTTTTGGGGTTAGCTCGTCAGCTTGCAAAGTCGCCCCAAGCTCAGCAAATCTGGTTTATGGGATTTGACGGAGAAGAAGATGGCTTAAGAGGTTCCAAGGCATTTGTCGAGCAAGCAGATCTGAAGTTTCTCGCCAATCTTAAGGGAATGCTCAACTTTGACATGGTAGGCATCAACGATCGATTACTAGTCGATGGGTCAGGAGCATTGAGTGCGATCGCAAAGTCAGCAAGTGGGGATGTGAGGTCTAGTCGATTTGGGGGCAGTGATCACATGTCTTTCAAAGCGAAAGAAGTACCGACCTTGTTCTTCTTTCGAGGTAGAGAACCGAACTATCATTCACCCAATGATCAACGGGTCGAACCTCGGTTACTGGTCGAAACTCAGCAAACTGCCTCGCGAATTGTGACGCAATTGCTCAAGTAGGTAGTCTCAAGCGGCAGATCAATAGAAGGATTCAATCACTGGTTTGACTCGTTGAGCTAACGTTTAAATTGCAAGCAGATTGACTGCTGCAATGCAACATTAGACCTCTTGCAGATTAAAATTCATTGCGCTCCCGTTGCTGTCCGCCCGCGCCTGAAGGGCGGGCTATTCGATCAAGTCCACTGAACTGGACTGGGAGCAGCCTGGTTTAGCAGGGTTGTCCAGCTAGCCCGCCGTTTACGCGCGGGTGGGTGAATGCAGCAAACGAGATGAGCCTAATTCTGCAAGAAGTCTATTCTCGATCGAACATAACCGCAAGTGAGCCTACAGAAAGAATTCTGAAACTAAACAGCTAGATCCTGGAAGTAAAGACGAAGTTAATCGATCTGGGGCAAGCAATGTCAAACCTAACTTCAAACGTGCATTTTGGCGGGTGTAAATCTCAAGTTGCTGAATTCGCCAATCTAGAATCCAATATTCTTGAACTCCACGCTCCGCATAAAGTTTGAGCTTTAGTTCTCGATCACGCCTCTCGTTTTGAGTTCCCGGAGAAAGAACTTCGATAATCAGTTCTGGCGCGATCGTAAAATGTCCTTCTTCATTTACACCTGTCACTAGACGATTCTGGCTAATCCAAATCGCATCAGGAATCACATTATCTTCATCATCAAAAACAATTCCAGGATTTGGAATTGCACGCCCTAGATTCGACGTGAACGACCAGGGATTAAGAAGATTACAGGCTTGCGCGATCACTGCTTGATACTTCCAGTGTGGAGCGCGAGTCATAAGCAAAGACCCATCAATGATTTCATAGCGATTGCCATTCTCTGGCAGAAGCTCCAAATCCTCAGTTGTCCATCGAACTCGATCAGGCGATTGCGTCACAATAATTGCCCGTCAACTGTACTTGTCATCATATCAAGACGACTAAATTTGCAGCATTTTTGGATACTCTAGCAGCATCTCATCGTAGGTAAGACTATCCCCATCCGTCTGCGGAGTCCATTGCAGTTCAAACTTCATCAAATAATCCGCATTCAAACTCGCCAACTGACTCAACACTTCAGTTAAAGCCTCCATCGATCGAATCTCCCCAAACAACGGTCGATCATCCGCCGTCCCAACCACTAACGTCACCACAATATAAGACGCAGGCTCCTTGTCCGGGTCAATCTCAAACTCCTTCTGCACCAACTGACCCGCCGCATTCGAGAGCGTCTCCGTCGTATACTTCGTCCGTTCAGTAATCGACAACTGATTAAACGCCTTCTCCGCTTCATCTCGCGTCTTCACTGTGACCGAACTCGACTGCACATGACTCCAATTCTCCGGCATTCTCAACAAGGCTAAAACTGCCTCTTGCAATTGCGCGTGCAACCCCTCGATCGTACTCGTATCCCCTTGCTGCACAATTTCTGTCAACTGCTGCTGAATCGCTCGACCTGCTGCAAGCAATCCCACCTGAATCATCGAAACTGTGACAATATCATTATCAAGCTCATTGCCCTTGCTCTTTTTCCGACTCTTCAGTAAGTACCAAACAAAGAATCCAGTCCCTCCAACCAAGATCAAGGCCACGATGAGCAAAACAATGCTGCCACTGGAGTATCCACTGCGATACCCCCCACCGTAGTAACCGCCGCCGTAGTACCCACCCCCACGATAGCCCCCAGAATTAGAACTTCCAGAGCTTGACCCTCCCGGAGTCGAACTCCCCGACGCTCGCGAAGGCCCACGACTGCGATTAAACGAGCCGCCACTACTGCGTCCGCCACTACGTCTCGCATAAGCCGCAGAATCGAGCAACAATTCTGACGATCGAAACGGCATCGGAACCTGAATCGAGTTCAAAACAGCAGAACTCGCGATCGTCGCACAGAGGAAACGGAATTTTTTCGTCAACATGATTCGTGGTTTACTTCATCAGATTTAAGTTGCCCCGTCTGCTCCAGCCAATCTTGATATAAATCTGGACGACGAGTCCGGGTGCGCTCAATTTGTTGCTGCATTCGCCAACGATCGATCTCGGCATGATTGCCCGATCGCAAAACATCAGGCACCCCCCATTCTCGAAACACAGGCGGACGAGTATATTGCGGATAATCGAGCAATCCTGTTTCAAAACTTTCTAATTTCAAAGACTCTTCTTTGCCGATCGCACCCGGTAACAGTCGAATCGTGCCATTTAATAGCGCCAATGCCGGAATCTCTCCGCAAGTCAGAACAAAATCCCCTAACGATACCTCACGAGTCACCAAATTCAACACCCGCTCGTCAATTCCCTCGTAATGTCCACAAATGATGACAATTTGATCAAGATTCGCGACGAATTCTTTCAGTAAAGGCTGCTGCATCGGCTCCCCTTGTGGCGTAACAAAAATTACTTCACGTCGCGGCAAGACAGGCAGAGATTCTACTGCGGCAAAAATCGGTTCAGGCTTCATCAACATGCCAACCCCGCCCCCGTAAGGCTCATCATCGACTCGACGATGCTTGTCGAAAGCAAAATCTCGTGGATTCGTTAAATAAACCTCCGCAATCTTTTTTGCCAGCGCTTTACCCAGTAACCCAGATTGCAAAGGCGACTCAAAAAAATCCGGAAACAACGTGACAATATCAAAACGCATGTTGATAACTAACAACGGATAATGGTTAACAAAGAATTAATAATTTGGCATGATTAAAAGTCATAAGAAATTGCGAACCCATCTCCCAACTTTAGGCAATACAAACCCCGCTCAATCCTAATCTGAATTTTATCTCCCTGTTCACCTTTACCTTCATTCCTCCCCATCCTTCATGCTAGAGTCAGTCTTGCAACCGTTTGAACCGCAGATGCCTCAGTCTCTCAATACCGCCATCATGGTGATTGGCGGCGCAGAAGATAAAATTCATGGACGCGAAATTCTCCACAATTTTTTCGTCCGGGCAGGGGGAAGTGATGCCCGAATTGCGATTATTCCATCCGCTTCACGCGAACCCTTGGTGATTGGCGATCGCTATCTCTCTATCTTCTCTGATATGGGCGCTCAAGAAATTAAGGTACTGAACATTCTCGATCGCGCTCAAGGTGATTCGCCCGATCTTGTGGAATATGTCAGCGACTGTACGGCTGTTTTTCTCACCGGAGGCGACCAGTTACGACTTTGTGGCTTATTGGCGGATACTCCCGTAATGGATATTGTGCGATCGCGAGCGCAAGCGGGCGAAATTACCCTCGCTGGAACCAGTGCAGGCGCAGCAGTTATGGGACATCACATGATTGCAGGCGGCGGCAGTGGCGAATCTCCGAATCATTCTTTAGTCGATATGACGCTCGGACTTAGCATTATCCCGGAGGTTTTGGTTGACCAACACTTTCATAATCGCAATCGGATGGCGCGACTCATGAGTGCGATTGTGGCGCACCCCGATCGACTTGGGATTGGAATTGACGAAGACACCTGTGCGCTGTTTGAAGGGGACGGTTTCTTGCAAGTTTTGGGAAAAGGATCTGTGACCATCCTTGACCCAAGCGAAATGAACTACACCAATCAAGCAGACATCGGCAAAACCGATCCCCTGTCCATGGGAAATTTGCGCCTGCATGTTCTCAGTGCGGGTTCTCGATTTGACCTGCGTCGGAGAACTCTTGTTGTCCGCGAATCCCGCAGGAAACCATTTTGGGATCGCTCTTAATCCCTGAAGAAATCGCTTTTTCTTAACTTGTGTGTTTGAGGAGATCTGGTAGTGTTTCGATTAGCTCAGATTGCAGTTTGTTACAAACTTGTCCGAAGTCTCGACGGTTAGCGGTAACAGTTCTTTACACAAACTGTTTATTATGAACACTTCCGAGTTTAGATTGCACCTGAAACTAGATAACTGCTTCGGCAAGTGACTGGTTCAGCGTTTGATTTTCAGATCACTTTCCCCAGCCTGTATCCCTGAAATAAATAGATATGAAGATACTCAAAGTTCAGACATTGCGTGGACCCAATTACTGGAGTATTCGGCGGCATAAAGTGGTGTTGATGCGGCTCGATCTTGAGGATCTTGCAGAAACACCTTCTAATTTGATTCCTGGGTTTTACGAAGGACTGGTTGAGTTACTTCCGTCTTTGGTGGAGCATTTTTGTTCTCCGGGCTGTCGAGGGGGCTTTTTAGCGCGAGTGCGTGAAGGGACGATGATGGGTCATATCGTTGAGCATGTCGCCCTAGAATTACAAGAATTAACGGGAATGTTCGTTGGATTTGGTCGCACTCGTGAAACCGCAGATCCGGGTGTGTACCAAGTTGCGATCGAATATATTCACGAGCGGGCGGGACGCTATGCCGCTAGAGCCGCTGTGCGAATCTGTCAGACTTTAGTTGAAACTGGAAAATACCCCAAAGAAGAGTTAGAAAAAGACCTCAACGATCTGCGAGAAATCGCTTTAGAGTGCGGATTAGGTCCAAGTACAGAAACCTTAGTCAAAGAAGCCGAATCGCGGAATATTCCCTGGATGGAATTGGGCGCGCGTGCCATGATTCAACTCGGCTTCGGAGTTCATCAAAAGCGGATTCAAGCGACCCTGAGCAATCAAACTGGAATTCTGGGCGTTGAACTTGCTTCCGACAAAGAAGGCACGAAACAAATGCTGCGATCGGCAGGCGTGCCTGTTCCACGCGGAACGGTCATTAACTATTTAGATGAATTAGAAGATGCGATCGCAGATGTCGGCAGTTACCCGATCGTGATCAAACCGCTCAATGGCAATCACGGACGCGGCATTACGATCAACATTACAACCTGGGAACAAGCTGAAGCTGCCTATGATGCGGCAAAAGCTGTTTCTAAATCTGTGATTATCGAGCGGTTTTATCGAGGACGCGATCACCGAGTTTTGGTGGTGAATGGCAAGGTTGTCGCAGTCGCTGAGCGAGTCCCCGCCCATGTTATTGGCGATGGTCACTCGACGATTCAAGCCCTCATTGACAAAACAAATCGCGATCCGCGTCGGGGCACAGGTCACGATAATGTCCTGACCAAGATCGAAGTCGATCGCACCTCTTGGGACTTACTGGAACAAAAAGGCTACGACTTAGAAACAGTTCTCCCCGAAGGCGAAATGTGCTATCTCAGAGCCACAGCGAACTTAAGTACAGGGGGGATCGCCATCGATCGTACCGACGACATTCACCCGGAGAATCTCTGGCTAGCAGAACGAGTCGTCAAGATCATTGGCTTAGATATTGCTGGGATTGATGTCGTCACCGATGACATCTCAAAACCACTGCGTCAAGTCGATGGCGTGATTGTTGAAGTCAATGCGGCACCGGGTTTTCGGATGCACGTCTGCCCCAGTGAGGGGATTCCGCGCAATGTTGCGGAGCCTGTGATCGATATGTTGTTCCCCAATCACTCCAATGGTCGAGTGCCGATTATCGCCATTACGGGAACCAACGGCAAAACAACGACAACGCGCCTCATTGCTCATCTTTTCAAGCAAACCAATCAAGTCGTTGGCTACACCACAACCGATGGAACTTACATTGGAGACTATCTGGTTGAACCCGGAGACAATACCGGACCTCAGAGCGCACAGTTAATTTTGCAAGACCCAACGGTGGAAGTCGCCGTGCTTGAAAGTGCCAGAGGTGGAATTCTGCGATCGGGCTTAGCCTTTAACGCCTGTGATGTTGGGGTCGTGCTAAATGTGGCAGCCGATCATTTGGGATTGGGCGATATTAATACGATCGACGAAATGGCACGAGTCAAGAGTGTTGTCGCAGAAGCTGCTTTGCCCAAAGGCTATGTCGTCTTAAATGCTGACGATCCGCTTGTCTCGACCATGGCGAGTCGAGTGTCGGCGCAGATTGCTTACTTCTCGATGAATCCAGAGAGCGAATTGATCCGATCGCATACTCAGCGTGGCGGACTTGCTGCGGTCTATGAAAATGGCTATCTTTCAATCCTCAAAGGCGACTGGACGCTGAGGATTGAACAAGCGATCAATGTTCCCTTAACGCTCGGTGGACGCGCCCCTTTCATGATTGCGAATGCTTTAGCGGCAAGTTTAGCGGCATTTGCCCAAGGGGTTCGGATTGAGGAAATTCGAGCCGCGCTGATGACATTCCAAGCTTCGACTCAGCAAACTCCGGGTCGAATGAATCTATTTAATCTGGGTCATTTCCATGTGTTGATCGACTATGCTCACAATCCACATAGCTATAAAGCGCTCGGTGGCTTTGTGCAAAATTGGACAGATGGCGATCGTATTGGCGTAATTGGCGCACCGGGAGATCGGCGCGATGAGGATTTCGTGGAGCTAGGCAATCTCTCAGCCGGATTGTTCGATCGCATGATTATCAAAGAAGATGACGACAATCGCGGACGCGAGCGTGGAAATACAGCCGAATTTATCGTGCAAGGGGTGCAGCAAACGAAACCCGATGCGCGATATGAAGTGATTTTGGATGAAACAACTGCGATCGAGACTGCGATCAACACTGCAACACCCGGAAGTTTGGTTGTGATCTTGCCAGAGAGCGTGACGAGAGCCATCAAGCTTATCGAAGCTCGAAATGCGGTTCAGGTGATGACTCCTGTTGTTACTTCTAACGGTAATCCGAATCCGATGAAGCCTCAAATTGTGGCGACAAGAGAAGCGATTCCAACCCCTTAAGGAATGCGACTGTGTACACACAAAGCTTCTGGTTGTCGAGCAATGTGTGTACAGCGCACTCTTAAATCGCGCAACTCAAATCCCCCGCTTTTTGCGTAAATCGCAAATTCTCCCGATAATCGATCGGGCAATCAATCACCGCTGGAACCTCTTGCGCTAGAGCTTCTTTTAAAGTTGGCATCAACTCCGCCACTGATGTCACTCGGTAGCCTTTCAACCCCATACTTTCGGCAAATTTGACAAAATCGGGATTGCCAAACTTGATAAATGAGGAATGCCCAAAATGATTTTCCTGCTTCCACTCGATCAAGCCATAGCCTCCATCATTAAAAATAATCGTGACAAAAGCAGTTCCCACTCTCAGCGCAGTTTCTAGCTCCTGACAGTTCATCATAAAACCGCCATCCCCCGTGACTGCCACAATTTTACGATCGGGATGCACTAACTTCGCCGCGATCGCACCCGGAATCGCAATGCCCATCGCCGCAAATCCATTGGAAATAATGCAGGTATTCGGACGATGACAATGATAGTGCCGCGCCATCCACATCTTGTGAGCGCCCACATCCGAAATCACAATATCCTCGGCTCCCATCACTTGCCGTAAGTCGTAAATCAACTTCTGAGGCTTAATCGGAAAGCCCTGATCTTCAGCATATTGAGCATAGTCACTGCGAATATCAGCCCGTAACGTCAGAGCCTGCGGATCAGGCTTGCCATCGCGATCGCAGCGGTACAAAATCTCTTGCAGCGAATCAGAAATTTCGCCCACAACTTCTGCGATTGGGGTGTAGCTACTATCCACTTCAGCCGCAGTACTGCCCACATGAATCACAGGAATCGAACCATCTGGATTCCATTTCTTCGGCGAATACTCGATTAAGTCATAGCCGATCGCGATAACTAAATCTGCTTGATCAAATCCGCAGCTAATATAGTCTCGTTGCTGAAGTCCGACGGCCCAGAGTGCTAATGGATGCGGATAAGGAATCACACCTTTTCCCATAAATGTATTCGCAACCGGAATGTTCAATCGCGTCGCAAATCGTGTCAGCATCTCACTGGCATCGCCACGAATCGCGCCATTTCCTACTAAAATCAGGGGATTCTTCGCCTCATTGATTGCTGCTGCGGCTTTCTCAATACTGCGAAATGAGGCAAAAGACTTCTCGATATTGTTGCAGTTGAGGGGATGACCCTCAACGGGCATGGCTGCAATGTTCTCGGGTAAATCAATGTGAACGGCTCCAGGCTTTTCAGTCTGAGCAATTTTGAAAGCTTTACGAACAATCTCAGCCGTATTACTCGGGCGGACGATCTGAGCATTCCATTTCGTCACCGGGGCAAACATTGCCACCAAATCTAGATATTGATGCGATTCGATGTGCATTCGATCGGTTCCGACCTGCCCCGTAATTGCAACTAGGGGAGCGCGATCGAGATTCGCATCCGCGACCCCCGTCATCAAATTCGTCGCCCCCGGTCCTAAAGTAGACAGACAAACGCCAGCGCGTCCTGTCAATCGCCCGTAAACATCCGCCATGAATGCTGCTCCCTGTTCATGGCGAGTAGTGATAAACCGAATCGATGAGCCTTGTAATGCCTCCAAAACATGGAGATTTTCCTCCCCCGGCAAGCCAAAGATATATTCAACTCCTTCAGCTTCCAAACATCGGACTAGTAACTCTGCTGTGTTCACGCCTCATCCTCCCCAGTAGTTTTTGCCTCGTTTATTTATCGCTCAGAATCTACCAATTTGTTTCACTTCACCCAAACAGTTTTGACATTGACGAATTCCAGAATCCCTTCACGCCCAAGCTCACGTCCAAAGCCCGATCGCTTAATTCCCCCGAAAGGCAGCCTAACATCCGATTTGACCATGCCATTGATAAACACAGAACCTGCTTCAATCTCTTGAATCAATCGTTCTTGCTCAGTTTTATCCTGTGTCCAAGCACTTGCACCTAAGCCAAAGGGCGAATCATTCGCGCGTGCGATCGCATGATCTAAGTCAGGAACTCGAAACACCGTGGCAACGGGTCCAAAAAACTCATCCTGCTCAGCCAAACAGCCTTTGGGGATTTCAGCAAGAATCGTTGGAGGATAGAAGTTCCCCGGACTATCCAACATTGCCTGCCCCCCAATTAGCACTTTTGCACCTTGCTGAATTGAAGTTCTGACCTGCTGATCTAATTCTTGCAAAATCCCAGCGGTTGCAAGCGGTCCAATGTCAGTATCCATTGACATTGGATCACCGATTTTTAGTAATTTGTACTGTTCGACTAGGCGATCGATAAATTGATCCGCGATTGCTTCTGCGACAATAAACCGCTTTGCTGCAATACAGGACTGACCATTATTGATCATTCGTGCGGTCACCGCAGTCTGAACCGCTTGCTCCAAATCGGCACTCGGCATCACAATAAAGGGATCACTTCCACCTAGCTCTAGGACGACTTTTTTAATCTGCTTACCAGCCGTAGCAGCCAGACTCGCTCCAGCAGGTTCACTCCCGGTTAAGGTCGCTGCTTTGATTCGATCGTCTTCAACTATGGCAGCAACTTTATCAGCCCCGACGAGCAAGGTTTGAAAAGCCCCTTCTGGAAATCCAGCCCGAGTAAAAATCTCCTCGATCGCTAACGCTGACTGCGGCACATTAGACGCATGTTTTAGCAGTCCCACATTTCCAGCCATTAATGCGGGGGCTGCAAATCGGAAGACTTGCCAAAACGGGAAATTCCAGGGCATCACGGCTAAAATCACCCCTAGCGGCTGATACTTGATCAGGCTCGTCGTAGCATCCGTTTGAATCGGAACATCTGCTAAGTATTGCGCAGCATGTTCTGCATAAAATCGACAGACTAGTGCGCACTTTTCAACCTCTGTCATTGCTGACTTCAAGGGTTTCCCCATTTCTAGCGTCAGCAGTTTAGCGAAGCGATCGCGCTCTTGTTCTAAGAGATTCGCAGCTTCGGATAACCAATATGATCGCGAGGCAAATGAGAGGTTTCGGTACTCTAAAAACCGAGCTTGTGCCAAGCTCAGCTTTTGTTCAATTTCTGTATCAGTCAAGGCTTCAAACGTCTTCACTGTTTCCCCAGTGAACGGGTTAATCGTCGCGATCGCCATACAGACCCTCCTACAAGTCGCGACATCTTTTACGACTTGCACAACAAATTCTACTCAACAAATTATTAATGCAGCGATAATCGCTTCTCCGATCGAGAAGCTATTTCTTATTCTGTAATCAAAAGCATTCTTTGACACATTAATTTTTGTATTTATATTACGAAGGAGTGTAGACTCTCAATACGGAGTAATTGAGATTTTCAAAAACCGAGACTTTCCAAGCCCCCGCTAACATCCGTTACATTTTTGTTATCATAGCGAGGGTTACAAATGACCAGATTACGAAGCGCCATTTCTTCGCCGCTTTGAAATATTTCGCCACAGAGCCGACGCTACAGAAAACCCCTGAGCTGGATAACATTTCTGGTATGAATTTATCTCGATTTTCTGATCAACCGACTGTGCTGGTCGTTGACGACAATATTGACAATTTAGTTTTGATGGAATGCCAACTTGCGGCGGTGACTTCTTGTACTGTTATTACAGCAGACACAGGTAAAGCTGCACTTCGTCTCGCCCAGTACCAATTGCCTGATTTGATTTTGCTCGATATTTTACTTCCTGATCTCAGCGGCATTGAGGTGACGCGCCAACTTCGCCAAGCCACAACTACAGCGAAGATTCCGATTGTGGCTTTGACAGCGCTTGCAAGCGCCGAGGAGCGCGATCGAATTCTCAATGCAGGCTGCAACGACTATCTCAGCAAGCCTTACGATTTAGACGATCTCGAAGAGATCGTTACTCATCACTTGCCGCATTATTCTCTTCTCTAGCCCGTTTTGGCTGAGATTCTCGGAGTTGAGGCGCTTCTTCTAACACCACGATCGTGCCACTTCGACCCGTATCAAACGTCGCATCGCTAAAAATATCGACGACCTTAATCCCGACGATTTCTTCGATCAAAGCGCTCAACTGTGGGTGCAAGGCTTTGTCGAGGTCATCTCTCACTTTCTCTGCTAGTTGCTCTTGACCCGTTTCCATCAGCAATTGTTCCGGTCTGGTAATTGAGTCTTCCAAGACGATCGTGACCTTACCATCCGTGACATAGCATTGCACACGACTTGGCTGGTGTCCTAGCTGGACTCGATAGAATGCTTGAATTCTTTGGGAGAGCGTTCTTTCGAGTTGTCCGCGTGTCGGGAGTGCTGAAGAAGTCATAGGAGTTCGGTATAGACAGATAAGTTGTTGTCAATTATTCCGAATTTCGATCGCTCTACTACTCTCTCTAGAGAAAGGTTTTATCGTACTTCGATCAGTCCATTTACGATCGTCAAGACGATCGACAAGAAAATCAAAATCCAAAGGACAAATCCTGGCAAGAATGCGAGAAGTCCGATTCCGCGCAAAATCCAAACGATCGCCGTCATGGCTAACACAACGACATAAACGGTGGCTCTAGAATTACTGGGCTGATTCATGGTTGCAATGATTAGTCTTTTTACAATCTTTATAGATTTCATGCACTTATTTCATGCACTGCCTGCTATCGTAACGGGTGGATCGATACTTTGGTGTGGGAGTGGTGATCATGATGTCCTTAGTGCGCGAAACGACTGCATTGATGCAGGGTGAGATTTTGCTAGAAACTCGGGCTTACTCGGCTTGGGGTGGAGCGGTGACGGCACAGATGTATTTACCGATCGCGCTACCGCAAGTTTGGCAGCAGGTAACTGATTATCCACGTTGGACGCAGTACTTTCCAGATGTGACCCGGAGCGAAATTCGTCAAGTTTTGTCTCGCCAGGGTGTGAAACGGCTTTACCAGGTGGCAAGCAAGGCGTTTATGATGTTTTCGGCGCACGTCGAAATCTCGCTCAAAGTCTTAGAAACGCAGCATCAGCGAATTCAGTTTTATTTAGAATCGGGCAGTTTTAGCGAGTTTCAGGCGGATTTGAGATTACAGTCCCATGGAGAAGGGACAATTTTGACATATTCAGTGCAAGCGGTTCCGACGATCCCAGTGCCCAGTTTTCTAATTGAGCAGACGATCAAGCTCGATTTGCCCACAAATCTAAGACAAATGCGATCGGTCATCTGTTCAGGACAATAATCGGAAATTATCGGTACTGATGTTTTCATGGCTCGCCCAGCTACGGTTCTGCCACACAAGCGCGATCGAGCAGCTTTTAGATTGCAATGTTAAGGCTGCTGGGCATTGCATAGAGTCGGGGGTTCTTTGCAGCTAAGCACAAACCAACAACCGATACAACGTATCCCGCTGTGCATAAGGTCGATCGAGAGAACCAATCGCCGCTTGTAAATCCTGAACCTCCATACAAGTCCCCCCGATCGCACCTGCCATCGTTGTAATATGCTCCTCCATCAATGTTCCACCAATATCATTACAGCCCCATCGCAAAGCCTCAACCGCTCCCGCAAGCCCCAACTTCACCCAACTTGGCTGATGGTTTGGGATCCAATTTCCTAGAAAAATCCGAGCAACCGCCGTCAGTAAAAGCGCGTCTGCAAGAATCGGTTGATCATGCCCAACTCTACGCCGTAAAGGTTTCGGAGCTTCCTGACCGACAAACGGTAGCAAAATAAATTCAGTCATTCCAATCAATCCAGACTGCTTAGCAACTTGCTGAATCGATCGTAGTTTTGCCAAATGCCCAATCTGCTGCTCTGGGGTTTCAATATGCCCTGATAGCATTGTGCTAGTTGTAGGAATTCCTAGCCGATGCGTCGTTTGAACAATCTCAATCCAAGTCTCCGCATCAATCTTTTCAGGACAAAGAATCTTGCGCACCTGATTGTCTAAAACCTCAGCAGCCGTTCCCGGCATCGAATCAACGCCCGCCTCTCTCAATCCTGCAATCACATCTGCAAATGTTAAGTGATCTTCTCGCGCAATAAACTGCACCTCTTGCGGCGAAAACGCATGAATATGTAGCTCAGGAAATTCAGCCTTAATCGTATCAACGAGCTTTTGATAGTACTTTAATGAACTATCCTGAATCTTAGCCGTCGGATTCAACCCCCCCTGCATACAGATCTCAGTTGCCCCTCGCTTAACGGCATCTGTCGCCTTCTCTAAGATATGCGCCCAGTCCAACCAGTAAGCTCCTTCTTCACCTTCGTCCCGCCGAAAAGCACAAAAGCTACAGTGCTGCTCACAGATATTGGTATAGTTAATATTGCGATTCACAACATAAGTCACCGTCTCGCCTGCTTGCTTTTGCCGCAACCGATCGCTAGTTTGTCGAATCTTCTCGATCGCGTCTGAATCCGTCTGTTTTAGCAATACAACGCCTTCATCCACAGATAGATCAAATCCTGATTCTGCTTTTTCTAAAATCGCGTCAATCATCTCTCCATCCTTCATCCAAAGCCCCAAGAATTTGTAAAACTCGATCCGCATCCTCCAAATTTCCGACAATGCGCCGCACCGGAAGCGGATACACCTTAACAAGAGTCGGCGTTGCAGAAACTTGGTCAGATTCTGCTTGCTCAGGATGCTTAAAGATATCAATTACTTTCAAAGTATAAGGATGTTCCAAAGATTCTTCCAGCAGCGCATGGAGATTCTGCAAAATCCTAGCAGTCGCTGCACTGTACCCAGAAACAAACAAGCGCAGCACATAGCCTTGCGGATAGGGAGAGGTCGGCTGAAGTGCAACAGCGCGCGGAGTTGGATCAAATCGCATCACCAGATCGTGGTTCTCCCAAAGCTCTGGAAACTGATGACGATACGTTTCTAAAATCGCTGGATCGCAAATCTCCTCAGAAGGCGCAATTTTCCAATTCAAATCGCCCGACTCAAACACCGTATTCAGTAATGCCCGGTATCGAAACACAGGCGGATAAGCTTCTGCAAACACCCGAATTTGATTTGCACTCGCATCAAACCAACGATCGAGGGTTGCCGTATAACAAGGCACTAGAAAATGGGGCGGTTCCGAAAGCTCCAAAACCTCTTGGAGTGCCATACACAAATTAAGATGCCATCGCCCTTTCTTGTCGGGATCTATACAGTAGATTAGATCACCGCCTGGAGTAAAAAGAGCGATGCCCTTGAAGATGCTAGGAATCGATCGATAAGAATGAGGATTCAACACGAAATCACTCGATCGAGAAGATTGCCCTCAGTGTATCGCCCTTTCGCCGAAATCACCATCGAATCAACTGAGCTTGTGCATTAAAAAACTTTCGCCAAATCCCTGAGGTGACAAGAACGCTCACGAGCAGGCTCGCAAACGTGATCATAAATAGAATCACGACCTGAAATACGATCGCTTGAATCGGCTCCGCTCCCCCTAACAATTGCCCACTGACAATCTCTGGAATCGTCGCCAATCCCACGATCGACATTGCATTGATCACAGGCAACACCCCCGCTCGAATTGCATCTTTGCGATATTGCTCAATCGCCTGTGCAGGAGTTGCCCCCAGACTCAATCGCGTTTCAATTTCCAGAGTGTTCGACTTTAATGCGCTAAAAAAACGCTCTCCTGCAATCGTGGCAGCATTCATCGCCTGAGACAGCACGATCGCACCTAACGCAATTAAAAATCTCGGCTCATACCAAACCAAAGGTTGAACCACAATCCATTGCACATAAGCTACTGTTACAAGCGTTGTGATCAGTAATGCTCCTGCGACTCCCGGCAAGGGCAATTTTTGGCTAATTCGATTGCGCGTGACGATCGCACTGACCATCACCAACACTCCGAGGACAAACAGCACCAAAATTGGACTTTGCGGCGGTGCAAAAACCACTGCCAAGACATATCCCACCACAGCCAATTGAATCACTGCCCGTCCTGCCGCCAAAATCAAACTCCCTTCGAGTCCTAATTTCTGCCAAGACGAGAGTGCAAACGCTGCTGCAATTAGCCCGATCGCCCAAACTGCCTGCATTGCAAAATTCATTGCCCGATTTTCCCCTTGCCTGATATCTTTAGATCCAATTGAGAAACCAATCTCAATCCTTTCCGGTCTAAAGCATAAGACCAAATTAATTACAGGTGTGGTAAGCCGAGTGAATACAATCCCCCCGTTTGATCTGTCGGAACAATTTAAAACAATCGGATCAGAAATTAATCAAGCTGTTTTAGAAGTGCTGGCATCCGGTCGTTACATTGGCGGAGCCGCGATCGAGAATTTTGAATCTTCTTTTGCTCAATATATTGGCTCTGATATCGCGATTGCTTGTAATTCTGGGACAGATGCACTTTTTCTCGCCCTCCGCGCCCTAGAGATTGGTGCAGGCGATGAAGTGATCACTACGCCTTTCACTTTCATTGCTACCGCAGAAACGATCAGTGCAGTCGGCGCAACTCCTGTATTTGTTGACATCGATCCACAAACCTTCAACCTGGATCTCAACCAAATCGAGGCAGCAATTACTCCGAAAACAAAGGCAATCATTCCCGTGCATTTGTTTGGTCAGCCTGTAGATATGACTCGGCTCATGACGATCGCAAAGGCTCACAATCTCAAAGTAATCGAAGACTGCGCCCAATCAACCGGGGCAGAATGGGCTGGAAAGCGCGTCGGCAGCCTCGGACAAATTGGATGTTTTAGCTTCTATCCGACAAAGAATTTAGGCGCATGTGGAGACGGAGGAGCAATCACCACCAACGATCCAGAGATTGCTTCAAAGCTGAAGATGCTTCGAGATCATGGACGCTATAGCGGGTATTACCACGAAGCATTAGGCGTAAATAGCCGTCTAGATGCCGTTCAGGCTGTGATTCTCCAGATCAAACTTCGCTACCTAGATGCGTGGAACCAAAATCGGACGGGGATTGCCGATCGCTATTTCTCTTTTCTCAGTTCAATTCCCGGAATCACCCCTCCTCAAGCCATTAAAGACGGTCGCAGTGTTTGGAACCAATACACGATTCGAGTTCACCACGATCGAGATCGACTCAAAACCGATCTCCTCTCCAAAGGCGTGAATTCGATGATTTATTATCCAATTCCCCTGCATATGCAGCCTGTTTACAAGTCGCTAGGCTACCAACCGGGGCAACTTCGCGAATCCGATCGCGCGGCAACTCAAGTCCTGTCGCTGCCCATGTTCCCAGAAATGTCTGAAGCACAGCAAGATCAAGTCATTTACAGTTTGAAAGACTGTATGATTCGATAGCCATTCCTCAAAGCCTTGTTAAACCTAGGTTCTAGCACATCGAAACGATTAGATTTTGAGATGTAAAGGTGTAGTTTTGTATACTAGAATAAAAGCAAATAACAAAAATCGTAATCATCACAGGGCAGTGAGCCAGCGCAAAGATCCCGAACCCTCAACAATCTCATTTTGTTAAGAAGTGGAACAAAGACGATGATATCGCTGCGGGTGGTTACGTCTCATTGATCGAATCAAGAGGCTAAAAAACCGTGGGTCGAACTCCGCTTTTTCAACTGAAACGTTACGACTTTAATGCGATCGCAAATCACTATCGATTTCGCCCCTGGCAAGTCATCTGGCGTGCGCTTCGAGTCAC
>JALOOO010000291.1 GCA_025454375.1 Leptolyngbya sp. Prado105 | reverse complement strand
AACTCCACCGATCGCTACATTCGTCGCTCCTACTGTGAGAATAAATCCTGTAATTGGCTCTTTTCGATAGACCGTTCTTAATATTCCAAACCACAACGAATTCATATCGGGTTCTAAAATCGCGAAAACAAATTAAGAGACTTAGGGAAATCCCCAAGTCTCTTTTCCTAGCTTAGATCTTTCATCCGTATTCTGGGCAAATCATTCATCAAAAATCTAGAACCTAGAGCAACCCAAGCCAGGTTAATACCCCTTGCCCTGTAGCAAACTCCACCATCAGTGCGGCAACAAATCCAATCATTGCGGCACGTCCATTTAAGCGTTCTGCGTATTGATTGAAACCAAATTTCGGATTTTCGAGTTTGGGGGTCACGGTCGGTTGAATCTGCGTCATGGTGAACAAAACCTATGCCTAAATTAGAGGTAAAAATTGTGACAAGTCAAAAGAACGGTTGGCTTAACAATTCTTCATCTGTATTCTAACGAGCGATTCGCAGAAATGGAATCTGCGAATTGAGCAACCGTTGACTCAGATCTAGAAGATTACACTATAAGCATGACTGGAGAATCGCTATGCAAATCGGTGTCCCCAAAGAAATCAAGGATCAAGAGTTTCGAGTTGGTTTGAGTCCAAGTAGTGTGAAAGTGCTAACTGAACAAGGGCACTCGGTTGCGATCGAGTCGAGTGCTGGAGACGGTTCTGGCTTTACCGATACCGATTACATTCAAGCGGGAGCTACGATCGTCAACCACGCTAACGCAGCCTGGGATCGTGAACTCGTCATCAAAGTCAAAGAGCCTTTGAAAGCGGAATATGATCAGCTAAAAAAAGGACAAATTCTCTTTACTTACTTACATTTAGCCGCAAATCACGGACTAACAGAGCATTTGCTCAATTCTGGCGTGAGCGCGATCGCTTATGAAACGGTAGAACTCAGCGATCGCAGACTCCCCCTTCTGACTCCCATGAGCATCATCGCGGGTCGATTGTCGGTGCAATTTGGCGCAAGATATCTAGAACGGCAGCAAGGCGGACGAGGGGTATTACTGGGCGGGGTTCCGGGTGTTAAGCCGGGACGAGTTGTAATCTTGGGCGGTGGAATTGTCGGTACAGAAGCCGCGCGAATGGCGATCGGCATGGGCGCACAGGTGACGATTCTAGAGGTGAATGTCGATCGATTATCGTATTTAGAATCAATCTTCAGTTCACGCATTGAGCTACTTTATAGCAATTCCA
Organism: Leptolyngbya sp. Prado105; assembly: GCA_025454375.1. GTDB lineage: Bacteria > Cyanobacteriota > Cyanobacteriia > Leptolyngbyales > Leptolyngbyaceae > Leptolyngbya. The sequence continues at coordinate 4,651 of JALOOO010000291.1, read as the reverse complement.
GTCATATTGAAGAACTCGTTCCCCAAGCCGATTTACTGATTGGTTCAGTGCTAATTCCAGGACGAAAAGCACCCACTTTAGTCTCGCGAGCATTGGTGAAAAAAATGCGATCGGGTTCCGTCATCGTTGATGTTGCAGTTGATCAAGGCGGCTGTATCGAAACGCTGCATCCCACCTCACATACGGCTCCAACCTATGTTGAAGAAGGTGTCGTGCATTATGGTGTTCCGAATATGCCTGGAGCAGTTCCTTGGACAGCAACCCAAGCCTTGAATAATAGTACGTTGCCCTATGTGCTGAAGCTGGCAACTTATGGATTATCCGCACTCGATCGAGATGCTGCATTAGCAAAAGGATTAAATGTGCAGAATCATCATTTGATTCATCCGGCAGTGCAAGAGGTGTTTCCTGATTTAGTTGCCTGAGGTTACCAGATAATTCGATCGCGCAACTGTTCTAGTAACTTTTGACCCACACCTGGAACGCGATCGAAATCTTCTAGGGAGTGAATCGGACGCGCTTGAATGATGCGTTTTGCTAAACCTGAACCAATTCCGGGTAATGCTTCTAGTTCTGCTTGAGTTGCCGTGTTGAGATTGACTAATCCATTGCTAGATTGACTCGGTGGAGGACATTGTTTCTGCTGCGCATCAACTTTGCGCTGAATCGCAGGGGGAATACCCAGCACAGCATTTGAATATAATTGATCGAATTCACGCTGAAAATGTGCAGCGACAGTTGGATTCCGAATGATGATGACTGTTTCATCATTTCCACGATTCGCGGCAAGTGTCCAGTTGTGAGACCCTGTAATCACGGTATGCCCGTCCATCACGCCAAACTTATGATGCAGCATGTCTCCTAGTGGAAGTTGCGGCACTCCAACGGTATTGATTGGAGTTTGCCACGGGCGATTGTTCAATTCCCATTTACACTGATTACTCAGCGCAATGCCTAACATGTCCAATCCTTCGCTATAGGGTCGATACATAAAGCTCGGTTCGATCAATGCCCGAATTGATTTGCCTTCAATCGAATTAACGAGATCTTGATCCGAGAACACAAATAGCGCTAAATCGATCGCTTGCGTCGATCGTTGAAGGGTTTTCGCAATTAAGCCATTTGGCGTTTGCTCCCAAGGAATTGTTCTAGAATTTGGTGAGAATTGAATCTCAACGGTACTCACTCCAACTTTGAACTGTCTCGCTGGTCGAAACGGCTTTTTCACGCCAAATTTACGATCGCGCCACATGAGTTCAAATTCTTCTGTAAAAGCTTGTGCAACTTCTGAACTCTCGATTTTTAGCAAATTATTGGCATTGCCTCGACTACTCGGACGAGCCAGATCCCCATGCACATCCGACATCGTAAAATTTGCTGAAGTCACGATCGTCGTCTTGCCATCTACTACCATAAACTTATGGTGCATTAGATTACTGCCTTGACTGCCATCTGCTCGATCGTCGATGCGAGGAATCTTCGCCCCATCTAACACCACTAACGCATCGTACTCCTGAATCTCAGCTTGGCTCAATTGTCCATCGTTGTCTTGATCAATTAGCGTTTTGGACTCTTGATATCTTGATCTTTCGCGCTCCGGTAACTTCTCAACTTCTGCGGCTGAATAACTGCTATAAGGACGAGCGTACTGATTTTCTACAATGACTCGAATCGTAACTCCAGCCTCCGATCGATCTCGCAATGCCTTTGCCACATTTGGCAGACGAAACTCTTGAACCGCGACATCAATGCTTGACTGCGCGGACGCGATCGTATCGATGATCACCTGCTCTAAGTTATCACCTGCTCTTGTCATTTTCCGATAAGGCTCAGTATATTCAGAAGTCGGTGCTTGGTTTGCAAAGACTTGAATGTTTGGGTCTTGAGGTAGCGGGCGTACAATAACGGACGACGAAGCCGCCCGACATCCCGCAAATAGGAGCGCGCAGAGACTAAACTGGATAAAGTGATGAAGTCTGACCACAAGCTAGATTCCTGCACAACATTGGCTTTGCTACTGTCAAAGCATCTGCTACTCGACAACAACCCGTAGCGTACCCATCTTTCGCAACCACCACTCATGCAAATTTACCTTGACTATAGTGCAACAACACCGACGCGACCCGAAGCGATCGCAGCAATGCAACAAGTGCTGAGCGAGCAATGGGGCAATCCGTCGAGCTTGCATGTGTGGGGGCAACGGGCAGCAACGATTTTGGAGCGATCGCGGGTGCAAGTGGCGCGGCTGATTCATGCAACGGAAGAGTCAATTTTCTTTACTGCGGGCGGAACAGAGTCCAATAATCTCGCTGTAATGGGAATTGCACAGAAGTACCGCACGCCTCAGCACATGATTATTTCCAGTGTCGAGCATTCTGCGACTTCTGAGCCTGCAAGACTCTTAGAACAGTGGGGTTGGGAGATTACCCGTCTGCGCGTCAATCGATTAGGACAAGTGAATCCCATCGATTTGAAAGAAGCGCTTCGACCCAATACAGTTCTCGTCTCGATCATCTATGGACAAAGCGAGGTCGGCACCCTTCAACCGATCGCGCAACTCGCTCAGATCGTCCGCGAACATGGAGCAATTTTTCATACGGATGCGGTACAAGTTGCAGGACGATTGCCGATCGACGTGCAGCAGTTACCGATCGACTTACTCTCACTGTCCAGTCACAAAATTTACGGCGCACAGGGTGCTGGAGCGCTCTATGTGCGTCCCGGTGTAGAACTCCTGCCGCTGCTAAATGGCGGTGGACAAGAAGGAAAACTGCGATCGGGAACTCAAGCGCTTCCTGCGATCGCAAGTTTTGGAGTCGCGGCTGAATTGATTGCCCAAGAACTCTCGATCGAAACCCCGCGATTAATCCGACTGCGCGATCAATTATTTGATGCGTTATCGAATGTTTCTGGCTTAGCCGTTACGGGTGATCGGGTACACCGTTTGCCGCATCATGTTAGTTTTTGCCTGCCTGAAGCGGATGGTGAAACCCTGAACGGAAAAGTCTTAGTTCGACAAATGAATTTAGCTGGAATTGGAATTAGTGCGGGTGCTGCCTGTAGTAGTGGAACGCTTCGCCCAAGTACAATTTTGCAGGCGATGGGATATGACGATCGAGTTGCTAAATCTGGAATTCGGCTGACGATCGGAAGACACACGACTGAAGCAGATATTGACTGGACTGCAATTGTGTTACAGCAAATCTTGGCGCGTCTGCAACCTCAAAAGCAGCCCTGCGAATGTTACTAAGTCAGAGCATTGGGGATCATTGCCAGAGATGTCCCCGCTTGGACTCGAACTTCTAAATCTGTATCTTTCATCAGTCCATTCAAGAGGGCAATGACACGATCGACGGCTTCCCCTCGTTTTGCTAGCTCTCCCAATTCAACGGCAACTGCTAATCGCATCAGCGGATCTGGATCGAACACTTTCCCAGCTAGATGATTGAGCGTTTCCTCAACCTGGTCTAAGTGTCCAATTTCTTCAATCACGGGTCGGACATGATGCGGGGGTGCTGAATCAGATTCGATCGACGCGGCTGGCGAAATTGCATCAGAAATCTTCAGCGACGTTGCCAATGGAATCTCAGCTTGAGACTGCGGCATCAAAGGCACAATTGCAATGTCAGACGTATCGTAAGCTGGCATCTCAACCGGAATGGACTGCTCTGAATCTAAATCAGGCTGAAGTTGAGACGATTCTTTTGCCGTCGCTTCTTGAACAGAGGTCGGCTGTAACTTGAGTTTTGTATAGGTACGAGTGGCAGACACGATCGCACCTAAAATTGCAGCGATCGTACTTAAAAAAAACACGGTAATCATTTTTCTAATGTTTCAAGTGGGATAGTTCTATTCCACAGCGATCGACGATGAATTTACATCCGACTTGATAGAGATTCTATGCAAAAAGCCCCCGCCAGAAGCGGAGGCTTGAAGAATTAGACCTGACTAAAGATTAGTCAAGGTTCGGCATCGACAACACAGGTTCAGTTTCACGGTTGATCCCTTTCTCGAAGCCAGCAACAGCCGCGCGTGCGCGACCTGCGTGCCACAAGTGACCCACCAAGAAGAAGAAGCCCATGATGAAGTGGAAGCTTGCCAACCAAGCACGAGGGTTGACATAGTTGAACGAGTTAATTTCCGTTGCAACACCACCCACCGAATTGATCGAACCCAACGGAGCATGAGTCATGTACTCAGCCGCACGGCGAACTTGCCAAGGCTGAATATCATTCTTGATTTTGTTCAAGTCAAGACCGTTCGGACCGCGCAGAGGCTCCAACCAAGGACCACGGAAATCCCAGAAGCGCATGGTTTCACCACCGAAGATGATTTCACCCGTCGGAGAGCGCATTAGATATTTACCCAGACCTGTCGGACCTTGAGCAGAACCCACGTTCGCACCCAGCTTTTGGTCGCGGATCAAGAAGGTCATCGCTTGTGCTTGAGACGCTTCAGGACCAGTCGGACCATAGAATTCACTGGGGTACGCCGTGTTGTTGTACCAAACATAGATGGAAGCAATAAAGCCCATTAAGGACAATGCACCCAAACTGTAGGAGAGATAAGCTTCACCTGACCAGATGAACGCACGACGCGCCCAGCCGAATGGCTTGGTCAAGATGTGCCAAACTCCACCTGCAATACAGAC
>JALOOO010000290.1 GCA_025454375.1 Leptolyngbya sp. Prado105 | reverse complement strand
TCTTACTGTTTCCAATGCAGTGAGAGCTTAAAACATGAGAGTTAAGACAAGAGCGCTTTAACGTGTGAATCGCGGTTGACTAGATCAGCAATGATTTTTGGTTTCGCTTTCTCAAATTCATTTTTGAGCAGGTCTTTGCTGACAGATGCTTTACCAACAGATGTCCAAGTTTGACTCGCAAGCATCCATTCGAGCAACTGAGATCGCTGCATTGCAGTGGTCTGTAGCGGCATGACATAGGCGCAGTGATGTGGATCTTCGATCGCAAAAAATAAGATGTAGTAGTTTTCTTTCTCAATCAGGAGGCGAGTGAGTTTTTGTCCTTGCTCTGTCTTGAGGTCAAGAAAACACTTGAGCCAACGGGGATTGCCATCTTTGTGTTGCAGTTGGTTATACAGTGCTGTCACCCACATCACAACTGGATGCGGCGATTGGATACATAAGAATGTTTTGAAGAATTGATTGTACAGTTTGCCGATTTGAATATTCTCAATCTCTTGTTGAGGCAGCATTACCCAAATTGTGGCAGAGGTTTCGCGCTTGGTTTCGAGAATATGCGGGAAGACAATTTGCGCGACGGGTTTGTTTTTAGGCCAGGTCGTAAGCTGACAGGCTTCATCGGGCGAAAGATCATTCTCATGGCGAGGCGGTGTGACAACGGGGCGACGCAGCAGTGCTTCGCCAATCCGATGGCTAATTTGGCGAGTGGCGTTGTAGCGCTGTTCTAGAGGTTCAAGCGCTCGCAGAATCTCTTCGATCGTATCCGGTCGGTCTTGCGGCAACTTTGCCAGACAACTCATGACCAAAGATTCCAACATCTTTGGAACTTTGGCAGCAGGATTGACTGATTCAAAGTTTTCTGGAGGCTGAAAATGATGGGCTTTGTACCAACCGCCAAAAGAATGCGTATCAGCTTGCAGAGGCATTTTGCCGCTCAGCATTTCGTAGAGCAGCACGCCTAAGCTGTAAATGTCCGATCGCGAATCGAGTTCACGCCCTTCCATTTGTTCGGGTGAAGAGTATGCCAGGGTTCCCATGTAGGAGGTCGTCTGACTGGCATCACTTTGTAGCAGCTTGGAAATCCCAAAATCCAAAATCTTGACGAGTTCTCCGAATCCTGGATCTTGGATGACGAGAATATTACTCGGTTTAATATCACGATGGATAATTGGATAGGTCGTGCTGTCGATCGTAATCCCTTGATGGGCGCATTGCAGCCCTGCGCAGATTTGACGAGCGAGACTGAGAAACCGAGGAAGCGGTAGATTTTGAGCGCTGATCACTTCACTGAGACTATTGCCCTCTAGATATTCCATCACATAGTAGGGCACTTCTTGGTCGTCCACGCCATAGTCCATAACCCGGACAATGTGCATACTTTTCGTACTGAGTAGGGCACAGGTTCGCGCTTCACTGCGGAAGCGATCGCGCATTTTGCGAGTCAGGAGCATTTGCGAAAGAAATTTGACTGCGACAATTACCCCACCAAGTAGGACATCTTCCGCTTTGTATACTTGTCCCATTGCGCCCCGACCGATCAATTTGATCAGTTGGTAGCGGTTTGAAAGCAATTGTCCAATTCTGGGGTCAGTCATGCAGGGAAGGGGAGTCGATGAACAAGATGCCTTCAGTATGGACACCTGCTGCTTTGAAGTAACTTTATGATGCTGCGATCTTGTACTTAAGTATTTTGCTCTGTTTGACGCTCTAATGTGGCTTCCATCATGCTGTTTAGGTGATGTCCAGTCAGATTGGTACTGGAGAGATAATAGCGATCGTCGTTCAGTCGATAGAGTGTTTCAAAACTGCTGCGTCGCTGTTGGCGATCGCCTAAGACCCAATGACGTTGGATCAAGGACTCAGGCGCGACCCACCCTTCGCCTTCAACTCGCCCAAGCTGGCTGTGTTGCAGCACAAAGGTGTAGCAGCGATCGCCTGCGTCTAACCGTCCTCGATATTGCAGGGTGATTTCTTCACGGTCTTGATTCGGGAAGGTCAGCTTGGTAATCATCGTGAACCAGTCGTCACGGCTCCAGGCAATTAAGATTCTGCCTTTCATCGCGATCGGAAGTCCTTCGCGCTCTAGCCAATTGCCTTGGAGCGTCCAACGTCCGGGTTGCATTAAAAACGTATGGTTCACAGCGAGTTCTTAGATCGATGGCTCCACATGCTATCACGTGGTCTTCTAAGCTACGTGGTGAATTTCCCCTAGAAGGACGGGTTTCGGTGCGCCTGTGACCTCCGGGAGATTACCAGGGATCTCGTAATATCGCCAGTATGCCAGCACTGCAAATGCGATCGCTTCTTTAAAGTCGGCATTTAAGCCCACTGCATCCGTTGTGGAAATGATGCTGTCGCCGAGTAAACTTTGCAACCGCTGTTTTAGATAGGCGTTGCGACTGCCTCCGCCACAGATGAGAACCCGATCGGGCAATTTTGGTAGAAATCGGTGATAGCTGTGTGAGATCGAGGCTGCTGTAAATTCGGTGAGCGTTGCCAGAATATCGGCTTGGCTTAACCCAGAGGCATCGATGAGACAAGCTTCCAGGTAGTCTTTGCCAAACTGCTCTCGTCCGGTTGATTTGGGAGGAGGTTGCTGAAAAAAGTCTTGTTGCAACCAGCGATCGACGAGTTCAGAATCGGGCGTACCACTGGCTGCCCAGGCTCCATCCTGGTCATAGGTGTGATCTGAAAATCGCTGTACGGCGAGGTCAATCAGCATGTTTCCAGGTCCAGTGTCCCACCCTCGAATGGGAAATTCAGTTTGCACAGGAGGCAAGTCCGTCACATTTCCAATGCCGCCGATGTTTTGCACACAGCGATGCTCGATCGGATGTCTGAGTAATGCTGCATCAATCGGCGGAACAAGGGGTGCGCCTTGCCCCCCAATCGCGATATCTGCGGCGCGAAAATTACTGACGGTTGCAATCTTAGTCTGAGCGGCAATCGCGGCTCCTCTGCCTAGTTGCAGGCTGTATCCGAGTCGATCGCTTGGAGGACGATGAAAGACGGTTTGACCATGTGACCCAATCAGCACGGCAGGTCTGTGGTTGGCTTGGATCTTCAGCGCGGCTTGGGCAAATTGAACTGAGATCGCGTCATCGAGTTCAGCGAGTTCGGCAATCGATAACGATGCGCCTCCGCAGACTGAGAGAATGCGATCGCGCAATTCTGACGGGTAGGGATAGGTTTCGCCTGCGATGAGGTGGGCTTGAAGATCGTCGATCGAGCCGGAAACATCAACGAGTGCGGCATCAATTCCATCGACAGATGTGCCGCTCATTAAACCAATTACGCGCATGAGAGGAAGAGTAAAGGGTTAGCATACGACAGAATGATTCAACCGAGCGCGATTGACCACCAAATGACCCTAATCACAATAAAGCGTCTCACGGGTCTCTCGCCCCGTCACCGGATTGGTTCCTTTTGCCACTTCACATAATAGCTTCTGGACATCCGGGCGCAGTTCTACATCCGTAAAATCAGCCCCATCAATGATTGCCTGTTCAAACTTCGCGTTCGAGGCAAAAGCTCCCTCCAAATTCGCATTCTTCAGATTTGCCCGAGTCAACCGGGCTGAATCGAGCGTACTGAAACTCAAATTTGCCCCTTCTAAGTTGGCACGCTCTAAATTCGTCGCAAAAAACCGCACGCCCTTGAGATTCGCATGGCTCAAATTACTCTCGCGCATATTCGCCTTGGTAAATTCTGAATCCGTCAAATCCTTGCCGGAAAAATCCGCACCGACCAAAGATTCGCGGTTGTAGTCCAGCGCGAAAACAGGCGCAGCCAACATGATCCAAGTCGTGACCAGAACGACCACTGCACAAACCAAACCTTTTAAGCGTTTAGAACTCATCGGAAAAATCGGGGAACGTTGAAAGAGAACATTTTTAAAATCCTACCTGTGGATCAGCCGAATTCGACATCAGAGATTGGAACATCCGGCGAAAACTTCGTCGCACACTGGCTTCAAACCCAAGGCGCAATCATTCTGGCAAGACAATGGACCTGTCGATCGGGCGAACTCGATCTCGTGATCCAGACAAATGATTCGATCGTGGCATTCGTCGAAGTCAAAACCCGCAGTCGAGGAAACTGGGACAATAATGGCACACTCGCCATTACTTCTGCCAAACAGCGAAAAATCATCATCGCCGCTCAACTTTTTCTCCTGCAACACCCAGATCTCGCCACCCTACCCTGCCGTTTCGATGTCGCCCTGGTACGAAAAAGGGGAAATCCGAAGACTTCCCCCCACCTCACCAAAAATCAATTCGCGTTACAAGACTACATTTGTGATGCCTTTTGTTAAGCCAGTGTCTCAGGACAGTAGCCTAAGCCTTGTACAAACTGCTTGCGAAATTCTTCAATTTCTTCTCGATCGGGATTACCATGCGATACGACCGCCACTTGATAGCGCTGCATGACTTCGATCGGGGATTGACCCGTTTCTAGACCCCACAGCACCATTTGAATTCGGATACTGGGATGACAGACAATGCCCAATTCATTCAGGAACGCTTTAAAGTCACCTTCAGTCTGTTCGTCGAGCGCATAAGCCAGTTTCACCCTCACAACCCAACCATCAATTTGGTGAATGACAGTCATGAAACTGAGCGGCAGGTACTTTGAGTGATGTAGATGTTCTACAATTCTCAGGGTTAGACTGGCATTCGCGAGGGAGTAAAGATATTCCATAGAACACAGACTCAGCAAATGCTACTTCTCTATTGTGATCGAGGTTGACCGATTCATATAGGGGAGAAGCCCCCGATATTTGTTAGGGAATCTCACCCATTTTTACAATTCAATATTTATAACGCTCAAAATTATCAGAAAATACTAACCACTCACCCGTAAAGACCAATAGGACTGAGACTGTGGAAGCTGATCAACTTCTCTCGGCTTATGATTACCATTTACCTGAAGACCGCATCGCCCAAAATCCCGCCAATCCAAGGGATCATGCGCGATTACTTGTGCTGGAGACGCTGAGCGATCACAGCCATCAGGTGTTTCGTGACCTGGTGGAGATTCTCCAACCGGGCGACTTGCTTGTGTTAAACAATACCCAAGTGATTCCGGCTCGCTTACACGGGCATAAATCGACTGGGACAGAGGTAGAAATTTTGCTCCTCGAAGAGCAGCAGCAGAATCAATGGCTGTCGCTCGTGAAGCCGGGACGACGCTTAAAGCCCGGAAATCACATCACTTTTACGCCCCGATCGCAGACTGAAATAAAGCTTAGCGCACAAATCTTAGCCAGTGATCCAGAGACGCGAGGCAGAATTTTACAGTTTGAAGTCTCAGATCAGCGATCGCTTTTAGAGGTGATTGATCAGTTTGGCGAAGTGCCCTTGCCGCCTTATATTCACGACACTGAAGCCCAAGCCGATCGCTATCAGACGGTTTATGCCGATCGCTTAGGAGCCGTTGCAGCGCCGACTGCGGGACTTCACTTCACAGATGAATTGTTAGAGCGCTTAGACCACAAAGGCATCGATCGAGCTTTTATTACTTTGCATGTTGGGGTTGGAACATTTCGACCTGTCGAGGTTGAAGATATTACTCAACATCAGATGCACGGAGAATGGATTGAGGTTTCGGCGGAGACGGTTGAGAAGATTCGGGAGACGAAGGCGAGGGGCGGGCGAGTGATTGCAGTCGGGACGACGGTTGTGCGATCGCTCGAAGGGGCTTCTCAATCGGGACAGCTTGAACCTTACTGTGGTAAGACAAATTTGTTTATCTATCCGGGCTATCAGTGGCGGGTTGTGGATGGCATGATTACGAACTTTCACTTGCCGAAGTCTAGCTTGCTGATGCTCGTAAGTGCGTTGATTGGACGAGAGCGATTGTTAGCGGTCTATCAAGAGGCGATCGAGAATCAATATCGATTTTATTCCTTTGGC
>JALOOO010000074.1 GCA_025454375.1 Leptolyngbya sp. Prado105 | reverse complement strand
GATCTGGAACATTTATTCCCACCCTTTGAATTATCGGGCGTAGTGCATCCAAAATCTATGTTTGGGATTAATTTCGACTACACAACCTGATTCGGGATTTCCAGTTCGCTCCTTCGGAAAATCGATCGATAAATCGGATCGCCAAACAACTGCACCATTAACTCTCGCTCAGTGGGAACGGGCATCGGATTTTCTGCTAACCATTCTGAACTGTCTTGAATAAAATGCGGCGACTCTGCAAATCGATCGACCATTTGCTTTGCCACATCCAAAATGTCCGATTGCAAAAATACGATCGCATCCGGACTCATAAATTCTGCCAAAGTCGAAACCATCTCCGGTTGGACAACCCGCCGCTTCTGATGCTTTCGTTTAAACCAGGGATCAGGAAACTGAATCGACACTCGCGCTAACGATCCTTTGGGGAATGACGCTAGCATTGGGTGCAGCGAATTGCTCACATTGCAAAAAATATAGTGCAGATTATTCAACTTCGCTTCATCTCGCCATTCTAAGGCTTGTTTTACAATCGGTTCGCGAATCTCTAACCCCAAATAATTCCACTCCGGTTCCTGCTCTGCCATTTTGAGCAAAAACACACCTCGTCCACAGCCAATATCTAAATGCAGCGGACGGGACAAATCTGCAAACACCTGACTCCAATCTGGTGGAGAAGTTGGGGTCTGATATCTCCGACTCAGCGGATTGACATGCTCTCGAACTCGAACGATCGCCACAGTCTATTCCTTCTCTCGAAAAATTCCAAAAACCGACGTATAGCCATGTAAAAAGGTACTGCCTCCCACCGGACCAATCTCACCTCCGCAGAAAAATCCCGCGATCGCAATTTCATGCAAATACTCGCTCACCAATTGCGAATCAAAATTTGGCTCTCCATACAATCCCTCTCCCCGTCCCAGACAGGAAAACATTAAAGCACCGGACGGACTCGGTTGAGCCGAACTCGCCTGCACATATCGCCGCAGCAGCAAATCCAAATCCTCCGCCGAAGTTTCAGCATCTCGCAAATGAAACTGAATCCGCTGCCCCGATCGAATCAAATCTCCAATCGCGATCGCCCCGACTCGCGGATCAACCCCCAACAAATTCCGAATCAAAAAATCTCCAGGCTCCAACGTCTGCTTAAATCCGTTCTGCACAACTCCAACAAAAATATGATTCTGCTGAGCCAATCGCTGATCCTCTTCACTCAGTCCCTGCACCAGTTCTTGCAACTGCTCCAGCGGTGATCGCTTCACTCCACAAGGTTCAGACGGCAATCCCGAGCCATCATCTTCCTGCATCGCCAGCAGAATATTACGCTCTCCTTCCATCACCCAGTACGGCTTACCAATCGGACGACATCCCTGCGCCACGATCGTCTCCATCACAATATTGCCGCTGAGCGCTACTCCCACCGCCCCTTCTCGATAAAAACGATCGCCAAACAATCCCGTCGATCCCCCCAATATCCCCGAACTTGCCAATCCCCCAACCTTCGGCGCACCCGGATAGGCAAAATCCAGCCCTTGCAGCAAATCATTCACCCGCTGTAAATCTGCCAGCAGCACAAAACTCGGCGACTCCGACATCGGAACCCCAATTAAATTCGTCCAGGTATCCGGTGGACTATCCAAATCCGGCAAATCTTCAGCCGAAATATAAAACGGCTGCACCTTCACTCCCGGCAAATGTGCCAGCATCAAACTTAGCGAAGGCTCTCCCTCAACTTCACGCGCCTTTCCCCGCTGCGTCATCCCAACAATACCCCCCCCACTGCATCCAATCAGCGGCACACCCGGCAACTTCTCTCGAAATAAGGGCAACAATCGAGAATACTCACTGGCAAACGCAGATGAGATAAAAATCATTCCCAAATCAGCCGAATCTTGTAGCGTCGCTAGTGCTTGAGACACAACTTCTTCCACCGCAGATTCTAGAAATGGGCGGGTTGACAAAGCACTTGCCCACCGCATCGGTGATTTGCGAGATTTGGTCATACGCGATCGCTCTCCTGAGAAAATTCGCAATAATTCTAGTGTAGACCACGGTTGACAGCTTAAAAAACTCCCAGATCGGAAGACCGCACCTGAGGTAGAGTCGCCAAGGGGAAACAACACGGGTTAATATATGCACATAAAGCATGAGTGTACGCTCACTAGAATGTTTTCTAGGTAGCAGATCAGAAAATCTGAATGGTCTACACTTTTATGCTGGATAGCCCTGTCAACCGTTCTCAATTGTCCTGAGTGCAGTCCAGGTCTAACGTCTACTCTCTCTTGCCTGCGTGTTTTGATTTGAATAAAGAGGACGGAATCCTAACAATGAGCGAAATTGAAAACAAAATTGAAGTCGAGCGTGTGAATGCCCGCAAAGAGTGTGACATCAACGGTGCCAACTCGGCTGAGTGTGCTGCCGCCTGGGATGCCGTTGAAGAATTGCAAGCAGAAGCGGCTCACCAACGCCAAAGCAAGCCGAAAAACAACTTTGAAAAGTATTGTGACGATAATCCGGATGCACTAGAGTGCCGTGTCTACGACGACTAATTCGTTTTTTGAACCCATAAATTCTCGAAAAAAAGCAGGCGGCAATGCCTGCCTTTTTTATGGCATAACCAGAGTATCCCTAACTGAGCCGCAAGATGTCCGAGAAATTAGATCGGTTAAAAACACTGTTCATCGAGATGGATCAAGCCTTAATTGCCTATTCAGGCGGGATCGACAGTACCCTTGTGGCAAAAGTTGCCTTTGATGTCTTGGGGAACCGTGCGATCGCGGTGACTGCCGAATCTCCCTCTCTTCTTCCAGAAGATCTCGAAGATGCCCGCATTCAAGCCGCAGAAATTGGCATTTTGCACAAAATTGTTCAAACTCACGAGTTAGACAATCCCAACTACGCCTCAAATCCGGTAAATCGCTGTTATTTCTGCAAAAGCGAACTGCACGACACCTTAAAACCCCTCGCGCTCGCATGGGGCTATCCCTATGTGATTGATGGCGTAAATGCGGATGATCTGCATGATTATCGTCCTGGAATTCAAGCCGCAAAAGAACGCGGAGCGCGATCGCCTTTAGCTGAAATTGGCATCACAAAACTCGAAGTGAGATCGATCGCGAAACACCTCGGCTTGCCCTACTGGGACAAACCCGCCCAACCCTGCTTGAGTTCGCGCTTTCCCTATGGTGAGGAAATTACGATCGCGAAACTGCAACGAGTTGGACGGGCTGAAGTGTATTTAAGAAAACTTGGTTGGTCGAATATCAGGGTGCGATCGCAGGGAGACACTGCTCGGATTGAAGTCATGCCAGACCAGGTAAAAGAATTTGTGATTCAAACGGATCTCCCGACTTTAGTGACAGCCTTTCAATCCTTAGGATTTCTCTATGTCACCCTCGATCTCGAAGGCTACCGCAGCGGCAAACTCAACCAAGTCCTACAATTTACGGCTGAGCGCAATTCTTGAAGGCATTCTTGAAGTTTTGCGGTCCTGTGTAGCCTGAAGCGGTCGCCAGTTGTTGCAGCGTTTGCCGTCCCGAATAATACTTCCCGTTCACTTTCCAAGTCGGGTAGCCTGCGGGCTGTCCAAACTGCTGACTAGCTTCAGCCAATGCAGTTTGGCAGGCTTCAATTTGAGCATTTTTGCCGCCGGGGAGGCATTCGACATACGTAAACTCAGACATAGCTTCCTGCCCAAAAAATTCTTTTTGATCACAGCAGTGAGGGCAAGTGTAAGCACCGTACATCACTGCGCCCGTTTGCTTCAAGTGCCGCGCCAATTGAAGTTCTGCATCGCCAGACGTATTCTCAACGACAAAATACGGGGTTCCTTGTGAATCCGTAATCGTTGCAGCGGTCACTGGCGCTTGACCAACAGAAGCACCCCAGACGATCGAACCAATCAAAGTCACCATTGCCACGATCGTCCCCAAGAAAAAGAGTTGACCTCGATCATTCCAATCCCGTCCAATCAGGGTCAGCACAAACATCAAGGTTGCAAATGTGGCAGAGGCAATACAGAAGTAACAAAGTCCATCCACCCCAAAGGGTGCAACAAACTTAGAGAACATGATGTACATCAAATAGCCGCTAAACAGCAGCATTCCAGTTGCCAGCGCGAACATCAGCAACCAAGTGTTATTTTCTAGGCTGGTTCGGAGCGATTTCTTTTCTTCTGGGTTAATCAGCAGAGGAGCGATCGCTAAGCTTGCCATCACGATGTATGCCAGTAGCCCATATAGAGAAAGGGGTAACCCAAATAGATTAGCGTAGGGGCTTTCTAGAACCCGCTCACATCCACCTGTAGGGCAGGCGACGGCGGTACTCAATAATTTATTAAAGGTGATATAGCCCGTGTTGAGGATGCCCAACCCTGCGATCGCGCCAATCAGCGGGCGAGCAGCACGGTGTATCCAAGGGGTAGAACGTCGGCGAGTCATAATTTGATTTCAACAGAAGTCGCTACATACTCTATCAGGGTAACCGCTGCAATACTAATTTGGACGAGTAGTTTATTGTGTCCAAGTTGAATCTGATTGGACGCTTTGTGTTTAGGTGCGCGATCGCGATTGAGATTTCTGAGAAATTCGCTTGCAAAGTTACGATTCTTTTGTTACTTTAATTAAGCGCTAAAAAAGCAACCCGCCGGGATAGCTCAGTTGGTAGAGCAGAGGACTGAAAATCCTCGTGTCACGAGTTCAAGTCTCGTTCCTGGCATTCGGTTTCAGGATTTAAGGTTTGGGACTCCCCCAAATTCCCCCCAAACTAAAACACAACTGAATAAGTGATGCGCGATATCAAAGCGTATTCGCAGCTTTTTAAGAGAAACCCCATTAGAAAGCCATGAATATCGAGACTGATACCGCCATTTTTACTTGCTGCGTCCACAACTCGTACTGATAAAATCACACTGCAAGTTGTGGACGCGCGTACTAAAGTTCAGTTGTATCAAGCGCGATCGCGCTCCCCAAAATAAAAAAGCCGTTCCATTCGAGCAGACGGCATCCAGTTCAAGAACGATCGCACAGGAGTTTGCAAAAATCGATTTAGTCGAAGCTGAATATTGGCAGCAATGGGAAAAGTCGAAACTTCCGAAGCTAGTTAGTCGAAGTGAGGATTTCAACCGGGAAGGGCGTAATTTCAAAACGGGTCACTGCTGAAGAACAGAAATGCGGCGATCCTCGATAGCTGGACGAGGTTATTCGTTGTAGTGAGCGGCGATGCGCTTTGCTTGGTTTGGATTCTGAGTTGAAGTATCAGGATTTATCGATCGCGATCAGGCGTGTTATTCAAGCAGGGTATCTTGTGCAGAATAATACGAGCGCGGCATAAGGAATTCCCGCAGCTTGCCCACTTGCCGAACCCGGTAAGCGGGTTCACCTCAAGAGTCAAACCTAATGAAGTATCTTTCAAACGAGTATCGGCAGTACATCAATTCAAAGGGTTGGAAGCAATCATTAAGGCGCAAGATCGCTCTGAATCTGTTATTTGGGCAAGACGTGATTTTCCCGCTTCTAAAGGCGCATGATGTAGAACATCTCAGCTATAAGCGCGTTGATTTCAAAAACTGTAAAGGGTACGAAATCCCAGTTTTAGATTTGCTGCCGATGAATCGCTTCACTCACAGAAAACTCATCACACCCATTAAAGATGTGCTGAGAACGATATTCGGCAGAAAAATAGGTAACGCCATCACCGCAACATTTCTTAGATGCTGTCTGATTTTCTGGTATGCGATCGCGCTCAGTCCCTTCTTTCTACTGTGGCGATACTCTCTCTTACCGATGTAGCATTCAGCAACTCACTGATTCGTGTCTGCCCCTTCCCTACCAACTCCGCATACTCGCTCACCGTCATCAGCCCATTACCGCTGTAAGCTTTGCAGCACTCGTAAGCATGAAAAGCGCGGCTCCATTACTGCTAGTGCGACACAACCCAAAAAAGGGGAGAATTGATCTCCCCAGCTAGAAATGATCTATTGCGTTGTCAACACTTCCGAGGGCAAGCGTTTGAACTCCAATCGCTCCGTCTCACCGACATCGACAAAGATCGTATCGCCTTCAGTAAAGTTGCTACGCAAGATCTCTTTCGCGATCGTCGTTTCCAGTTCTCTCTGAATCGCCCGCTTCAACGGACGCGCCCCATACACGGGATCGAATCCGACTTCAGCTAGGAAATCAAGTGCAGCCTCCGAAAGCTTCAGAGACATCTTGCGTTCTGCTAGGCGACCTTCTAAGCGCTGCGTTTGAATCTTGACGATCTCGCGCAGTTGAGCCTTTTGCAGACTGTGGAAAATGATAATCTCATCAATCCGGTTCAAGAACTCAGGACGGAAGTTCGATCGCATCGCTTCCATGACTCTCGATCGCATCTCTTCGTATCGATCGTCATTACCCCCATATTCAAAAATGTACTGTGAACCAATGTTCGAGGTCATGATGATGATTGCGTTCTTGAAGTCTACCGTGCGACCTTGCGAATCCGTCACACGACCATCATCGAGAATTTGCAGCATCACATTGAACACGTCAGGATGTGCTTTCTCAATTTCATCAAACAAGATCACAGAATATGGACGACGGCGAACTGCTTCAGTCAATTGTCCGCCTTCTTCATAGCCTACATAGCCAGGAGGCGCACCAATTAAACGAGAGACAGAATGCTTCTCCATATACTCAGACATATCAATCCGAACCATGGCATCTTCAGCATCAAACAAGAAGCTAGCAAGAGCTTTTGCTAGCTCAGTTTTACCGACACCCGTTGGACCTAAGAAAATGAAGCTAGCAGTCGGACGATTCGGGTCAGAAAGTCCGGCTCTCGATCGCTGAATCGCATCCGAAACCGCGCTCACCGCTTCATCTTGTCCGATCACCCGCTGATGTAAGACATCTTCAAGCTGCAAGAGCTTTTGCATCTCAGATTCGACGAGCTTACTGACTGGAATGCCAGTCCATTTAGAGATGATTTCGGCAATGTCGGATTCGGTTACTTCTTCGCGTAGGAGCATCGTACCCGATTTCTGAGTTTGAGACAGTTGTGATTCGGTTTCTTCGACTTTGCGATTTAGTTCATTGAGCTTGCCGTACTTCAGTTCAGCAGCCCGGTTGAGATCATAGTCGCGCTCAGCTTGTTGAACTTCGAGATTGACGCGATCGATTTCTTCCTTGAGCTTCTGAAGCTCAGTAATTACACCTTTTTCGGCTTGCCATTGGGCATTCAATTTCGACTGATCTTCCTTGAAATCAGCGAGTTCGCGCTCAATGCGTTCTAAACGATCGCGAGAAGCAGCATCGTTCTCTTTTTGCAGCGAAAGTCGTTCCATCTCAAGCTGAAGAATCTTACGATCGACTTCATCTAGCTCTTCTGGCTTAGAAGTAATCTCCATCTTGAGCTTGGCTGCCGCTTCGTCTACAAGGTCGATCGCTTTATCCGGTAAGAAACGATCGCTAATATATCGAGTCGAAAGGGTCGCAGCAGCAACTAACGCAGAGTCAGAAATTTTAACCCCGTGGTGAACTTCATAGCGTTCTTTCAACCCGCGCAGAATCGAGATCGTATCTTCAACCGTTGGCTGATCGACAAAGACTTGCTGGAATCGCCGCTCAAGTGCTGCATCTTTCTCAATGTACTTGCGATATTCATCCAAAGTTGTCGCACCAATACAGCGCAATTCACCTCTTGCAAGCATTGGCTTAAGTAAGTTTCCGGCATCCATTGCGCCTTGAGTTGCACCTGCACCGACAACTGTATGAATTTCGTCAATAAAGAGAATGATATTGCCGCGAGAATCGGTGACTTCTTTCAGGACTGCTTTGAGCCGTTCCTCAAATTCGCCTCGATATTTTGCACCTGCAATTAATGCACCCATGTCAAGCGCAATTAATTTGCGGTCTTTCAGCGATTGCGGCACATCTCCACTGAGAATTCGTTGTGCTAGACCTTCCGCGATCGCAGTTTTACCAACACCTGGTTCTCCGATCAAAACCGGATTGTTCTTCGTCCGACGCGAGAGGATCTGGATCGTGCGGCGAATTTCATCATCTCGTCCGATCACCGGATCGAGTTTGCCTTCACGCGCATACTGCGTCAAATCGCGTCCATATTTTTCGAGCGATTCGTATTTATTTTCAGGAGTTTGATCGGTCACTTTTTGATTACCCCGGACTTGTTCGATCGCGGTTCTTAATTTTGCTTCGTCGATTCTAAATTCTGACAGCAATCCTTTCCCAAATCGAGCATCTTGAGCATAACCGAGTAGAAGATGTTCGATCGAGATGAAACTGTCGTCGAATTGTTTGCGAACCTCTTCGGCTCGATCGAGAAGTGCATCTGCACTGCGTCCCCAGTATACCGAGGTTCCACTGCCCGAAACTTTCGGCTGACGACGAATAAATTCTTCTGTACGATCGCGCACTCGATCGACCGGGACAGCCAGCTTATTGAAGATGCTGATCGCTAAGCCATCTTGCTCTAACAGAGCCTTCATCAGATGCTCAGTTTCGATCTGCTGTTGCTGCGCCTGTTTCACAATTTCCTGAGTCCGAATAATTGCTTCCCAGACTTTTTCGGTAAATTTTTCAGAATTGGTCGGTTGCATTGCGTTCCCCCTCTTTGTGTCGATCGCGATAACGTTATTGTAGATAAGGAAAAGACTTTGCAGAGATTCGGACTACCGCCCTAACCCGATCCAAATCACCGAAGCAGTAAAGCAGAATTCTCAGCGTTTCGATGACATCTTGCTCAATACGCATGATTTACCCGCTTTCCTCCTAGTACGCTTCTATCTTTGGTTATTAAGTGCGATCGTGCTGATAAACAAAGTGCAATTGATCCTGCAAAATTGCCTAAATTTGGAGTCCTTCTACTATGTCTGAGCGTTCCTATGATGTTGTTCTCTACGGTGCAAGTGGGTTTGTTGGCAAACAAACAGTGCAATATTTTGCCAACCATACCGCTCCTGAGCAAGTGCGATGGGCGATCGCTGGACGAAATCGCCAGAGATTAGAAGCGGTTCGGGACGAAGTGGGTGTAACGGTGGATGTGCTGGTTGCAGACAGTCAGGATCAGCAGGAAATTGATGCGATCGTGGCTCAAACCCGAGTTATCCTCACTACTGCTGGACCGTTTGCGCTCTATGGCAATGCCCTCGTCGATGCCTGTGTCCGGTTCAAAACGCATTACGTCGATATCACTGGAGAAACGCCTTGGGTCAGAGCGTTGATCGATCGCCATCACGAGCAAGCAGCAACCGACGGTACACGCATCATTCCTTGTTGTGGCTTTGATTCTGTTCCGTCTGACCTCGGCACTTACTTGATCGTTCGTCGCTCACAAGAATTGGGGATACCTTGCAAACAAGTAAAAGCCTATTTCCAAGCAGCAGGGGGATTCAATGGTGGAACGCTTGCATCCGCGTTTAATCTGTATGATTCACAAGGATTAGCACAGATGAATGAACCCTTCCTGCTGAATCCAATCGGGAACCACACTCAAGCTGAACTCGATCGTAATCGTGATCCACAACTGCCATCGTTCGATCCAGATCTCAACGCCTGGATTGCACCTTTCTTTATGGGAGCCGTGAATACTCGAATTGTGCGGCGGAGTGCTGCCTTGTTTGAAGACTGGCAGGAATCGTATGGAGCCGATTTTACCTATCAGGAATATCTCAAGGTTGAGGAGCCACTGGCAGGACTGAAAGCAGCGGGCATGACCGCAGGATTAGCTCTATTTATAGGAGCGGTGCAACAGCCTCAAGTGAGATCGTTGTTACAACCGATCTTGCCTCAACCCGGAAGCGGACCCTCTGAGCAAACAATGAATGAGGGGTGGTTCTCTTGTGAACTGATTGGGACTGCGGGCGATAGACACAAGGTACGAGGACTGATTCGAGATCAAGGCGACCCTGGCAACCGTGCGACGGTCAAATTCTTGTGTGAGGCAGCTTTGAGTCTGGCGCTTCATACAGTTGAGCTACCTGGAGGGCAGACGCGAGGAGGCATTCTGACTCCAGCGACTGGGTTAGGTGATGTTCTGGTGCAGCGGTTACGACATGCTGGAATGACCGTAGAAGTGGAGGTTCCGACGTTAGAGTAATGCTCTCATTGCGTTTTTGAGTTTGTCATGCGATCGCTCTTTTCAAAATCCGAGTCAATTTTGGGGACACTAAGAGCGATCTTCTCAATAGGTTGAATATGCAATATCCATTAGAACTGACTTTCAAATTCTGGTCATTGACTCCCCAAATGACGATCGCAGATGCTCAAGGTGCTCCCTTGTTCTATGTGCGTCAACAACTCTTCCGACTCAAAGAAGTGATCAACGTCTTCGGCGATGCCAATCGATCGCAAGAACTGTTCACGATTAAAGCCGATCGGATTATCGATTTTTCTGCTCGTTACAATTTCTCAGATCCAAGCGGGATGGTCATCGGAGCCGTTAAGCGTCGCGGATTGAGATCGCTCTGGAAAGCACACTTTGATATCTTCGATGGCGATCAAGTCGTCTTCACGATCGAAGAAGAAAACCCCTGGATCAAAGTCATCGACTCTTTGCTATCAAATTTGCCGTTTGGGGACTTCTTTACAGGCTATCTATTTAACCCGACCTACTTAGTAAAACGTTCCAATGGAAGCATTGTGATGAAACTCTGCAAACGTCCAACCTTTTGGTCGCGCAAATTCATCATTCAACAAATCGATCAAATCAACGATCGAGAGCAAACTCAAATTCTCATGAGCTTGATGATGATGATTCTTTTAGAGCGCAATCGCGGCTAACGCATCGCATACTCTCGAAATCGATCGAGGTCTGCCTGAATCGTCCCCTCCACAAACCGACCAATAAACGGCGTATTCATCACCTTTGCAAGCAGGTCAGGGACGGCATAAGAGATCGTCATTTTTACGATCGTATTGTCTTTGCGATCGTAAAAACGAATCGCCCCTCGATTGGGCAACCCATTGATCGACTCCCATTGAATAATTTGATTTGGAATTTGTTTAGTAATCTTCGACTGCCAGCTAAATTGCAATCCGGCGGTTGTAAGTGTCCAGCGTGACAACTCTGGCTGACCTTCTAAAACTTTCACCGAAGTAATCCAATTCATCCAATTCGGTAACTGTTCCAAATCTGCCCAAAGTTGCCAGACTCGATCGATCGGTTGTTCGACTTCGACTTGAACCGTATTTTCTAACCATTCAGACATATTAAAAAATCCAGCGATCGCGCATCTATAAGACAAAATATTAAGGCTGAATTGCAAGGATTGGAGCTATGGTTCAGAGTTTAATGGCGATCGCGGCGTTTATGGCAGTGATTAGCGGCGTAATTTTTGGCGTTTCTCGGTATGAAAAATCTACAAAGGAAGATTCGATCGAACTGAGTCAGCCCACTGTGACAAAACCGATTATCCCAGAGCCACCCGCATCAGAGACCGCTAAACCTGTCGCCACTGAGGTTCCTAGCGCATTCATTGCTGAACCGGATACGCTTGAACAATCCGCCGAACCCGCGACCCGACTTTCTGAACCTGTCGAATCAGAGCCTGTGATTGAACCTGTCAGTGAGCCAATCTCCAAAACGGAAGCGATCGTCGCCGTGGCTGAGGCAGAAATTGAACCCAGAAATGAAACGGCTGAAGTCATTCTCCCGCCTGAGATTCAGAACGCTCAACGTCAAGAAGTATTTGAACCCAGAACAGAACTGGCGACATTTACAATTCCGCCGACGATTCAAGACCCAAAACGCCCAAATGACGAGACAGTTGAAGCGCTGACTCAGGATATTCTCAGTTGGGGAAGTTCTAAAGACTTGAAGCATGTCTCGAAGCTGATGCGGTATTCGGCGCACGCCGATCCGATTGTGCGGAGTCATGTTGCCACCTCATTAGGTGAGATTGTCGGCGCTCATCCAGTACGGGCAGACGTTGAACGATCGATTCCGGTGCTGGGCAAATTGACGAATGATTCTGATCTCAAAGTTCGGTTATATGCGGTTCAGTCATTGGGAATGATTCGATCGCGCGAAGTTTTGCCCTATTTAGAAAAAGCGCTTGTGAGTCCATCCGGGAGTGTAATGAAAGCCGCGAATCGAGCTTTGCAGAATTTGAAAATGCAGTATGGTCAACCGCCATCTGTACAGATCGCACAGAGAATGCTGGAGAAAACCACTGACTGAGGATCGAGATAGATTCTAGACTTTTTTCTCAGAAGTCTTAGAATATCGTCATAATGAGTAGAATTAGAAGCGCTCAACCACGCGCATTTGCCTGTACCCTCATTAAAGAAACTTAGGAATCAACGATCGTGGCGACGAAAGGGGAACCAGTATCGAAGGGCTTTGCCGTTGGGCTTCAGATTTGGCTGTTATTTCTGATCAGTCTCTATGCGCTCGGCTACCCGGCGTTATTTAGTATCGCCTTGGGTGCGGTCGGCGGTACAGCAAGTGGATTTATCGTCGATTGGTGGCTCTCGAAAGACGAAAACATCGAACCCACTCGCAGACGAGTCCATGACGATGGGGTAGAAAATATTGCGCGATCGCGCCAGCGTCGTCGGGTTAATTCGGCACTGCAACAGCGCAAACGCCGCCGCGAACAAGAACCAGTGACCTTGAAAACGCTCACTCGACCCTTCTTTCAACGCGAACAACCCAATAAGACCGAAGAAGTGGATTAACGCTTTCGATCGCAAAATTAAGAAGATTGAAAAAAATTATGCAAGTCCGATGCGTTGGGCTTGCATAATTCGTTTTTTCCCGTCGTGTAAGTCCTCAGTCTCTAAAATTAACGCGACAAGGACTTTACTCTATGAACTTTCAAAGTCAGAATCCTCATTCCTCTCAACTGCTCTCGACCGACGTTACTAGCTATGGCATCGTCAAAAATCCGTTGCTAGCGAATATCGCATCTCAACCAAACAGTGCTTCGACTTTGACTACGGACGGCAATGATACGACGACAGGCAGCAAAGGCAATGATGTGTTTGCGGCGAGTAGAGGCGACGATCTGTTCACTGGAAACGGAGGACAGGATCAATTTGTCATCCGGCTGGGAGATGGAACGAAAACGATCGCAGATTTTGGGGGTGTGGGTCGAGGGGTGAATCCTGCCAAAGAAGTGCTAGCTGAAGTGGATACGCTGAAATTTGAGGGCGCAGGATTGAGCGCAACAAACATGAAGTTGACGCAGGAAGGAAGTGATCTCAAGATTACTTTTGCAGGGGTGAAGGATGCTCCGACGGTGGTTTTGAAGAATTTTTCTTTAGAGAATCTAGACAATCTGCGTCGATCGACGGGGGCGGCGGTCGATGTCGGAAACATCTTGTTTGATGGGGACACCAAGATTCGAGATAGCTTTGATGTTCTCGATCGTGACTCGACGCAGAATCGGATTTTTAACCGCAACACGGTTACGTTTGCAAATGATTTGGACAATCCGATTGAGGGCTTTGATCATTCGGCAGATGTGATCAATGCTCAAGGCGGCAATGACATTGTGAAAACTTTCGGCGGCAGTGATCGAGTGCGAGGCGGTTTGGGCAATGACACGATCGATGCAGGCAAGGGAGATGATTGGGTACAGGGCGATCAAGGTCAGGACACTTTGACAGGCGGCGATGGATTCGATCGCTTTGCGTTTGACAAGCTAGCAATCTCTGGAGGCGTTCCAGTTCAGAATGTGGCAACGGGGATCAATGTGAACAATCTGCCGCCGGATTTGATTCTCGATTTCAATGTAGGTGAGGATCAGTTTGCATTGTTCTCTGACCTTGGACTTGGGGATATTCAATTCCAAAGTGGTCTATCCAGTCAAATCTTTGGCAATCGCAATGTGATTGTTCTTCAAGATGGATTTGCGAATGCAGCAGCAGCAGCAAAAGCGATCGCAAATAACAATGCGATTACTTCAGATGCGGGTGTGTTTGTATATTTCAATACAACGTTGGGCATTAGTCGATTGGTGTATTCGGACGATTTGAGTGATGGAGGAAATATTACCGTAATGGCGAATCTGACGAATCAGAAGAGTCTGGACGGGCAGAAAGAGTTTACGAGTCGGAATTTTAGTGTGGTATAGGTGAGGAGAAATTCGCTTCGGTAAAAGGGGCGGAGGATCTAGAGCGTTCACAAATCGATTCGGGATTATGCGGATTTGAAGAAGCGAATAATCTCTCGCGCATGTTCTAGAAATTGTCCGTCGGCTGTAATTTGCGCGATCGCTTGTCGGGCTTCGCGGGAGAGGCGTTCATGCTCTGCTTGATTGGTCGATCGTGCATCTTCTTGTAAAGAAGCGAGGCGAGTCAAATCCTGACGTAGCGCTAGCATTTCTCGCTGGTGCGTTGCAACCCAGGAGCTAGGATTTTCGGCATCGAGTTGGGCTTCTGTGCTTCGGGTTGCATTTTCTAGTTCAATGACACGGTTACGAAGCTCGAAGACATCTTCACGCGGATATTTGAACTGTTGACGCAGTGTTGCGATTCGGAAAGCAAAGTAACGATAGGTTTGAATCGCAGGACGTAATCCGGTTAAAAGTAATGCTGCACCGGAACCGATATAGCCGACAGGAGTAATTTGCGCGATCGCGAGTCCGTACAATGAGATCGCAGAAAGACCATGTAAAATCAGCACCACCCAGAGCGATCGAGATTGAACTTGTCTGAGATATCCGATTTGATTTGGGTCTATAGTGATGCCTTCATCCGTTGAGAGTTCTGCTTCGACGATCGCTTCTCTAGCAGCAAAGTGAATATTCCATGGAACCGTTACGATGACGATTAACCAGCCAAAAATTGCAACGCCAATCACCCAATCGAGAAAGCTTCCCGTTGGAATATTCAGCCATTGCAATCCAGCAAAACAGAGCAAAACGAGGGCAATGATCGAGAAGCCGAAACTGAGATATGCAGACATGGCTTTATACCTTCAAAGCTTGTGGCTTGATTGTGATAGCTAACGCTTTGCAGAGATGATCTGCTTATGCCACTTTCGATTACGCCACAAATTCAAGGATATGTTTGGCAGTGATTTCTGGTTTCTCAAGGTGAGGAACATGTCCGCATTGTTTGATCCAGATGAGTTTGCTATTCGCGATCGCGCTTTCAAATCGTGCGGCATCTTTTGTGCCTAAAATCCGATCGAAATCCCCCCATAGAATTAAGGTAGGGCAAGCGATTTGAGCGATTTTATCCCTTAAGAAGTTATAGCCTCCGCTTTGAGTAAAAGCAATGAGAGCTTCATTCCAGCGCGAAAGTTTTAAATGCAGTGCGGCACAGAGTTCAGCATCTTCTGAGACAAAGCTTGAGTCAGAATAGGCTTTCAAACTCACACTACGTCGGACATTCGGCTTTCTAAGAAATTCGGTTGCAAGATAGCCTAGCGGTGGAATGAGAAATTTCGCGATCGCAGGGCCAGCCGCGAAACCTGCACTATCAAGTAAGACCAGTTTGGCAACGGTTTCAGGATAGGTTAAAGCAAAGTCGATCGCCGCTGCTCCTCCCATGGATGCGCCTACAAGAATGACAGGTTGATTGATTTTCGCTTGCCAAAAATCGTAAAGGTGTTTTTTAATCGCTTCGGGACTAAATAGCACATTGATTGGTCGATCGGTAAACCCAAATCCTAGTAGATCAACCATCCAAGTCTCATGCTGACTTGCGAGTTGAGGCAGCAATCGCCGAAATTCAAACACTGAACTATCGAAGCCGTGGAGTAAAAGAATAGGGATTCCACCTTCGCCTTGATGCACGTATGCGGTTTCAATGGGTTCTGCACTGATCGAAGTGGGAATGGGAGCGCGCCGAATTTGACGAGCTAAAGCGATCGAGGTTTCTTCGGTGAGTTGGGAGACTTCGGACGGTAAAAAGCTTTCAAACATTGCCGATGCTGAAATGGACTATCTTCAATCGTTTCATATTTTTGGCGTTATTTTCTGTCAGTCAACCCGGTATTCCCTCTCACGACTTGTGAATCTTGCAAATCACGATCGTACTCAACACAAATATTACTCTTGCGAATCGAGCCATATTAGTGACTCGTAATGTAAGACATTTCCGTCAATTTCCGGGCTTAAGAATTGAAAATTGGGTAGACTGACCATCCGATAGAGGAGGTAAAAGAAAATGCCTTCTAAGATGATTCGGTTTGATGAAGAGGGCACAGCTATGAAATATCGCAAACTGGGAGATAGTGATCTCAATGTTTCAGAAATTATTTTAGGATCTTGGCTGACTTACGGCGGCGGCGTTGAACGACAAAATGCAGAAGCTTGCGTGCGTAAAGCCTTTGATGTTGGCATTAACTTTATCGATACCGCTAATGTCTATGCACGCGGAGCAGCAGAATCATTTTTAGGAGAAGTGCTGCAAGAAATCGATCGCTCTTCTTACGTTCTGGCGACCAAAGTTTACTTTCCCATGTCTGATACAGATAAAGGCTTATCTGCGGCTCAAATTCGTAAACAGATCGATGCCTCACTTCAACGCTTGAGAACCGATTACGTCGATCTCTATCAATGTCACCGCTATGACGTAAACACACCTTTAGAAGAGACAATGCAAGCTTTGACTGAAGTTGTGGAACAGGGGAAAGCTCGATACATTGGCTTTAGTGAGTGGAGTCCTGCTCAAATTCAAGCTGCTTTGGATTTGCCGAATGTTGCTAAATTCGTTTCGAGTCAGCCTCAGTATTCGATGTTATGGCGCAAGCCTGAAGCAGAAGTTTTCCCGTTATGCGCGGCAAATGGAATTGGGCAGATTGTCTGGTCGCCGCTGGCTCAAGGCGTACTCACCGGAAAATACAAACCGGGTGAAGTTCCGCCTCAAGATTCTCGTGCTGCAAATAGTCAAATGAATGGCTTTATGGGCGATCTGATGAACGATCGTATTCTTAGCGCAGTACAAGATTTGAAAGAGATCGCGCAAGAGTTGAATCTCTCCATGGCACAACTTGCTTTAGCTTGGGTATTGCGTGATTCGCGAGTCACAGGTGCAATCATTGGAGCGAGCCGTCCTGAGCAAGTCGTAGACAATGCGGCGGCTTCTGAGGTGACTTTGAGTGAGCAGGAGCTAAAAGAAATCGATCGTATTTTGCAACCTGCTTTATCGACTGCAACAATGCGCTAACTCTGATACGTCATCCCCACCATTTGCGAGAGCTTCTCAACCAGCGATTTTGCTTACGGGGCACAGCGCTCAGCCCTCGACCTCTAAGGAATGTCCAGGTTGTATCATCAACTCTGCCTGTCTCTCGCAGTTTTGAGCGATGCTGAAATTCTCGCACAGCGGCTTCGGTCGCTGCATCATAAATCTGATTGCGGCAAACCTGAAAGCCATGAACTAAAAGTAACCCTTGCAGTTCTGAGACATCTGCACCCACAGATCCTAATTTCAGCAGTCTCGTTCCCGGTTGCACATCTGCCATCAGTGCAGCCCAGGTCAACTTCCCGACTACGCCATCCACTCTCAATCCGTGCCGATGCTGGAAAGATTGGACTGCCGTTTCAGTGCGACTGCCAAAATCCCCATCGACTCTCAAATCAAACCCATGCGATCGCAGTAATGTTTGCAGTTCTATCACCTTGTTCCCTTGCTCCCAAGGATACACATTAGGCAATTCAGTCCGATCTGAGGAAATTTCAGCGTCCATGGCTTATTCGGCTTAGCTTCTCCATTTGAGTATGAATGAAAAAAATGAATTTTAGAACCTAGATTTCAAACTTGAGAGAGGACTTTTTTGCGATCGCAAAACTCGATTGCTAGGATAAGGAACCTTATTTCTGATGGCAAAGTCATTCAAATCAATCGCCGTTAGACTCGGACTCGAAGGACAAAAAATCTATGAACTTGAAGAAATTGCAAACTAGCACTGCGCTCGCATTGACGATCGGTGTAACGGCGACGGGAGCCGCTCCGATCTTATTTGCAAAAGATGCGATCGCGGCAACTCCTGCACCGATGAAAGTCGCGCAACTGTTCCCTTCATCACCCACCTCGCAGCCTGTCTCACAAACGGGTGCTGTCCGAATTCCGGCGGGAACGACCCTGCGCTTAGCTTACCGCGATGCAGAAAAAATCGTCGTTGCACCCAACGAAAGACTGCCAATTACGCTGACAATTCCGAACAATGTCCGCACCTCGAATGGAACCTTGTTGATTCCAGCAGGTAGTCAGGTGAAAGGGGAGTTTCAACCTGTCGATGGCGGAACTCGCTTTGTGGCAAATACTTTAGTCTTGAACAATGGCAATCAGTTGGCATTGAATGGTCAGACCAATGTGATCAGCCGAACTGAAGAGATCCGTCGTGGAGTCAGTACCGATGCGATCTTGAAAGGAGCGGCACTTGGATCGGGTGCGGCTGCCATCATTTCCGGGATCACGGGCAATCGCCGGATTACGTTGGGTAAAGTCTTGATCGGAACGGGTGCAGGTGCTTTGGGAGGTCTGCTACTCGGTCGAAATCGCAATCAGGTGATCTCGATTAATCCTCAGACCGATTTGGATTTAAGACTCACCTCTTTCTTGGCTGTAAATCCTTACTAGATTGAATCTGATCGCTCAATTGAATCGATAAACGTATTGGTAAATAGCTGGACTGAATTAAATGTCAAATGCTGGAGATGCCCTCACCCCAGTCCTTTCCCATAGGAGAGCAAGAAGAGTCCGATTCCCCTGCTTTTAAGAGGAGAAGGAGCTAGGGGATGAGGGTCTTCAGCTTAATTGCGCCTAGGGATTTGCTCACGAATAAAGTCCCAGACGTATCGACCTGCTGCGTTGCTTGTTCACCCGTCCATGAACGTCGGGCTGAAATCGACGTTCACGCAGCGAGAAAAAATATCTATGCAGGGTAGCTCTAAACAGATTTCCAATGTTACTGATTCAAAACATCTGCTTTATTGCTCGCAGAAGCGGCGATCGCGCCAACTTCTGCAATTATTTCATCTGAAACGCCAAGCGCTTTCAACGTCGCGACGAGATTTTCGACCACAGCATCAAAATGCTCACTCTTTAAACCCATCTCAGCAACGAGATGCTGATGCGCTTCTCGCATCATTTTGCCATCGTACTGAGTGGTTCCGCCAAATGCGTAAGTTAGAAAAGCTTTCTGGTGTTGCCGCTGCTTCTGCATATCCGTATTGGTAAAGAAATGCTCGATCCGATCGTCACTCAGAACTCGATCGTAAAACTGATCAACCGCAAGTTCAAGCGCATCTTTGCCACCTAACTTTTCAAACAGAGTTGCCATACCTTTTTCCTTTCACAGTGCATTAAAGCTTAAAGGAAAACTAATGCACTGTTCTAGTTTTAAAGAAACTTTTAAGCCATCACGGGATGGAAATAGAAGGCAAGCCCAAGCACTAAATAAGCTGCAAGTAACAATGTCCCTTCCAGCCAATTCGATCGACCATCAGAACTAATCGAATTGGTAATCAGAACTGCAACCGCAACCGCAACCAGTTCAAAGGGATTAAAATCCAAATCCATCGGCTGTCCCATAAACCAACCCGCAATTACCAACACGGGCGCGACAAACAGAGCAATCTGTAAGCTCGATCCCACTGCAACTGAAACCGAGAGATCCATTTTGTCCTTCATTGCAACGGTGACGGCTGTTGCATGTTCTGCGGCATTGCCTACGATCGGAAGTAAGATCACCCCCGTAAAAAGCGCGGTCAATCCCAATTTTGCAGTCGCTTCTTCCAGACTATCGACAAGCAATTCCGACTCAATTGCGACTAAAACGGTACAGACGAGCAGCACGATCGACCAGAGGACAAGATTCGGCTTCTGGTGCGGTTCTTCACTCACAAGATTTGCCTCAGCAAGATCTGCATTCTCAGCAATGCCCACATCATAGAGATAGGTGTGCGTTTTCATCGAGAAAAGCAGCGTCAAGGCGTATACGGTGATCAGCACGATCGCGACTGCAACGGAGAGTTTTTGTAAGACCTCTTGAGTGATTCCGGCAGAAGTGATATTGACAGCCGTAGGCAACAACATTGCAATCACCGCCAAATTCATCGAAGACGCATTCACACGCGCCACGATCGGTTGAAATTCTTGCTCTTTGTAGCGCAGTCCGCCTAGCAGCATTGATAAGCCCATGACCAGCAGCAGGTTGCCAATAATCGAGCCTGTCAAACTGGCTTTGACGACATCAATGAGTCCTGCATTCAATGCGACGAGCGCAATGATCAATTCAGTTGCGTTGCCAAAGGTGGCATTCATTAGTCCGCCGAGCGTCGGTCCTGCGACAACGGCAATCTCTTCAGTCGCCGTCCCCATCCAGGCGGCAAGCGGCAAAATGGCAGCAGCAGCGGTGGCGAAAACGACAAGCGCTCCCCAATGGAGATAGTGCGCGGCGATCGACACTGGGATCATGACCAGTAGCACTGTAAAAATAATGTTTTTGACTGACATTCGCGTTCTAGAGTGAGAAATTTCTCCCAATAGGATACTCATGATTGTTCTTCTTTGACCGACGAATTGA
>JALOOO010000073.1 GCA_025454375.1 Leptolyngbya sp. Prado105 | reverse complement strand
CTTACAACTTTAAATCTGTGGCGTTCCGTTACTTTAATGCAGCAGGGGCTGATCCCGAAGGTCGGATCGGTGAAGATCACCAACCTGAGACGCATCTGATTCCGCTCGTGCTAATGGCGGCATTGGGCAAACGCGATTCGATTTCTATTTTGGGAACAGACTACCCAACGCCAGATGGAACCTGTATTCGCGATTATATTCATGTGACGGATTTAGCAGAGGCTCATGTTCTCGGCTTAAACTACCTGCTTAAAGGGGGAGATTCTCAACGATTTAATCTTGGCAACGGCAATGGCTTCTCCGTTCGAGAAGTGATTGAGATGGCACGTAAGGTGACGGCTCGATCGATTCAAGCGATCGAATGCGATCGTCGCCCGGGTGATCCCCCGGCTCTCGTCGGGAGTGCAGAAAAAGCGCGATCGATACTGGGTTGGAATCCTCAATATGCGGATCTAGAGAAGATTCTCAGCCATGCTTGGCAATGGCATCAACACCGCCACGGTTAAACTGTAAAAAAGCCTCCGGAGGTCGAAACCTCTGGAAGCTTTCGATGAAGTCGTAGCGCTAGAATGCTCCAACTTTAGCGAAGATGACATAGATCGTTCTTGCAATCAGGATCAAGTCATACAACGGTGTCCAAAGCGCTTGATAGCGAAGATCTAATCGGACAATCTCCTCAAAATCTTTTACCGTCGATCGACCATTGACCTGCCATTCTCCTGTTAGACCAGGTTTTACATTCAGACGCTGCCAATGATGTTCTAAATAGTGCATCACCTCATCTGAGGTCGGCGGACGAGTGCCAACTAAGCTCATTTCGCCCCGCAGCACATTCCAGAACTGAGGCAATTCATCTAGGCTCGTCTTCCGTAGAAAATTTCCGACGCGCGTAATTCGTGGATCATACTGATTCTTGAAAATCAAACCTTCTGCTTCATTTTCAACCTGCGACTTTAAATGCTCAGCACCATCGACCATTGAGCGAAATTTATACATTCGGAATGGCTTCCCAAGCAAACCATGCCGCTCCTGACCATAGAAAATTGGACCTGGACTATCTAGCCGAATCACGATCGCCAGCGGCACAAAGACCACGGCAATGATCAGTAATCCGACCAGGCTTCCGACAATATCGATCAGTCGCTTCAAAATAGAAGTCGTCGATCGATGCGGAACCTTAAAGCTGGTTGGTGCAACCTGAGAATCTGTAAGTGACGAGGCAATAGGATTAAACATAGTCCGAGCTAACGACTGAAACCGTGGTATCACTGAGTCAGGTCCCATAATTCCAAGTCAAGCCTAGCGAACCCCCCTTTTCTCCAATAGTCCTAGACCGAATATTTGCTCAAAACTTCTTACTCTTGCCCCTGTTTTTGGTTTTTGTGAAGATTCAATGAAGAAAAAGCCGGAAATTCTTACATCTCACCCGAATAAATACGGAGAAGCGAATGAAAAGGCTCGATTAGAATGAGTTTCAGTCGTTGCATCTGAGCGAACCGCAACCTGTGAGGAGGAGACTGAATTTTGGAATCACAACACCTTGCCTCGATCGTGCAAGACCTTGCCGAAACCACGATCGCTGCTTCTGAAACGATCGAACAACTTTCCGATCGACTTGACTCGATTACAACCCAAGTCGCTCAGCAGGGCAACCAGATCTCTGCTTTAACCAATGCGTTACAAACCTTGACCGAGAATCAATCGACGCTCGTTGCTCACATTGCCCATCTCACCGAAACTCTAGAGCGGATTGCCACGTCACTCGAATCGGGTCGCTAGAACATTTTGTCAGGGATAGAGCGACTTTTGAGAAACGATTTATACTGAAGCCTCGGATAGAGCAAACCGGGCGTTCACAGTCTTACCCGTTCGGGTAAGTGATTTTATGAGCGACTCTGCGGCACACTCTATATCAGGGCATTGAGGACGGCAACATGACATATGTAGAACAGATCGCCGAGGACTGGCGATCGCGGCTTAAGACAGAACTTCCACGCAGCAGTGATGCCACGAGAGAGAGTATCGTTCGATGGTTGTTGGGAGATGACCTCGATCGCTTTGCAACCTATCCGCCAGAACGATTAGAAATCGAAGTGCAGGCGATGGACTATCGCTATCGCATTTTGATTCAACGCTATTTTGAGACTCCGCCCCAACGCGCTTATAAAAACCTGATGCAGCGTTTG
The DNA here is from genome assembly GCA_025454375.1 of Leptolyngbya sp. Prado105. Taxonomy (GTDB): domain Bacteria; phylum Cyanobacteriota; class Cyanobacteriia; order Leptolyngbyales; family Leptolyngbyaceae; genus Leptolyngbya. Next base: position 18,328 of record JALOOO010000073.1, on the reverse strand, counting down.
GGCAGTATGTTTGTGATTCGGAATAAAATCAATACCTGGATTGCTCTGTCGCGCGATCGCCAAACTACGGTTGTAGATGTTTTACAAGAAGTCATTCAAGATTTGCTGCAAAACGATAACTACATGCAGCAGCAGGTCAAGTGGATTGCTCAATGTACAAGCGATCCCCGGTTACGCAATGCGATCGTTCTGACTGCGACTGAAGAATACTGTCTGCGCCCGATTCGCAATCAACCGCTGCTCGTCTATCGATTTGTCAATTACCAGAAACGGACTCAACGCGGAGGCATGACCCAAGTTCCGGCGGCTGACTTTATTCGGCTCGTATCCGAGGAAATTACTTCAGATGATGCAGATGGCTCAGTCAGTCTGCTCGATGGCGAGGCGGTCGCGCAGTTTCAAGAAGCAGAAGCGGCGGCACAGCAGCAAGAATTGCGAGGGACGATCGCGCGGCAGTTTGAAGCCTACCTGAGCGAAAAAGTGGGAGAAGATGCGGCGCAATGGCTACAGCTTTACTTGCAGGGTAAAACTCAAGAAGCGATCGCGCAGATGTTGGATATGCCGATTAAACAGGTGTATCGACTCCGTGAGAAGGTCAATTATCATGCCGTGCGAGTCTTTGCTCAGAAAAACCAGCCTGAACTCGTCACAGAATGGTTAGGGCGCTAGCTTGTTCGTTTGAGAGCCATGAGTGGGCACACTGAATCAGAGTGGTGATATCCGTAGGATTACCGAACTCGTTTTATGAGGTTTGCGTGAACCCACCTCGTTCGTTCTCTGGTGATGGATTTATGAGTACAACGTCAGATCAACAGCCGCAAGATCTTCGATCGAGTGCTTCAGATGCTGAAGCGCAGATCGCTGTCGATGAATTAGATCTTGTGGCGCTGAAGCCACAGAAACCGCGTACTGAGCCGGATTCATCCATTCACCAAGCACAAGAGACGCTCTATCGCTTTCTCTTAGAGATTGTGAGGCAATGGCCACCTGAAGAGGTGTTGCTAGAATTTAAGCGATTATTTTTCTATCAAGTGGATGCGGCGACTTCTGGGGCAAGTCAGTCGGTGCATCAGCTTATCGTCACGGATCAAGAAGTCGAGTTTAGAAATGCGCTAAAGCGGGCTTGCTATATTCTCGTCAATAACTGGGATGCAGCAAGGCAGTATAAATCGATTCAGGAATTGGTGCGATCGTTTCAAGATGTCGTGATCGAAACGAAGTCAATTTCTCCGTCGATGAATCGGCTAAAACTCTGGGTTGATAATTTTAGAAATAGTAAAGATTATGCGGATCTAAAACTTTTTACGACTCGCTATGAAGAGCAGCAAAAAGAGAAATGGATCAGCCGCTACACCTCTTATTTGCTCGTGCCTCAATATGTCGATACAAAAAATCCGATTGAGCAAAGAGAGGCAGCGCGGGCGCTTTCGCGGCAGTTGAAAGATCGATTCAAGTTTGATCTTGCGATGTATATTGCCAAATCTCAGTCGGCAACTTCGGCTGAGAAAATGCCAAAAAATCCAACGGCTTTGGGCGATAACGTCTTGATGTTGATCAAAGCGATCGTCGCGAGACGGGGACAGTATAGCTATGCGAACTTGGCGAATATTTTTATTAATCAAATTCAGACTTTGAATTACAAACAATTCAAGCACAGTCTACAGAAGTATTTGATTTTCTCAGTGGATTATCATAGTCAGTTTGCAGCAGAATTTGAGGCAAAACTGGTCGAGAAATTAGCACCGCTTTATCCCGATTACAATGAAAATGCACTGACGGATGCGTTGGTGTTAAGAACCTGCAATCGAATTATTGAATATTTAACCACCGAAAATCGTAAAGACCCTTCTCATCTCTTTGTGCTACTGCTATCGCAAGGTAATCCGATGACCTTGGTGATTGTGTTGCTGAAGCTGGTGCTAATTTGTAATGCGTCGCGATCGCACCATGAGGCACAAATTGCGACTTTGATTCGCTACTATGAGCAGTTACCTGAGCAAGAATGTAGCTGGATCGTCAACTTTCTAGAGATCTTTAATGTCACCTTCGCGATTCATGCTGAAAACGTGCAGTACAACCTCGTGAAGATGCAGGAAATTCCTTCAACTCAGACGACCTTAGATCACTATCGGGTCTTCTCGCAGATGAAACCGATCATTCGTTCTAAAGTTCCCGAAGAGGCGCAGGATTGAGAATTCGCCAGGGATCATGAACTCCATACCTCGTCAGTCTGAATCGGGCTAACTTGGCAAAGTACGCCTATCAGCGGACTAGCACTTTCAAGTCTTCAATCAAACTTGTGAAAAATTGGGCTGCATTCACTTGAGTTGCAATCCACGCATTCGCAGGCGGTTTTGGCGAATGTCGATCGTCAATTAAAGTTTGTCCGCGGGTCCATTTGCCTTGGGTTTCGATTTGAACGCTCGATCGCTGCCAGAGCATTGTTTCTGGATAAAACAGATACCCTAAAGTTGCCGCATCGTGAACTAAAAATCCCTCGATTCCCTGAGTTTCTCGATACTGCAAAGCAGTTCCGATCATAAATTCACAGAGTTTGAGTAGAAATTGAGCGATTTGACTTTCTGAATTTGCATCATAAATCTGAAGAGCCATTTTTCTTGTAAAAACCAAATCTTGAGTGATATCGAGCGAAGTAATCACTAAGTCATCTCGACTGTTTAGAACAATCTCAGCCGCCAAGGGATTAAACCAGAGATTGAATTCTGCATGAGAAGTAATGTTGCCTGGGCAATGAAACGCACCGCCCATGATGATAATTTCTTTTGCTTTTTGCAAAATTCCAGGGTGCTTGAGTTCGGCAGAGGCAAGATTCGTCAACGGTGCGATTGCAACGATCGTAATTTCTCCCGGCATTGAGTTTAATCGATCGATCAAAATTTCATCCGAATCTCTGGCTGTCTCGAAGTCATGAACTGGAGTGGGCAGCAGTGCTGATAGATTTCCCATGCCATCATTGCCGTGAATGTGCGCTGCATCTTCAGGCGGATTGGGTACGGCAACCCCTCGTCCAATCTCAACTTGCGCCAATTTGCCTAAACTTAGAATCTGACTTGCACTTGAAAACGTTTTACGGGCAGACACATTTCCTGCCGCAGTTGTTACGGCGACGAGTTCTGCAAATCCACGCCTGAGCAAGCTTTGAAGCCAAAAGAAGGCAAAAATATCATCGCCACCTGGATCAGTATCGAGAATAATTTTTAGAATTGACATGATTCAGGAAAAATGACAATTGCCCTTAATTCTTCCACATTTTTTAGTAAATTTGCTTCAGTTGCGATTACACTCAATAGTACAAGTGCGATTGTACTTTCGTACACCAGCACTGTTCTGCCCGTTCCGGCAACGTTTTGCTATGATTCCGCAACGTCTGACTCTTCGGAATTTTTTGAGCTACCAGGAAGCCACACTCGACTTCCGGGGGCTTCATACTGCCTGTGTGTGCGGGGCAAATGGGGCAGGAAAATCTTCGCTGTTAGAAGCCATTTCATGGGTGATTTGGGGCGAAAGTCGGGCGGCATCGGATGATGATGTGATTCACATGGGCGCGAAGGAAGCTCAAGTTGAATTCATTTTTAGTATGCATCAGCAGACCTATCGTGTGTTGCGAACGCGGCAACGGGGGCAAGGCGTAGCGTTGGAGTTTCAAATCATGCAGGGCGAGCAGTTTCGATCGCTGAGTGCAAAAGGCATTCGATCGACGCAGCAATTGATCCTGACTCATCTCAAAATTGACTACGATACATTTGTAAATTCTGCCTATTTACGTCAAGGACGAGCCGACGAATTTATGCTCAAGCGTCCGGCGGAGCGCAAGCAGATTCTTGCAGACTTGTTGAAACTGCATCAGTACGATTCGCTCTCAGAACAAGCCAAAGATCGATCGCGCCAGTACAAAGGACAAGTCGATCTGCTTGAGCGCAATTTAGACGCAATTCGAGAACAGCTACAGCAACGAGATGCGATCGAGCAAGCGCGCGCCGATCTCGAAGCGATTCTCAGCCAAATGCAGACCCAACAAGCGGTTAGCCATGAAAAGCTACAACAACTGCAAGCCGTTCAGCATCAGCGTCAAACTTGGCAACAACAACTCATCTGGCAACAGCAACAGCAGCGTAATTTGAACCAGGACTGTCAGCGGTTGCAAAAAGACAGAATCCAAACCGATCAGCAACGTCAAACCCTAGAAAAACTGCTTCAGCAAGAAACGACGATCGTAGCAGGCTACCGCCATTGGCAAACGCTGCAATCTCAAGAAGAAGCCTTCTCAGCAAAATTTCAAGCCCAACAGGTTGCTCAAGTTCAGCGACAACAGCACGAACACCAATACTCTGAAAAACTCCAACAGTTACAGCATCAACTTCAGAAAGTTCAAGCTCAAGAAATTACTTTACAAGAGCAACTGCAAGAAGTGCAGAAAGCCTTAACGAAAGAAGCAGACGTTGAAGTTGCGATTCAAAATCTGCTTGCTGCGCGTCAAGAGCTTCAGCATCTCGATGAGATCCAGTTGCAAGCTTCTCCACTGCTCCAGCGTCGCGAACAACTTCAAAAAGATCTCGATCGCGCTTCAACTCGTCTTTCTGCCCGAATCGAAGCCCTCCGTACCTCTGCCCGACAGCTTCAAACCCAGCAACAGCGCCAACCAAGCCTGAAAAAAGCAGCCGTTGAAGTTGCAAGCAGAATTGATGAGTTAGAGCAACTGCGTGCTTACCAGGATCAAGTGCGTGAGAAAGGGCTAGAGCGACGCGGCTTTATGGATCAACTTCAAGCACATCAACGTAACTACGAAGCACAACTTGCAGAAATCGACCAAAAAATTCGGATGCTTGAGCAAGAGCGAGTCAGCTCGATCGCTTCAGAAACAGAGGAATTTGAAGGGACGACACTCGTTCAACTCAAACAGCAATCTTTTCCGCCTTGTCCCTTGTGCGATCGACCTTTAGATGAGCGTCACTGGCATTTAGTGCTAGAGAAGCAGCAGCAGCAGCGAGAAGAGATTTTGGCTGAGATTTGGGTGATTCGAGAGCAACTAACAACTTCAGAACGAGAAATTCAAGTGCTGCGACAAGAATATACTGAGATTGAAAAGAAACTAGAACAATACGGCGGTACATTAGAGCGGCGGGGACAGTTGCAGGAGCAATTGCAAAATACGGCTGAGGTTCAAGAAAAGCTCGATCAGATTATGGCTGAATCGACCAAGCTAGAAGAACAATTGAAGACGGGCAAGTTCGAGCTAGCACTTCACGAGGAGTTGCAGCTTCTCGATCGACATTTAGAACAACTCAACTATGACGATCGCAATCATGCTCTCGCTCGGGGAAGTGTCGATCGCTGGCGTTGGGCAGAAATCCGCCAAGCTGAAATCAAACAAGCGAAACGCCGACAAGCAACATTATTGAAGCGACAACCAGAGCTAGAAACACAACTTAAGCAGATCGAGCAGCATTTAGAACAATCGACCGCAGATCTCGATCGAGGCTTACAGTACTACGATCGCCAAATTGCAGAAATTGGCTATCACTTAGAGCAGCACAATGCAATTCGGGCAGCAATCCGTCAAGCTCAACCCTGGCAACTTCGCTATCAGGAGCTTCAACAAGCGCATCAGAATTATCCGCAGGTTCTACAACGCCTACAAGAACTGAGCGACACCTTACAAGCAAGATTCAATGATTTACAGACAGTCAGTCATCACGCTCAGGAATTGATCCAAGCCTTAGAACGCACGCCTGATCTCGCTCAACATATTCAAGCCCTAGAGCAGCAAATTCAGCAGCATCGGACTCAGCTTGACGAACATTTAGCAAAGCTGGGCAGGCTTCAGCAGCAGCAAAAACAGCAAGAATTACTGAGTGTGCAATTTGAGCAGATGAGTACTCAGTTGAGAACCGCGAAGCAGCAAACTCGAATCTATCAAGAACTGACTCAAGCCTTCGGTAAAAATGGAATTCAAGCGCTGATGATTGAGAACATTCTGCCTCAACTCGAAGCAACGACGAATCAAATTCTGTCACGCCTCAGCGCAAATCAGTTGCATGTTCAATTTGTCACCCAACGCAATCGCAAATCCAAAACGGCTAAAGCAATGGAGACTTTAGATATCTTGATTGCGGATGCCTATGGCACTCGACCTTATGAGACTTATTCTGGGGGAGAGGCGTTTCGGGTAAATTTTGCAATTCGGCTTGCTCTAGCACGATTGCTCGCTCAGCGATCGGGAACGGCTCTGCAAATGCTGATTGTCGATGAAGGCTTTGGCACTCAGGATCAAGAAGGATGCGATCGCTTAGTAGCTGCAATTAACGCGATTGCGCCTGAATTTGCCTGTATTTTGACGATTACCCATATGCCCCATTTCCGTGAGGCTTTCCAAGCCCGCATTGAAGTCACAAAAACTCAAAGCGGCTCGGAATTGATGCTTTGTCTATAGTCTATTTCAGCACTTCGTCTAGTAACTCTCTCGCTGCCTGTGCTTTTGCTAATGCGGCTTGATGATCGCTATGAGCGCGAACCAATCGTAGCATTCCTGCTACACCAGTTTTAAGCTGCTCAAGTTCTTCTCCAGCCATCAATTCACCATCAAGCATTCTCACTAAGAGCGGTTTGATGTCGCCAACGTCCTGCCGAACTTTTTGCAATTTTTCGACTGTACTGAGTAACGTTTTCAATGAGTTCAAGATCTCATCAATGTCTTGAACCTCTGCGACATCCTGAGTTTCTTTAAGCGGTTCGGCTTCAGTTTCTTCGATTTCGGCTTCAGTCTCTTCGACCTCTTCTTCGAGATCCAAGTCTTCTGTAAGTGATTCTGGTTCAGTCACTTCAGTTTTTCGAGCATTCGTGCGTGGCATTCTAGTCGCCTCAATTCTTATGGGTCGAGATTTAGTTATACATCAACTCTGATCGATTGAGTCCTGTCCTAAGTCAGAATTGCTCCACCCATCAGCCTTTGATAACGATAGTCTAATTCTGCTTTCATCGCATTCCATTTCTCGATCGTCGGATCTTTCTCGATCGTCCGTTCTGCTGCATCCCTTGCCAATACTAGAACTTCTTGATCTTCAACAAGACTTGCCAAGGCAAAATCCGGCAGTCCTGATTGTCGTGTCCCTAATACTGCGCCTGGACCTCTAAACCGCATATCCATTTCAGAAATAAAGAAACCATCTTGCGATTGCTCCAATACTTTTAAGCGCTGGGTCGAAGTTTCACTCTTAGAATTGCTCATTAGTAAACAAAAGGACTGCGATCCACCTCGCCCCACTCGTCCCCGAAGCTGGTGCAATTGGGACAATCCAAATCGTTCAGCATGTTCAATCATCATTACTGTCGCATTGGGGACATCCACGCCCACTTCTACCACAGTCGTGGAGACGAGGATCTGGGTTTTGTTCTCGCGAAACTGAGTAATCGCATCATCTTTTTCGGCAGAAGTCATTCGACCGTGGAGTAACCCAACCTTGAAGTCAGGAAAGACATCTGCACTGAGATGTTGATGTTCGTCGATCGCGCTTTTTAGGTCTAATTTTTCAGATTCCTCAACCAAGGGCAGCACGATGTAAATCTGCCGTCCTTGAGCAATTTCACGCTTCATCAGATCGTAGGCTTGTTGGCGATCGCGTCCTGTTAAAGCGGTCGTCTGAATTGCTTTTCGTCCCGGTGGCAATTCATCAATCTGACTTACATCTAAGTCGCCATGTAGGGTCAGAGCAAGTGTTCGCGGAATTGGTGTTGCCGTCATGGTTAAAACGTGGGGATGTTCACCTTTCTGCTGAAGTCGGGCGCGTTGTTCTACTCCAAATCGATGTTGCTCGTCAATGACAACTAACCCTAATCGATCGAAGCTGACCGTATCCTGAATCAAAGCATGAGTTCCCACGAGTAACGGTAACTCTCCTGTTTGCAATCCATTGTGAATCTGTCGCCGCTTTGCCGCTTTCGTCGAACCTGTAAGCAGTTCTACAGGTAAATGAAGTTGATTAAACCAGCTTACTAACTTGCGATAATGCTGCTCTGCTAAAACTTCAGTGGGAGCCATGAATGCCGCTTGATAGCCTGATTGAATTGCTGCTAAGATCGAAATGACAGCAACAACTGTTTTACCTGATCCTACATCTCCCTGAATGAGACGATTCATCGGAGTTGGTTTCTGAAGATCGTTCAAAATATCGTTAACAACGCGGTTTTGAGCAGTCGTTAAACTAAAAGGAAGTAACTTATAAAAGCGATCGATCATCTCCCCCGTTGGTGCAAGTACTGCACTTGCCTGAGTCTGCTGCTGTTCTTTGCGTCGTTTGAGCAAACCAAGCTGTAAGTAAAAGAACTCGTCAAACACCAACCGTCGTCGAGCCAATTCTAGTGCATCGGGATCACTGGGAAAGTGAATATTCGCGATCGCGTCTTGAACTCCAACCAGTCCATATTCTGTGAGTAACCCTTTCGGCATCGGTTCGTGCAAATTTTTGATGGCGGGTAAGGATGCGGTTACTGCTCGACGCACTAAATCCGCTCCAACGCCTTCGGTTAAAGGATAGACCGGAACAATCCGCCCAATTGTTGAAGAATCAAGCGTTTCACCTTCTTGATCTAGCACTTCAATGTCTGGATCTTCTAAAGAAATCCCGAATTTTGTTTGTTTAACTAGACCAGAAGCCGCGATCAAGGCTCCTTTTGGATAGAGTCTTTTCTGTTGCTCTAGCCAGCCCCGACTTGCAAAACGGCTTCCCATATAGAAGCGACTGATCTTCATCGATCCGCTCGAATCTTGAATGCTCAGGTCTAAAATGGTTAGCTTGTTATTTCGCGGACTGGTAAAACAATTACAGCTTTTGATCGTGGCGACGATCGTCACCGTTTCACCGACTTTGAGTTCACGAATTTTAGCTTGACGGGCATAGTCGATATAGTCACGCGGATAGTAGTAAAGCAGATCCCGCACAAAGTAAAGCCCAAGTTTTGCAAGCTTTTCGGCACTTTTTGGTCCGATGCCTGGTAGGTAAGTAATTGCCTGTGTTAGAGGGATGTCTTGTTTTGGAATTTCAATCGGCTTTGGAGCAACTTTCGGTTTCGGATTGGCTTTCTCAGCAGGCTTTTCTTCAGATTTTTTGACTTGGTAGAGAAAACGTCGAGTTTCAGCCACTAAATGCTGACGTTGCGAAAATTCTAGATCTGAATATTTGGCGAACTGATTCGCGATCGTCTTACATTTTTCTTGTTCAGAAGTTGGCAGTGCCTCTGTGCCTTCTGTCAATGTGAGATGCAAAAATTCGCTGAAGCGAAACTGATTGCCCTCCAGATCGTTAAATCCGCGATCGGCTTCTACCGACAGCGCTTTTTGTAACCGCATCAAATCCATGATGTGAAGTCATCTCACCCCTTTGCATGGATGAAGTCTAGCAAAATTCGTTGATGAATTGCGCCTAAGGGTCGAATTTGATTGGCGCGATCACTAAATCGTTCTCCCTGCTTGATCTCTAACACTGTAAACAATCCCAAATCCCAGCCTTCCATCAGGTTGAGTTCAGAAACCTCGACCGTTAACGGAGCCGCAAAGACATGCCGAATCGCTCGATCGTCTTCGTAAACTCCAAATTTCGCGAAATCTATGGCAGCGTAGCAAATCTCTTCCTGCAACTCCCGAACGACTGCAATTTCGGGGGTTTCGCCTGGGTCTAAATGTCCCCCAAATAGTCCCCAATGCCCTGGATAAGCGATGTTTGGAATGTTATCTCTAAGTTGGAGAAGAAATTTCTGATGCTGATGGAGAATTGCGATCGCGACTTCTGGCTTCATTTTGCAACTTGTTGTTGAGACGTTCTGACAGTTTGACCGGGGTCAGGCTTAGCTAGAACAATCCACAGGTCGGTTGTGAGTTTAGCATGAGCAGTAAGATTACAATTTTCTCTGAGTTTATAGTTTAGCAGATCTGCGCTCATACCGGAGATTCACAAGCTCTGCCAGAATCCTGATTTTGCGACCTGATAGTCTTTCTTTTCGGGTGGGACAATGAGAAGTTAGGGATTAATCGATCGACCAACTCGGCAATTGATTCACCTGATCTAGATTGATAAGACCTGATCTAGCAGATCAAGCACAGAGCGATCAGTCGCGAAGTCAAACTTTCTCGCAAAATGCGCCTGACTATTCGCCAAAGCAGGAAAATCGGCGGACATCAGGATTCGAGGATGACCGTTGCGCGTTTGCGAGAAATCAAAGTAGCGCTTGCAATCATTACAGAGATTGAACAATTGACTGTTAACTAATAGCGTTTGAATAAAGCATTCATCAGGATTTGCGACTCCGCGATAGTAGTCAACAAGCTCAGGATACTGTTTTATAGAGTTATGTAAATATTCAACGCATTTGCGAGACAGCGTACAGAAAAACGAGCCGCCATAACAGACGAAATCTTCATGGAATGGGGTCGATATCTTTAGCCCTAACGTAGCGCCATACGAGAAATTGACTCTAAAGAAGGGCTGAAGATAGTTCAGAGCTTTCAGTGGGGTTAGAACTTTCTGTTGCCATTCTGGTAAATTCGCAACGATCGTGCGATATCGATAAGCGTAACGAGAATAGCCTTCACTTTGCTTCCAAGGACTCTCATTTGAGAAAACCTTGAAATACTCCACAAAGCCATCATAATCAGTCTGAGACAAAAAAGCTTCAACTTGAGAAAGCGGCTGAATTGGATAGTCTTGCCCAGAGAGATTAATCAGCCAGCTAAAATCGCTGCCTGTCTCTAGTAGCCATGCGATCGCATCTAAGTAGCTTTGCACGAGCGCAAAGTTTCCTCTCCCTCCCTGTGACGCAATGATCTCCACATCAGACAGTCCTGCAAAGGTCGATCGCTTGAGATCACACTGTGTAAAATCATGACAGATTAAAACTTGAGCCGTAGGACTCATCGACTTAATCTGTCGAACTAAGCGATCTATTTGATCAGGTTCTTTATGCGTTTGTAGAAGATAGCAAACTCTCATAACCTCTGTTTTTCCAGTGATTGAGTGCCTTTGGTTGATAGGATCAATGCTAAGAAACTAAATCAGTCTCAACGAGTCGATTGTCAAGGAGTTCTGCTTTAGCTGACTCAGATTCTCCGTTAGAAGATGGCTTTCTAGCATGGCGAATTGGCTCCATTGGCTGTACCTTGAGCGAGAACGAATAGGCTTTCGCAAAAGCAATATGAAATAGAAACGCTGGATTGCCCAGTAAATAACGAGTTGCGAGCCGTTTTGGTTCGCGGCACAATCGATACAGCCACTCTAAGCCCAGATTTGATAGTAATGGCGGACAGGTTGGCACCATTCCAGCTAATCGATCGATGACCGCTCCGCCCATCATAATGACATTAACCTCCAACTGATCCCGATTCATCCGAATCCAGTTTTCTTGGGCAGGCATCCCCATTCCAACCACTAAAATTTTTGGTTTCACCTGGTTGATCTGCTTCACGACTTGACCGTTTTCATGGGGATCGTTGATATTAAAGTAACCGTGATGCCCGCTGACTTTTAGGTTAGGATACTGCTGCTCAACTTGTGCGATCGCAGCTTGTGAACATTCAGGTTTTCCGCCTAAAAGAAATATCGAAAATCCCTGTTGATTACAGTGATCGAGGAGCTTCGGCATCAACAAGCTGTAAGATGCTCGATATGCCAAAGGTAATTTTAGCCCCATATAACCAATAGCTTTGAGAATGCCAACACTGTCACAGTGAGCAATCTCAGCACTTTGGAGAAAATTATAAAACCACGGGAGTTGCATCGATAGATTGAAGCTATGAACATTGTAGTTAGCAACAGTTAGCTTTAACCCCTCAGTGCAAGCGGTGTGAATCGCATCGACGATCGCGGAAACGGTCATAAAGGTGATGCGCCGACCAAGTAAATATACGCTCAAACTCGGCGAATCTGTTCGTTGGTAGAATTCTGTTTGCCCGATCATAGCTGCTTTGATAGCGTTGTCAATGAGTGTGAAAGGGAGTCTAACTAGCCCGTGCTATCGCCCAATCGATTCAGAACCAAGATCGCTTTCAAAATCAGCTTCAAGCTTTGGCAAATTGCGAAGCTCGAAGGTGTCCACGATAGATGTTGAATGAATGGTAGATAGCATCTTTAAGAAGTCTGTCACCACAACTTGCTTTCACAAGCGTAAAAGAACCTGCACTCCGCACAATCAGCCCGAATGATAGGAAGGCTTAATGATGAGGACATCTCTCAAAGGGAATACGTCGTTAAAAAGATATTGAATTGGCACTGTGTTAAGGCTAATACCGTTACTAAAAGAGCTTTGCAGGATCGAGTCGTTGCCCTTAAAGCACTACTAATATGACTGTTTCCTAACAACCCTGTCAGTCTCCAAACGTACAGGTCTAGCTAGAGAAACTACTTCATAGAAACTTCATGAAAGTAGAAGTTACATATATTTCTGATAAAGCAACATTCGTTTACGCCTTTAGAAGGAGATTTTTGCTAGCTCTTTTCTCTATACAGATAGAGCTATTAGCCTGTGCGAAATTTTCGATCGCGCTAATTTTCACCTCTACTTCAATGGCAGCAATGAAACTGATAGTTGAGGACTGTTTATGAGTGCCCCTAGAGTCAGTGTTGTGATTCCGGCTTACAATGTATGCGCTTATCTTGAAGAAACGTTGTTGTCTTTACAGCATCAGTCTCTACAGGCTTTTGAAGCGATTGTAGTCGATGATGGTTCGACAGATAGTACAGCCGAGATTGTGCAGCAATTTTGTCAGCGTGATTCCCGTTTTCGAGTATTGACTCAACCGAATCGTGGGCTATCTTCGGCTCGGAATGCTGGAATTCGTCAAGCTCAAGCAGACTATATTGCGATGCTAGACGGTGACGATCGCTATGAGCCAGATAAATTAGCAAATCATGTAAACTGGCTTGATGGCGATCCCCAAATTGGAGTCGTTTATAGTGCTTCTAAGATTATCCGCGACGATGGACAGGTTAGCTGGATGTCGCTCAGTGGCAAGCCGATCGCGTCTGATCCCTTAGTTGCGCTACTGTGCAAGAACTTTATCGGACATGGCTCGAATGCTGTGTTTCGCAAGGTGCTGATTCAGCAGGTGGGTGAATTTGATGAAACGTTGCGGAGTTCGGAGGATATTGATTTCTGGCTGCGCGTGGCGGCAACTGGACAATGGCAATTTCAGCGAGAACCGCGTGCGCTTTGCTGCTACCGCGTCCGTCCGTCTGGGCTATCGTTTAATGTAGCTCAAATGCTGCGATCGCATGAACAAGTCATCCAGTCGGCTTATCAACGATCGCAAGAATCGCTTGAGCCTTGGCTCCCTACTGCTTACGCGCATATGTATCGCTTCCTTTCTCGTCTGGCGCTGACGGGAGGAGACACTCAGCAAGCTCGACAGTTGATGCAGCAAGCCTGGTCAGCAGATCCGTCAATCTTTTACCAAGATCCTCGATCGTTGCTCACGCTGATTGCCGTCCAGTTTGCGCCTTTAGCACAGCACATTATTCAGAGATCGCTGGATCGACGATCGACGATCGCGAAAACCATTCAAGGCAAGGATCTATGAAGTCAATCTCGCTGCTGAAAAGTGGGTTGTGGATTACCTACTCCACATTTGTAAACCGAATCTTTGTCTTTCTCAGTAGCTTAGTATTGGCGCGATTGCTTCAGCCCGCAGACTTTGGTGTAATTGGGATCGCGTATGTGTTTTGGTCGTTTTTTACGCTATTTACTCAAGACACAGCAGGCGCTTTCATTATTTATAAGGGCACAGACAACCCTAAGTATGTCAACACAACCTATACGTTTAGCTTAATGATGGGGTTGGGGTTGGGGTTAGTCATGGTTGCAAGTTCACCCTTGATTGCGAATTTCTTTGATGAACCCGCTCTCGTTGGGATTCTCATCGTATTTGCATTCAATTTGCTATTGTCGTCAGCGAGCTATGTTTATGCGGCAGTGATGACGCGGCGAATGCAGTATCAAACACTCGCAAACATTAGCGTGGCGAACTCGCTGACGCGATTGTTTTGTACGACTGGAGCCGCTTTTTTGGGGCTAAGTTACTGGTCTTTTGTGATTGGGGATACTGCTGCTTGGATTGTAAATTTCGGTCTGACCTGGTATTACTCAAAACATCGATTTCGTCTATATATCGATCCAGAGGTCAGGTCTGAAGTGGGCACTTTTTGCTTGAGTTCGGTGGGATCTAGTATTGGATTGTATCTTAGCTTCAATGCTGATAACTTTACAGTTGGAAAGCTCTTAGGCAATGCGAGTTTAGGTTACTATAACCTTGCTTATCAGTTATCGATGGCAATGGCGAGTGTGCTGGGTTCTGTGACCAGTCAGTTAGGAATGCCAGTGTTCGCTCAATTGTCGATCGACGAACAAGAAAATGCGTTGTTCAAAGTGGTTGAGCAGATTGCTTTTTTCACGGCTCCGATTTATGCCTTGATTTTTCTGATCTTTGATCCCCAAGTTGTCACCTTCGTCTTTGGTGCGCAGTGGATTGCGATTTGTACGGTGCTACCTGGGCTACTGTTTCACGCTTACTTTCGCATTGTCAATTCGTCGCTGAATTCGATGCTAGTTGCAAAAGGTCGCCCGGATATCAATGCAAGAGTCAGCCTGAAAATTGCTCCGATCGCAGTTTTTGGGTTTGTAGTCGGTGCGAATCAAGGGGGGATCTTTGGAGTGAGTTTGGCTGTGGCGCTGGTATTGGGAGTCGGGTGGACAGTATTGTACTGGTGGATAGCTTGTCGTCAGCTTTGCTGGTCATGTAGAAAATTTCTGATCCCCTGTTTTAATCCGATTTTGCTTAGCGTTCCAGGGATTGGAATTTCGCTTTTACTTCCTTTGGTGCTAAAGCCTTTTACATTTTTGTTGATCTATTTGATGTGCTTGCGAGTGTTTATGCCTCAGCAGTTCGCTCAAACTCAAATGCTCCTTCACAAGGTTGGAGATCGCGTTCTTAAGCGATATCACAGTCGGTAATCTTTAAGAGAAACTAGCTCTCAACCATCATTATCTTCAACCATCATTATCTAAGAGGGTTCATCATGTTTGACTTTGGTTTTGTCATGGAATATATGCTGGGGCATGTCACGCACTCCCGCAACTTACACAACTGGGTGAAGCAGGATGAGAGTATCTGTGCCGCATGGATGTTGATCGAAGCTGAGAAAGATGATATCTGGGCACGCTTGCCGATTGTTCGTCACAATTGGTCACTCCAGTCGAGCCTACGCGCTCGTGATGCAATTCGATCGACATTGCGCACTCAATCCTTGGATGCGTTATTTCTGCACACTCAAACGATCGCGCTATTTTCCCTTGCTTTTATGCACCAAATCCCAACGATTGTTTCGACGGATGCAACACCGCTAAATTACGATACCGTTGGCACAGGCTACCAGCATAAAGTCGGTGGAAATGCTCTACTAGAACGCCGAAAATTCTTATGGAATCGATCGACCTATCACGCTGCAACCGCATTAATCACCTTCTGTGAATGGGCAAAAGATTCTCTGATTGTGGACTACGGGATTGAGCCTGATAAAATCACCGTGATCCCATCTGGTGTTGACTTAGCACAATGGAGTTTTCAACAAAAGCAACCGAGTTCTGATGGTTCAATTCGCTTACTATTCGTCGGCGGCGAGTTTGCCCGTAAAGGTGGATATACTCTACTTCAAGCCTTCCAGAGTGGCTTAAGCGATCAATGTACATTAGCGATCGTCACCAAAGATGCAACCGTTGCTCAGGAGCTAGCTGGGGTTAAAAATGTGCAGATTTACTTGAATCTTGCAGCAAACAGCCCACAGATCAAAGAACTGTATGCGAATTCAGATATTTTTGTGTTTCCGACTCAAGCAGACTGCTATCCAAATGTGATAATTGAAGCAATGGCAGCAGGATTGCCGATTATCGCAACTAATGTAGGAGCGATTCGAGAACAGGTCGAGGTCGGGATCAATGGGTTGCTATTACCTCATTCTGATCCGGGTGCTTTAGCAGCGGCAATCAAGGTGCTTGTCAATGATGAATCCAAACGACAGAGCATGGCGATCGCAAGTCGTCGCCTTGCTGAAGAGCGCTTTAACGGTCAGCGCAACTATCAAAAAATTCTATCCCTAATGAAAGCGGTAAGCGAGAAACGAATGGTATTACATCAAGAGCATCCCAATCCTGCAAGATACCAGAATTGAGGTTCTTCCATCGACATCCATCGGTCATTGCCTCAGTTTTTCGCTCCCTAAATCTCCCAATTCTGGGGAACTTCGATCCAAAGACGACTTTAAAGCGCAAATGCTCATGACTCACGCGAATCCCAAAATAACCCCAGATGTCGCAATTTTCTTAAGAGGATTGTATGGAGGGGGGGCAGAAAAAGCAATGCTCAATCTTGCTCGCGGTTTTATCGATCGCGGATTGCAAGTCGATTTGGTGCTAGCAAGAGCGGCAGGGCCCTACCTTGAACAGGTACAGCCTGGAATTCGCATCGTGGATCTCAAAGCAGAGTGGGTTCCTTCAAGTTTGCCAAAACTGATTCGCTATCTCCGGCAAAATCATCCTAAAACCCTGATTGCTGCTTTACATTACCCGTGCGAGATTGCGCTGTGGGCGAAGCGACTTGCAGGCGTATCGACTCGGATTATTGTGTCAGAGCATAACCATCTTTCTCTAGAAGCAAAGCGCACTCCTCAATTATCGGTTCAGCTTACGCCTACTGCTGCGCGGTTGTTTTACCCTTGGGCAGATGGGATTGTAGCGGTGTCTCAGGGTGTTGCGAATGATCTCGCTCAGATTACTCGCTTGGCACGCGATCGTATTCAAGTGGTCTACAATCCGATTGTTCTGCCAGAACTGTTTACGCTCGCTCAGCAACCGATTGAGCATCCGTGGTTTCGCCCTAATTCGCCGCCTGTGGTGCTAGCTGTGGGGCGGTTACATCCACAGAAAGATTTTCTGACGCTGATTCGTGCGTTTGCTCAAGTTCGTAAAGTTCAGCCTGCTCGATTAATGATTCTAGGTGACGGTCCCGAACAAGAGCGACTTACTGCCTTAGTCGAGGCATTGGGGTTAACCGAAGATGTTGCTTTACTAGGGTTTGTGCAAAATCCCTATGCTTATATGTCAAGGGCGAATGTGTTTGTGCTGTCTTCTGCTTGGGAAGGCTTGGGCAATGTTTTAGTCGAAGCGATCGCGCTTGGGACTCCAGTCGTATCAACCGATTGTGAAAGTGGGCCTGCTGAAATTCTAGCGCATGGAAAGTATGGCATCTTGACTCCAGTTGGTGATAGTGAAGCGATCGCTCAAGCGATTCTCAAGGTGCTAGCAAATCCTGCTCAGAAGATTGATCCCCAGTGGTTAGACCCGTTTACGTTAGCAACCTGTACCCAGCAATATCTAGAGATTTTGAAGCTGGGATCTGATTAGCTTTCTTAGCTTTCTCCTAATATAGCAACTCGATTTGAGTTGTAAGAGTCGAGAATGCTCGATTGACTGACAAAACTCTTGAAATCCTCCTTCGGTGTCACTTTGAGCCGAGAGTGTAGAAGTCGATCGCAGTTCCTTCACTTTCAACAACGTCTCTCCAAACGCGATCCGTCGATCGACATCCGCCTGTGTCTTCACTCCCTCAAAGAACTGATTCAACCAGAAGGCACTTTCGGCGATCGTCTCTTTATTCCCCGCTACCCACAATCGATGCAAGAACAGATCCTCCGTCACCGTCCCCGAAAACTGTGGCTCTAAAGCAGCCTACAGAGCCGCAACCTGATTGACTGACAAAAGTTTTTCGCTTCGTTGTTATCCCACCCAGAGATCAATCTCCGGGCTGATAGCGGAAAGTCTACTGAAGTAGACTGGAAAAAGTCTTAACCCGTTTCAACGGGTTTCCCTCGATTAGCCCGGAGTTTCAGTTCAGGGGCGGAGCAGCAACGCAGCAAAGGAATTTTCAAGCGTTTTGTCAGTCAACCAGTCTAATGATCGCAGTAAGTGACCTAATGATCGCAGTAAGTGACCTAATGATCGCAGTGAGTCACCTAACGATCGCAGTGAGCCACCTAATGATCGCAGTGAGTTACCTAACGATCGCAGTAAGTGACCTAATGATCGCAGTAAGTGACCTAATGATCGCAGTGAGTCACCTAACGATCGCAGTAAGTGACCTAACGATCTGATTGACTGACAAAAGTTTTTCGCTTCGTTGTTATCCCACCCGGAGATCAGTCTCCGGGCTGATAGCGGAAAGTCTACTTCAGTAGACTGGAAAAAAGTCTTAACCCGTTTCAACGGGTTTCCCTCG
>JALOOO010000289.1 GCA_025454375.1 Leptolyngbya sp. Prado105 | reverse complement strand
ACGTCGGGCAGTACTGGCAAACCGAAAGGAGTCGTTCACACCACAGGCGGCTATAATCTCTATGCTCACATCACGGCTCAGTGGATTTTTGATCTGCAAGAGCAGGATGTGTATTGGTGTACGGCTGATGTCGGTTGGATTACGGGGCATAGCTATGTGGTCTATGGTCCTTTGTCCAATGGAGCCACAACAGTGATGTATGAAGGTGCGCCGCGTGCTTCTAATCCAGGTTGCTTTTGGGATGTGATCGAGAAGCATAAAGTCTCGGTCTTTTATACCGCTCCCACTGCAATTCGTGCCTTTATCAAAATGGGCGATGAGCATCCCAAAGCAAGAAATCTCTCTTCACTCCGGTTACTCGGAACCGTTGGAGAACCGATCAATCCTGAAGCCTGGATGTGGTATCACACAGTGATCGGAGCGGAAAAATGCCCGATCGTCGATACCTGGTGGCAGACTGAAACAGGTGGAATTATGATCACACCGTTACCGGGTGCGATTTCGACGAAACCTGGGTCTGCGACCTTGCCCTTCCCTGGAATTTTGGCAGATGTGGTTGACTTGGATGGCAACTCTGTCGGAGTGAATGAAGGGGGATATCTCGCAGTTCGTCATCCTTGGCCGGGGATGATGCGCACGGTTTATAAAGATCCCGATCGCTTTCGCAAAACTTACTGGGAACATATTCCCCCAAAAGATGGCGAGTACATTTACTTTGCAGGAGATGGGGCGCGTCGGGATGCGGACGGTTACTTTTGGGTGATGGGTCGCGTCGATGATGTGATCAACGTTGCCGGACACCGTTTAGGCACGATGGAGGTTGAGTCAGCGCTCGTTTCTCATCCGGCGGTCGCAGAAGCCGCAGTGGTGGGTAAACCTGACGAAATTAAGGGTCAGGACATTGTTGCGTTTGTGACGCTAGAGGGCACGCATCAGCCGAGTGAAGACCTCGCAAAAGAGTTGAAGAAACATGTGGTGGGTGAGATTGGCGCGATCGCTCGTCCGGGGGAAATCCGATTTGCGGATGCTCTCCCCAAAACTCGATCCGGTAAAATCATGCGTCGCTTACTGCGCGATTTAGCCGCAGGAGTTGAAATCTCAGGCGATACTTCAACCCTTGAGGATCGCAGTGTCCTAGAAAAACTGCGTGAAGGAGGCTCGTAGTCTCCGATTGTGGATGTCTGAACTGATCGATTCAGACATCCATATCAAAATTTAGCTTACTTTTCGATCTCCGGACTCAGTACCTCAATGCGCTGCTCTGGCGAGGTTTCTTTTAAACCTGGGCTGGGTTGAATTGCTGTGGTATCAATGTCCGAACCCCATTCCTTTTGCAAGGCTTGTAGTAAAAAATCTTGCTGCTGCCGCAGTTCGAGAATGTCTGTCCCTCGATTGATCACAGCAAACCAGATTAAACCGCGATCGCGAGTCGGGAACACCCCTGCTAAGGCACTGACTTCTCGTAGCGTTCCAGTCTTGATGACAGAATGTTTTGGCATCGATCGATCTTCCAGTGTTCCGCCGCGATCGACTCCGGAGACTGGGAAAAAATCCGCGATTGAGAGATTGAACGGGTGCATCTCTCGATCGATCGCCGCAAACATTGCACAGGCTGCACGAGGTGAAATTCGATTCTCAGTTCCTAAACCAGACCCATTGACAAGCAGCAGTTCGTCTGGAGAAATCTGTGCGGCTGAAGCTGCTTTTTCGATGACGGTTCTGACTCCGCCCAGGTTGTCTGCTAGCATCTGCGACATTTCATTTTGACTATGAACATTGAGATACTTAATCAGATGCACCAGAGAGGGAGATCGATATTTTAGTAAAACGCTGTGCTGAGCCGTCGCTTCAGTTCTAACTTTGCCTTTAATTTCAACCGTCGGCAGCTTGCCAGAGACTTCGCCAAATTCATCGCGAATCTCAGCATCCCAGCTTTTTGAGTTGAATGCTTTTTTGAGCAATTCGCCCGATTTTGTAGCGTCCTCTCGAAAGTTAAACATAAAGCGATCGACAATGACTAAATCTCCAGAAACGCGAGTGATACCCATCTGATTTAGACGATTTGAGATCGCGATTGCATCTTCCCAGACCAGCATCGGATCGCCGCTTCCTTGAATGACCAAATCACCCTGCAAAACACCCTGCTCGATCGTGCCCGTTGCCCCGATCAATGTTTCAAACTGATGATCTACGCCCCAAGTCTGCAAAGCAGCCAGTGAGGTGGCAACCTTTGTAATCGAAGCCGCTGGAACTGGAGTTGTGCCTTGATGACTCAGCAGGAGGTTTGTGCCCGATTGCAGCCAAATTCCTTGCTCGTTCGACTTTAATCCTTGGCTGTTGAGAAATTTGAGATAATCATTGATTACTCGTTCTGCACTTGAATCAGGAGCCTGCCAAAATGGAGTTTGAACCGTTGTTTGTTGGAGCATCTCCATCGGGTCAAATGAAATAGGCAATCCTGCCATTTTTAGCCATCCTGATACTAATCCTGCACTCAACAGATCCAGCAAATCACTTCCTCCTGTAGGGTAAATACAGTATCACTCAATTCAAAATCGCCCAACTATGGCAAAGTCTGATCCGAATCGAATTTTACGCCTTTTACCGATCGCTGTTGGTAGTTTGGGTGGAATTTTGTTGTTTACGAATCGAATTCTTACGCCTGCACTCACAGATTCTCAAGCGCGATCGGATGCGTTGGGGGTGATTTTGAGCGCGATTTTGATTTTGACGGGGTTGCTCTGGCAGCAGATTCAACCTCGCACGCCTGATAGTGTCGAATTGATTGGCGAAGAAGGATTTGATCTCGACCCCGATTTACCCGATGCGCTCAAGACCGAGTTGGCTTGGGCTTCGCACATTTTGCTCACAAATACGGTAACGCGATCGCTGATTGTCTTGTATCGCGGCAAGGTTTTGCTCCGGCGTGGGATACTCAGTCCTGTTAAAGCGGTAAAACCGGGTGCAATTCTCCAGCGCGTTTTGGATAAGCAGAAGCCGATTTATTTAGTTGCATTGAATGTCTATCCTGGCAAGATTGAGTTTGACTATCTCCCCGCAAATACTCAAGGGGTTATTTGTCAGCCGATCGGGAAAGAAGGTGTGTTGATTTTAGGCGCAAATGCTCCTCGGAGTTATACCAAGCAAGATGAAAACTGGGTCAGTGCGATCGCCGAGAAACTTGATAATACGCTTGCTCGATCGCAAGGTTGAAAATCTTCAGGTCAGAAAGGTTAGAATAGCCAGTCTGCAAAGGAAAATCGGAATACTGGTATCGAGTGATTTGCTTGAAGCATCGGAGAACTGACAAATGAGTTTTCAGGCACATGCAGCCATTTCTGATCCCGAACTCACGTTAATTTCGCTCTACTTGAGTTCTCCAAACTTTGGACTCCACCAGCCCTTTTCAGTCTGAAAGTAAACGACATCTTTATGCTTAGAATCCGTTCTAGCCTTTGGATTGGAGCAGCGCAGCAAAGATTTACTTTGTCCTTCTTTCTGATAGGAATAGCTCTCTAGTGCTTTTTTGCAAACAGGACAAGAAAAATCGGTCGTCTGAGGTTTCGCGACCTCAGGTCGATCGCGTTTTGCTTGCGGAGATTCCCACTGTTTTGATCGCTCTGACCAAAATAGAACGACATTCTCACAGCCTTCGACACATTTAAGAAAGTATTTCTTTTTTACTTTCGGGCTTGGAATCTTAGCAAGGGGCTTCTCGCAGTTTGGACAGCGAGTTCTAGAGAGTTGAAGCTGCTGAGTCGATCGCGGAACGGGCGTATTTGATAAATGTTGTGGAAGCACTCGCTCTGCTTTTAGGAGCGCAGGCTCAAAGTAAGTTTCATTCCAAGTTGTAAGATAGGTTTGCCAATCTTGCTGACCTTCGGCGATATGATCAAGCGATCGCTCCATTTGTGCCGTGAATTCAGATTGGAGAAGATCAGGTAAGGCATCGGCTAAAAAGCGATCGACCTCTAAGCCCAAAGTTGTGGGCTGTAATCCCCCTTTTGAGACTGCTACATAGTTGCGATCTTTTAAGGTATGAATCGTCGGGGCATAGGTGCTAGGTCGTCCAATCCCTTGTCGCTCCATGACTTGTACGAGTTTGGGTTCACTGTAGCGAGGCGGCGGCTGAGTTTGCTTCTGTTCATGAGCCGCTTGCGTTAAGGTGAGTGGCTGATTCAGTCGCATCACAGGTAACTCAACATCTGCGCTTAGATTGTTCCAGTACTTGCTATAGCCTGCGAATTCAATCACCTGCCCTTTTGCTTGCCAGGTAAGGTTGCTCGATCGCGTCAAAATTCGCGTCTGCCGCACCCGCGCAGGCTGACATTGAGACGCGATCGAGCGTTTCCAGATGAGAACATACAAGGCAAATTCATCGCTTGAGAGTTCAAGCTTGAGTTGAGCCGAAGCGCGATGGATATCGGTCGGGCGGATTGCTTCGTGGGCTTCTTGTGAACCTTTTACTTTTCGATGGCTTGTTACTTTCTTGGGCACGTTGTCGGGGTCATGATCGCTGAGCCATTGTCGCGCTGCATTGCAATAGTCTGGACTGAGTTCGATGCTATCGGTTCGCATGTAGGTGATATGTCCCGCTTCATAGAGCGACTGAGCAACCTGCATGGTTTTTTCGGGACTAAACTTCAGCCGTGATCCGGCAGCTTGCTGCAAACTAGAGGTGATAAAGGGCGGGGGTGGAGTGCGATTCACAAGTTTGCCCTCGATCGCCAAAATTTGATGTGAATTGGCTCGGGCTTGTTGAACGAGGCGATCGGCTTCTGCTTGACTGAGAACGCGGGTAGATTCGGGAACGGTGCGATCGTGAGTTGGCGTTGCGTCATCAGTCGGCGCGGAGTCGGGTTCGGTCGTCTCTGAACCCCGGTAGAAAGCGCGGAACCCTTCTGCATACTCGACAAAGACATTCCAGTAGTCCTGAGGGACAAAGGCAGAAATCTGACGTTCTCGATCGCAAAGAATATGAAGGGTTGCGCTTTGCACTCGTCCCATTGATTTTGCACCGTTCTGCAATTTCCAAAGTAAAGGGGAGCCTTTGTAGCCGACTAGTTTATCGAGAACAGTCCGGCAGAGTCCAGCATCGACGAGATTTTGATTGATTGTTCTAGGATGGGCGATCGCTCTTTTTACGGCAGTCGAGGTGATTTCGCTGTAAACGACGCGCTGGGGTTGTTTGAGGTGGAGGGCTTGTTGCAGATGCCATGCGATAGTTTCGCCTTCTCGATCGTCGTCGGTTGCAAGGTAGACGGTCTTGACCTTCTGAACAGCGGATTTGAGTTGTGCGATCGTGTCTTTGCCACGGGTTCCTCTGGGGACAAAGCGACACTTTACCTTGCTCGGTGCTAGCTCGAATCCAAGCGAGTCGATGCCATCGTTTGCCAGTTCTCGCACATGTCCCATGCTGGCTTTGACGAGCCAGTCTGATCCGAGAATTTGGCTCAGTTTTTTGACTTTACCAGGACTTTCGACGATCAGCAGTTTAGTCGGCATGATTTTGCAAGGTGGGGTGGGGTTTCGACTGCGCTCAACCTACGAAGGACTGGTTCTTGAGCGCAGCCAAAACGCAGCGATTAATCATTACTATCTATTAAAGTATTATTGTACTATAGCAGTCAGATTTGAGGGATAGAATTCAGAAATGCCGCTCAATTCTAGGAGTTGGGAATGGCTACATCAAAAAGCCGAACTATGTCGCAGCATCGCACACCGTTTCTACGATCGACGTTTTAAAACCTCAAGCAATTTGGTAAATGACTCTGGCAAGGGTGCGATCGCTTCAATCCATTCCTGACTTACGGGATGAATGAGTCTCAATCGCCAAGCGTGAAGGGCTTGCCCTGGAAGATTGACCCCGATCGATCTGCCTGAACTGTAGACAGGATCGCCCACCACTGGATTGCCCATAAATGCACTATGAACTCGAATCTGATGGGTTCTTCCTGTCTCTAGCTCAAACTCTAA
>JALOOO010000288.1 GCA_025454375.1 Leptolyngbya sp. Prado105 | reverse complement strand
ATCCAGAAGGTCACACTTCGCGCAGTTTATATGCTGCATTTGAGGTATTGAACTTGTCGAAAGAGTTGCAGATGCCGCTTGATCCGTTTTTGGGTGAATTGGGTGTGGCAATCTGGACGACGACTCCTTGGACGATTCCAGCGAATTTGGGCGTGAGTGTCAATCCTGATTTAGTTTATGCGGTCGTAGAAGTGGGGGAAAATGCGCCGGGACGTTTCAAGTATCTGATCGTAGCGAAAGAGTTAGTCGATCGCTTATCAGAAGTTCTCGGCACGTCGCTCGAAATCAAAGCCACCATGATGGGTCGATTGCTAGAGCATTGTACATATCAGCATCCTTTGTACGATCGCATCAGTGAAATCTTGATCGGCGGAGATTATGTCACCACTGAATCGGGGACAGGTTTAGTTCATACGGCTCCAGGTCACGGTCAAGAAGACTATCAGGTTGGACAGCGCTATGGTTTGCCGATTCTTGCACCTGTGGATGACAATGGCGACTTTACAGAAGAAGCAGGACAGTTTGCAGGTTTGAATGTCTTGGGTGAAGGGAATACGGCTGTAATTGAAGCTTTGCAGGACGCTCGATCGCTGTTAAAAGAAGAACCTTACCAGCACAAATATCCCTACGATTGGCGGACAAAGAAGCCGACGATTTTCCGCGCAACTGAACAATGGTTTGCTTCTGTTGAAGGATTCCGAGATCAGGCACTGAAATCGATCGAGGACGTCACCTGGATTCCCGCACAAGGCGAAAATCGTATCACCTCAATGGTTGCAGAACGATCAGACTGGTGTATTTCTCGCCAAAGAAGCTGGGGGGTTCCGATTCCAGTGTTTTACGACGAGGAAACGGGTGAGCCTTTGATGAATGAAGAAACGATCGCGTATGTGCAAGCGATCATCGCTGAGAAAGGTTCAGATGCCTGGTGGGAACTGTCGATCGCAGAGCTACTCCCCGAAAAGTACCACGGCAAACAGTACCGCAAAGGGACAGACACAATGGATGTCTGGTTTGATTCGGGTTCGTCTTGGTCGTCGGTTGTAGAACAGAGAGAAGAACTTCGCTATCCCGCAGATATCTATCTCGAAGGTTCGGATCAACACCGAGGATGGTTTCAGTCGAGCCTACTGACGAGTATTGCTGTCAATGGTCAAGCCCCTTACAAAACGGTACTGACTCACGGGTTTACTTTGGATGAACAGGGACGGAAGCAAAGTAAATCGCTGGGGAATGTTGTTGATCCGATGATCGTGATCGAAGGGGGAAAAAATCAGCAGCAAGAACCGCCTTACGGGGCTGATATCTTGCGCCTGTGGGTGTCTTCAGTGGATTACACCAATGATGTTCCAATTGGTAAGAACATCTTGAAGCAAATGTCGGACGTGTATCGCAAGATTCGCAATACGGCTCGATTTTTGCTCGGAAACTTACACGACTTCGATCCAGCAAAAGATGCAGTCCCTTACGATCAGTTACCAGAACTCGATCGATACATGCTGCACCGCATCACAGAAGTCTTTGACGAGGTTCAAGATGCGTTTGAGACGTATCAATTTTTCCGCTTCTTCCAGACGATTCAGAACTTCTGCACGGTTGATTTGTCGAACTTTTACTTAGACATTGCCAAAGATCGGCTGTATATCAGTTCGCTCAATTCGGCTCGTCGTCGCAGTTGTCAGACTGTTTTGGCGATCGCGCTTGAGAACTTAGCAAAAGCGATCGCGCCTGTGCTATCTCACATGGCAGAAGATATCTGGCAATACTTACCCTACTCAGTGCCGGAAAAATCCGTGTTTGCAGCTGGATGGGTGAAGCTTGAAGATCAATGGCGCAATCCTGAGTTAGCAAAACAATGGGAGAAGTTGCGTGAGATCCGAGGCGAAGCAAACAAAGTCCTCGAACAAGCCCGAGCAGATAAAGCGATCGGGTCTTCACTCGAAGCGAAGCTTTTACTATTTGTGGCTGATTCGGAACTGAGATCGAAGCTTCAAGCTTTGAATCCTGTAAGTAGTTTGAGTGGTAACTGTATCGATGAACTGCGCTATCTATTCATCACATCGCAGGTTGAATTGCTCGAATCAAGCGATCGACTCAAAGAGGCGAAGTATTCATCTGAGATGGTTGGGGTCGTAGATGCTGAAGGGGAGAAATGCGATCGCTGTTGGAACTATTCGACCCATGTAGGTGAATCGAAAGCACACCCATTGTTATGTGAACGATGCGTGAGCGCGATTGAAGGGCAGTTTTAGCCTAGCGATCGCTTCTCCATTGCAGCCGCCTCAATAGTTCAGGAGTCACCCAACCCTGCGGGAAAAAGATACTCCCAATCACGATCAGCAATCCAAAAATAACCAACCGCCCGTCTCGCAAAAGCTGCGCCAGTGCGGTTGGTAAATTTGGAATATCCGCGATCGCTCTCAAGACTTCTGGTAACGCCGTAAACATCATTCCACCCAAAATCGCACCTAGAAACGATCGCGAACCGCCAATCAGCACAAACGTAAGATAGACAATGCTGGCATCAAATGTGCCTTGGCGAGCATTCCAGGTATTGAGAAAATGAGCATACACAACGCCCACAATCCCTGCCAAGATTGCACCCAAAGTAAAAGCAAGCACCTTATAGTAAGTTGGATTAATTCCGACTGCATCCGCCGCGAGTTCATCTTCTCGAATCGCCGTAAATGCCCGCCCGACGCGGATATTTTCAAGCCGATAGACAAAGACAGCACTGAGCAAGAGTAACGGCAAAACAATCCAAAGATACTCAATGCGCGTCGCAAACGGTTGAGGAATGCCAAAGATTCCGACTGCTCCTCCTGTAATCTCTAAATTCAGCGACAAAACGCGCAAAATCTCAACAAACGCGATCGTCGCAATCGCCAGATAAATGCCGCGCAATCTCAACGCAGGAATCCCAATCAGAACGCCCAAAATGCCACAAGCGATCGCAGCAAGCAGCATTTCGAGGAGCAACAATGGAACCGGATATAAACCTCCAGAAGTCTGGAAAATCTTAGTAGAGCAAATTGCCGCAATATAACCACCTACCGCATAAAATCCAGGACTTGCTAACGAAAGCTGTCCTGCCATCAAGGGAAGATACAACGACAATCCCAACATTGCCCCAAGTAACATTGAGACAATCAGAAAATCATAAGTAGAAATAAAATCGATCATACTTTTTGAATCAATTTGCGACCTAGTAAGCCTTGAGGACGAATCAGCAGCATTAAAAATAAGATGCCAAAGGCAACCGCATCTTTGTAAGCAGAATATTCACCCGGAACAAACGCTTCGATCAGTCCAATCACTAAGCCCCCGACCACTGTGCCAGAAATACTACCCAATCCCCCTAACACAATCACCGCCAATCCCTTCAAGCCAAAACTAATGCCAAAATAAGGACCTGCAATGCCCACACTAGAAGCGACTAATGTTCCTGCGATTCCACCCAAAAAGCCGCTCATAAAAAACGTCCCAACAATAAAGCGATCGCTATCAATTCCTAGCAAACTTGCCGTCGTTGCATCTTCTGCAACCGCCTTCATTGCCTTGCCAAATTTAGTTGCATTGATCAGATAAACTAGTCCGGCAAGGATGAAGACCGAAACGCCAAAAATCACAATCTGCACCGTGCGAATCGGAATCGGAGCTTGATCAGACCCAAAGTTCACCGCATCGGGAAGCGTACCATAAGTTTCAGCAGGGAAGGTATAGATTTCAGCCCCGACAAGGTATTGAATCACATTGACAATCACAACGGCAACACCAAGACTTGAAACAACCGTCAGTAATGGATCAGCCCCTTTACGACGTAACGGACGAAAGGCAATTCGCTCGATCGCTAAACTGACAAATCCCGTTAAGATGCCCCCCAAAATCATCGCAACCGCAAAGGGCAATCGAATCGGTAATGCTGACGCAGCAAACAGTCCATTCGTGCCAAATGCTTGCCCCATCAGCGCATAGGTAAAATAAGCTCCCAGTGTAAAAATAGCACCATGAGCAAAATTGATAATGCCCAAAATCGAAAAAACCAGCGTATACCCTAACGCGAAAATGGCATACACACTTCCGATCGACAAACCATTCAGTAGATTTTGCAGCAGGATTGTAAATGACATATGCTTGCCCTACTTGAGAAACTCAAATCGTCCAGTCTTGCCATCGGCAGACATTTTTACCTGTGCAACATAGAAGGCTTGCTGGAAGATCTCACCTTCAGGATTAAAAGAAATTTGTCCGATCGGGGTGTCGTAATTGCCCTTCAACAGGGTTTGATTCAACTGAGTCCGAACTTGATTCAAAGACTGCTTCGTATCAACATTTCTCAAGGCTTCGACAAATACCTGAACCGCAGTAAAGGCTTGGGCTGAAAATTGCGGCGGTTCTTTTTTGAATTGAGCTTGATACGCGGCTCGAAACGCTTTATTCACTGCGCTCGATTGTTCAGGACTATACGCCTGAGCAATCAAAATTCCATCACACAAAGCTTGACAGACTGGAAACAGATTCGATGTATTCAAGCCATTGCCACCAATAATCAAGCCTTTATACCCGAGTTGTCGCAGTTGTTTGACCAGATTTCCACCATCCGCTGCCAGTCCAGAAATAATCACTAAATCTGGCTTCGCATTAATTCCAGCCGTCGCTTGAGTTTGAAAATCGGTATCGGTCGTTTGAAACTTCTGAACGGTGACAAGTTCTAAACCTTTGTCTTTCACAGTTTGCTGAAAGATCTCAGTTTCCGATTTACTAAAGGCATCATTTTGAGCAAAGAACACTGCAACTCGCTTAATCTGAGGACTCTGTTTTAAGGCTGCCTGAACTGAGTTTGGAGCGACAATAGACACGGGAGCGGACACTCGCGCCACGAATTCGCCAATTTGAGGAATGCCTTTTGCTGTATTCGAGGGACCGAGAACCGGAACCTTGGCATTATTCGCGATCGGATTTGCGGCAAAGGCTTGCTGTGACAAAGTGGGTCCGACAATTCCAACCACGCGATCGCGATTAATCAAAGTCTGAAACGCATTAATCGCACCCTGTTCATCTCCTGCTGTATCTTGCAGAATAATCTTGATCGGAGTGCCATTCACTCCGCCGTTGTCATTGAAATACTTTTCTGCAATCTTCACGCCTGCAACTTGTTCTTGTCCAAGTAGCGCGACATTACTCGTTTGTGCGATTCCAACCCCAATCGGAATCGCTCCAGAAATCGTCCCACCTCCAGAATTTGATCCTCCAGAGCTACAAGCCGACACTGCAATCACAAGGGCAAACAAACCGATCGAACGGCGGGAAAAAATCGATTTCATAAAGCAACACAGACCTTTTTGGATTTTAGATTGCAGAGGTTAGATCTCTCCTTAGAGTTGATTTACCACGTTTTGATCACCCTAAGTAAGCTTGTTTAACGCGGTCATCGCCCAATAACTCTGAAGCCTTGCCAGAGAGCGTAATCCGTCCGGCTTCGAGGACATAACCGCGATCGCTAATTTGTAACGCTAAGTTTGCATTTTGTTCGACGAGTAGAATGGTGACCCCTGTCGTTTTTAGGTGGGCAATGATGGAGAAAATTTCGCGCACGATTGTAGGGGCTAAGCCTAAACTCGGTTCGTCGAGTAGCAACAGTTGGGGGCGACTCATTAAGGCACGCGCGATCGCTAACATCTGCTGTTCACCGCCGCTGAGTGTGCCTGCAAGCTGATCTTTGCGCTCTGCTAAACGCGGAAATTGTAAGAATTGCCGCTCGATATCTGATTTGATGCCTAGCCGATCCTGACGAGTATATGCGCCGAGTTCTAAGTTATCCAGCACCGTTTGTCGGGCTAAAACTCTTCTTCCTTCCGGGCTATGAGCGATTCCTAGCTTGACGACTTCGCTAGCACGCTGCTGTGTGATGTCTTGCCCTGCGTAGCAAAGCCGACCGCTACGGATGGCAACAATGCGAGAAATTGCCCTGAGCGTTGTGCTT
>JALOOO010000287.1 GCA_025454375.1 Leptolyngbya sp. Prado105 | reverse complement strand
CGAAGTTTGTGAGAATCAGGTGCCGAAGTTGCTGCGATTTTGCAACTGGGCACTGTGAAAACAAAAACGCGAAGAAGTCTGCTTAAGTTAAGACAAACCCTTACTGATTCTCTTAGATAATCTATTTATGAGCGGCTCGATGGCTTCAGAACACATCCAACTCCTGATCGCTGGCTATGTCCTAGGCGATCTCGATCCGCATGAAGCAGCAGAATTTCAGCAACTCTTGATCGAAAATCCTGCGATCGCACTGGAAGTCGATCAAATGCAAAGAGTGTTAGAGCTATCTTATGCAGCCCTCGAAGTTCAGCCGTCCTCAGACCTTCGCTCTAAAATCCTAGCGGCTCAAACTTCGCCGCCGATTCGCCAGACTCGTCGATCGTTTTCGTGGAGTCGAGCCATCAATCTAGCGGCAGCAGTGATCATAGCAGCTTTGGCAATCAATAACTACCGCTTGTCACAAGAACTTCAAATGTCGCATAGGGAGACTCAGCGATTAGCCACACTCGTTTATTCTCTACAGGCAACAGCCGAGGGAAATGCGGCTTCAGCAAGGGTTAAGGTTGATCCGAATCGTTTAGAAGCAGTCCTCACCGTTCAAAATTTATCTCCGTTACCACCGGGAAAAGTTTACGCGCTCTGGACAGTGGTGAGTGAGGATGCTCCAGTAACGAGAGATGATAAAAGCGCAATCCTCACGGATGTCTTTAATGTAGATGCTCAAGGAAATGCTTCGCAATCGATACTGGTTCCAAAAGTTTATCGATCTGCAAATTGGGTGTCAAACATAGCAGTAACGATCGAAGATGCAACTGCGCCACAAAATCATCAAGGGAAGCCTGTTCTGATCACAAAATTGTAAAGGTTCTCGTCGTTGAGCGCAATCCCGATTCGATCGCACTCAGCCAAATTTTTTCCTCCTCAACTGCCTCCAGCACAGCATCTCGTTGCCCATTGCTCCATGACTGAGTTAATTCCTCAATAAAGCGATCGATGATTGAGCCAATGCCGCAACTGTAAAAATCAACTCCTCTGGTTGAACAGGTTTATTGATCTGACGTTGATAGCCCGCTGCCAAAGTCTGAGCCGGATCAGCAGTATTAGTAGGGGTTGTCAGGGCAATCGCAGGTACCGTGTTAAACAATTCTGGTTCCAGCAGGCGGATCTGCTCCATCAGGCTGTAACCATCCTCATCCGGCATCTCCATATCGCTAATGAGGACATCGGGCTGATGATTGACTAACACCTGTAATGCGTCTCTAACCGAGTCAACCGATGTCACTCGTGCGCCTGCTTGTTTCAAGGCCAGCGTTAAGCATTGTTGTAAATCTGCTGCAACACCCACAACTAAGACATGGAATCCGGTCAGAGCTTCATCGAGAAGCTGCTCAGCAGAACGATTCCCCTCCCAAGCCATTGCAGCAGTGCGCCTCGACGAGTGTTGCTCTGCCTCACTTTGCAATCGCGGCAATCGGACTGTGAAAGTAGCACCCTGTTCCACGCCTGGGCTAGCGGCCTCAATCGTCCCCCCATGTAGCTCCACCAGATGACGGCTGATAGCCAACCCCAATCCTAGCCCGCCAAACTGGCGGGTAATACTGCTGTCAGACTGTCGAAAGTAATCAAATACAAAGGGTAGGAAGTCCGGCTCAATCCCTTTACCCGTGTCACTCACTCGGATTTGGACAAACCCCCCAACGGGTTCAACGTTAATTTCTACTCGCCCTTCGGCTGGCGTAAATTTAATTGCATTGGAAAGTAAATTCCAGACAATCTGCTGAATGCGTGCTTGATTACCCAGCACCTGATCTGTGCCATCGTTCAGGGTGGCGTGCAGTCGAATTAGTTTGGCTTCGGCAGAAAGGCGGACAGAAGCGATCGCCATCTCCACCGTCTCTACGACATTCACCGCATAGTAATTTAAGGTGAGTCCACCCTGTAAAATCTGAGAGATATCCAACAAGTCTTCTACAAGCTGGACTTGAAGTTGAGCATTTCGCTCTATCACTTGCAAAACTTTAGCGGCTGGTTCTGCCTCAAACGGGCGAGATTGAAGCAGTTGGGTACAGCCTAAAATAGGATTCAGTGGCGTTCGTAACTCATGAGAGATCACGGTTAAAAATTCATTTTTAATGCGGTTTGACGCTTCCGCCTCTTCACGAGCAGCCCGCTCTAGCTTTAACAGATGCTCACACTCCGCCTCCATTTTTTTGCGTTCCGTCAAATCAAGAATGAAAAAAACGCCATTGTCATGACAGTTTTCAAAGGCCGCTCCCCCGCAAAGAACCGGAACACAAGAACCATCTTTGCGAAAATATTCCTTCTCAAAGGGGGTACAAAATCCTTGCTCTGCAATTTCCTGAAGTGCTTGCTGGTCAACAGCACGATACTGATGAGGGGTGAGCGTTTTCCAGTTTAATTTCTGGTGACAAACCTCCTCCTGGGTATAGCCAAGCAGGGTCAGCAGAGCATCATTCGCCTCCCAAATGTTGCCCTCCAAATCCCAGAATCCCAAGCCAATCATACTGGACTCTACAATTCGCCGGAGACGAGCTTCATTCTGTCGCACAGACTGTTCAGCAAGCTTCAGGTCGGTAATGTCGCTGGTAATGCCTAAGAGGGATTCAACGCCTCCATTTGCATCCCATTCTGGAATCACCCGTGACAGATAATAGCGAGTACCATCAGGAGCCGGAAACTGAAACTCATAAAAACTGGGTTGCCCCGTCTCAAAGACTTGATTGAGCTTTGATTGCCAGAACTGCGTCAATTCTGGCGGCATCCCTGCCATTTCAGCATGGCTCTTGCCAATAAATGCCTCCGGAGCCAGCCCCGTTGCCTTTGTCACTGCGGGATTGACATACAAATGACGCAGGTGGCGATCGACCCGCGCAATCACATCAGGAGAGTTTTCCGTCAGGGTTCGGTATAGTTTCTCACGGTCGGCGATCGCCATTTCCGATTGCTTCCGCTCAGTCATATCCTGGGAGATAATCACAATTCCATCTCCCACTGGCACCACTTGATGCCGCAGCCATTGAACTGTAACTCCAGGTATTGCTTCGGCTGAAAGCTCCTCCTCCAGCGGGGTAGCTGTTTCAACGACAGATTTGTATTTGTGGAAGAATCCTGATGTGCAATTGGTCGGGAAGAGTTCACAGAGTCGTTGATCGATCAGGGATTTTCGATCGCGAGAGATCAATTGCGCTCCCCGTTCATTTAAGTCAACAAACTGAAAGTCAACAATCTCACCGGACTGATCGCGCACCGCCTGAAGTAGATAAACTGCATCAAAACTACTTTCCATGACTGCCCTAAGCCATGAAAGAACATGCGATGGCTCTTCACTGGACTGCTTCTGAAACCGCTCTAACCATTGCTTTTGGCCTTGGACGACCATTAAACCTAGAAATAGAGCGATCGCCAAGATCAGGATCTCCCCAACGGGCAACGGTAGAGGAAGAATCGACAAAATTGGTAGAAAGTATCCACTCATGATTAAAACTAGTCATAAGAATAACTTTGCTTTCAGAGTTCTAACCAAGCACCTACTAGAAATTACAAGAAAGACTTAGTCTAGGGCTGGTCAGTTCCAAAAGCAGAGCCAAATTTAACCTCAGAAAGATTTAAGATCAAAACCGGTAAAAACTCTCATTTGAAATACCAGAACAAGGAAAGCACATGTCTTAATCTTTAGTTAAAAAATTGAGTTTGTAAAACTCTACTAAGATAAAGAATTGCGCTGAACTCCGCATCACTCTTCAGACAGACTCTCTTCCCTTTCAGCTACTGCGATGGACTGGAAGCATAGCAGTAGCTGAAAGAGACAAGTAGTCTAGCATTAGACTTTTGATATCAGGCTAAGGAGTCTCACGGAAATAACTTGGGGATTGCTGAATGACTCTATGAAATCTCATTGTCCCGTGGGGTAGGCATCTTACCTGCTTGGGATCGGCAATGAAAAATTATAGACGGATTCAGCAACGCCGCTTTTTGATACTCACTAAGTAGTTACGATATTGCCTTGGCAGTCTAAGAGAATGCATTTGCCCTCACCTCAAGTCCCTCTCCCATTTTGGGAGAAGGGGTTGGGGGATGTAGCTTACTTCCCGATATGGTGGGCGGCTTGGCGTGCATTCTCTCTCATTACCAAGGCAAGGCAATAAAAGCAGGTGAGCAATCCTCCCTTTAGGTCGATGTAAATTTCTACTCAACTTGCTGAACTGGTGAATGTCAGGCTCGTTCAATACAATTTACCAATTTAAAGGAGAAGCCATGTACAAGATTAACATTGGACTGACCGATGCACAGCGTCAAGGTGTCATTGAGCTTCTAAACCGCGACATTGCTGATTCCTATCTCCTGCTCATCAAAACCAAGAAATATCATTGGGATGTCGTTGGCTCTCAATTCCGTAGCTTGCACAAGTTGTGGGAAGAGCAATACGAAGCCCTCACTGAGGCGATCGACCAATATGCAGAGCGTGTCCGTGCATTGGGGGGCTATCCGGTTGGAACTGCTCAAGGATTTTTGGACTTAGCCGAACTAGAAGAACATCCTGGACAGGTTCCTCTAGCAACTGATATGGTATCTCGTTTAGTCCTTGACCACGAAAGTGTGATTCGCAATCTACGAGAACAAGTTGATCGCTGTAGCGACGAGTTTCATGATGAAGGCACAGCCGATTTCTTAACCGGACTTATGGAACAACACGAGGAGATGGCTTGGATGCTACGCTCCTTCATTCAAGGAGAAGAACTCTTCCCAGATGGAAGCCGCCCCAACATCACAGCAGAATTGCCTATTGGTGTGTAGGGCTATCTGATAAATTTTCTAGGGCAGGCTTCTCATTGACTGAGGTTCGCAACTGTGCAACGAACTGATAGCGAATAAGATGTCTGTCCTATGTAGGAAAGAATTGAGGGGTGAACTGAGAGGAAAACCAAATTGAAAGAAACCGAAGAAACCCCATGTTTGACAGAATTTTGGTCGTATTGGATAACCTGGAGAATGAGCAGCAACAAACCTTTGCAACAGCACTGGCGATCGCCAAGGTATTCTCCAAGCAAGTGACTCATAACGCCCGTTTAATGCTTTTACATGTCCTGCCCGAAGAGGAAAACTCCTACCAAGAACTTTATGGAATCTCCAATCTAGCCTACCACCTTAAGCGGCAGAGCATGGATCAAGAGAACTTGGATGACTATCATCAGTACAAGTTACAAAGCTGGGAAATTTTGCGATCGCTCCATGCTCAAGCAAAAGATACAGGAATTACCTCTGACTTTGCCCAACTCATGGGCGAAACGGATTTAGTCACCCGTGTGATGGCTCGTAGATGGGGAGCAGATTTGGTTGTGGTTAAGGGGCATCAACCAGGCGATCGCTCGATAAACAGTGTCAACCCTAATCACCCACATCATGACTTGACACTTACCGATGATCTACCATGCGCTATTTTGATCGCTTGATATGAAATGAACTGAATGGAATGCTTAAAAACAGTGGCGGTACTTCGTATCGCCACTGTTTTTAGGTGTCACCTTTCGGCATCAGATTGCATTACCGGAAAAATCGCTGTCAATTAAGTCTGCAAAATGTTGAATGAAGCATAGTCTCAATCCTGTCTTTAGATTCGGGTGAAGTCTTTCAACAGAGAGATATCTCAAGGCAGTCATTCTACTAAATTTGATTCAGTTAAAATTTTGCCCATTTCGCGATTTTTAACCTTGTTCACTAACCCTGAATCAATTCTTCCTGGAATACCTGTGACAAACCCAGAGACGACTCATCCCCAGCACGCATCTACTCAAGGTGCAGTTTCTACAAGACCAACGCTGACCTTAACGGATGCGATCGCCATCATCGTTGGAATTGTCATTGGTGCAGGTATCTTTGAGACGCCTGCGCTGGTTGCGGCCAACAGCGATCGCCCTGCTGCGGTTCTCGGCACCTGGTTAGCTGGAGGAGCAGTTTCCTTCCTGGGTGCCTTA
>JALOOO010000286.1 GCA_025454375.1 Leptolyngbya sp. Prado105 | reverse complement strand
TGGGGGACATTCTGAAGCTCAATTTATCCAGTGAAACGATTCGTTCGAGTTCGCTTTCATCTGAACTAATCCCAACTTATACGACTCATTGGCAGATTGGGGTACTTTATGGACCTCATGGCGCACCAGATTTCTTCACCGATGAAGACATCGAAATGCTGTTTTCAACAGATTGGGAAGTTCATTACAACTCTGCTCGAACCGGAGTTCGGTTGATTGGACCCAAACCAAAATGGGCGCGCCCAGATGGCGGCGAAGCAGGATTGCATCCCTCGAACATTCACGATAATGCTTATGCGATCGGAACTATCGATTTTACGGGTGATATGCCGATTATTCTCGGTCCTGATGGTCCAAGTCTGGGAGGATTTGTCTGTCCGGCTACAATCGTACAAGCTGAACTCTGGAAGATTGGACAGCTTAAACCCAGTGATAAAGTCCGATTTCAGCCTTTAACGCTCACAGAAGCCATTGAGAAAGAACGAATTCAAGATGAAACAATCCGCACTTTAGAAGAGCCAGTCGCACCCATTACAGTTCAAATTCTTGAACAACTAGATAGTGCAATTCTGCATGAAATTCCAGCCTCTTTAGAACAGCTTGCAGTAAAGTATCGTCGATCTGGAGATAAGTATTTATTAGTAGAATACGGAGATTTAGTCCTCGATCTGAATCTACGCTTTCAGGTTCATGCGTTGATGGTTTGGTTACTTGAGCATCCACAGGATGGAATTTTAGACCTAACACCGGGAATTCGATCGCTACAAATTCACTATGACAGCCGCATTTTATCGTTAGATCAGTTGCTCAATGTCCTGATTTCAGCAGAACATGAACTTTCTGCGATCGACGATCTCGAAGTTCCAACCCGGATTGTTCACCTGCCTTTATCGTGGGATAATGAATCCACACAACTCGCGATCGAAAAATACATGCGATCTGTGAACCCTCATGCCCCGTGGTGCCCGAACAACATCGAATTTATTCGTCGCATCAACGGACTAGAAACGATCGAACAAGTTCGCGAAATTGTCTTCAATGCAAGCTATTTAGTTCTGGGTTTAGGCGATGTCTACTTGGGCGCTCCAGTTGCAACCCCGATCGATCCGCGCCATCGATTAGTCACCACAAAGTATAATCCGGCTCGAACTTGGACACCAGAAAATGCAGTAGGAATCGGGGGCGCTTATCTGTGTGTGTATGGCATGGAAGGACCTGGAGGCTATCAATTTGTAGGACGCACCGTGCAAATGTGGAATACATTTCACGAAACTCTAGAGTTTGAAGCTGGAAAGCCGTGGTTATTGCGCTTTTTTGATCAAATTCGCTTCTATCCGGTTACTGCGGATGAACTCTCACAACTCCGCAAAGACTTTATTCACGGCAGGGCACATCTGAGAATTGAATCAACAACCTTTAATCTGAAGCAATACAACGAATTTCTACGATCGATTGCCAACGAAACCGCAATTTTCAAATCGACTCAGCAAACTGCCTTTGAAGCAGAGCGTGAACGATGGGCAGCGAATCCGCTCTTGGCTCAAGTTGCTGAAGATCCAGAAGTAGTACTGGCTGAAGAGCAAACATTCGAGATCCCTCCCAATAGTCAAGCTGTCATGGCACAAGTTCCGGCAAATGTGTGGCAAGTCATTGTTGAAAAAGGGGCAATGGTGAAAGCAGGCGATCGCTTAGTGATTTTAGAATCGATGAAAATGGAGATTACAGTAGCTGCACCTGCTGACGGGACTATTTCCGAAATCTTCTGTAGTCCAGGACAAACGGTATCTACTGGACAAATGCTGTGCATTATTAGACCTGTTGGGGAATAACGTCGCAATTGCTCAGAGCGATGATACTTTGCCCCATCCCAGAAGAGCAGCAAGCGTTGATTCGGATACTGTTTCAACAGGGCTTTGAGAAAGGCAATCGTAGGACACGCTTAATTTCGACTTTTTTGCTTCCACTGCTGCCTTATTGTATTTTGGATTCGCGCTCTGGCTCTTATTCCAAGACAATCCAGCACGCGCCATCAAATCATAGTAGCTCTGACGGGAGCGAAACTCGACTATGGCGCGACTCGCGCCATAAGACTGCTGCTGAAAGGCTTGCAAGTACCTCCCCGCATCAAAGCAGCATACACTTGGAAAAAGACCTCACACAGTCCCACCGCTGCCACTCCATCCAAGAGATTGCGGATTTGCGCGCAACTTGGAATCTCGGCAATCCCAAACAGAACTTTGGGCATTGTCTTTGCCCCGCCGACTCTGCGTCTGCCGCTGATGTTCTAGAAACGATTCACATTGCATGAAGAACACCGAAAACGCTCCCAAAATTACATCACTGTCTCCCAGCTTGTAGCGCGTTGCATTGCTGGTCTGCCGTGGGTCAACAATCTGGTGAACTGCGACATAGAGGTAGTTCAGCAACACTGCAAAACTTAGGGGCAGGGGTTCCATGTTTCTGCTCTCGTTGAGAAACCTTTATCCTCTCCCCTGTTGAGCCTCCTGTCAAAACTTGAATTTGGAATTGCTGGAAATCTTGATTATGAGCAGACTGAGGCAATAATTTTAGAGATAGGTTGAAAGGACTGCCTGATCCTGGGAACTGCGAGTTTGGCTACCAAGACAACGGTCTGCCCAATCGCTCTAATCTACAAGGTTTTTAACAAGTAAAAGGTGAAAATTTTTAAGTCGTTTGCAATTCTGCTTGAAAAAGATGCAGAAAAGCGTGAAATCTTGTTGAGTTCTTGCTTTTAACAAATAAATGGTAAGTTGCCAGGTAATTCAATTTCTGGACAAACTCGCTTTAAAGCTGTTCTAAAAATTTAAACGGCTACCCTTGAGTCTGAAATGTACTAACTTCGTTATTTTGGACAAAATCGATTTAGAACTGGGCAAAATCGATTGAATAGACAACTTTAAAAAAAAATTGCCTGACTCTTAAAAGCCCCCAGAGTCAGGCAGTCTACCTGTAAGGACGCCTTTGACCGGATACACCAAACAAACTTAGTTGCCCCCTAGTTGCTTAGCTTTTCCGAGTGCGTTCCTCAGATTTGAATCCATTCTCAGTTACGAGACGGTCGAATCCCCTCGCAAAAAGTACCGATTTTTATCTCAGACTAAAGTCGAATGTCCAGACGAATCCGTATATTTTCCCTGCACACCTCCGTCAAAATCGATTCAACCAAGGTCTTAGAGGACGAAATCCAGAGAGAACGGATAAAATTGAGAAGATTTCGATTCTTGTGTCCATTATGCTAGTCCCTCTCAGTCGTAAAAAATTTGAAGACCTGATTCCATTGGTAGGAACTGGCGCACAGTACAAATATTATTGGGGGAAATTCCCGGACGTTCTGCGGCGGGTTCTGATCTCAATTACTGCTTTGGCAGGGCTTTTACTGATTCGCGCTTTTTTTGCCACGGGTGAATTGCATGATGTGGTTCAAGGAGTGACATTCTTTCTGATTATTTTGGCGCTGGTCTACTGGCTGTGGAGTCCTGCAATTCAGGCGACCATGAGAAATTCTGGATGTCGTCGCTATAAGTATGCAGGCTTTCTGCGTGGAGAAGTGCTGGATGTATTTGTCACGGATGAACTAGTGGGAACGGAAGAAAGTGTAAATAATCGAGGCGAGTTAGTCGTCACCGAGAATCGCGAGCGGCGGATTAATGTTGTGGTCGGCGATGAAACGGGGTTTGAAACTCGGATTCAAGTGCCGCTAAAACGAGAACATCAGGCGATCCGAATTGGAGATACGGCTGAACTGCTCGCACTCTCTGATCGCCCTGATTTAGGACGGATTTCAAAGGTCAGCGATATTTTCGTCAGTCGGGTTGGCGTTTGGGTGAGTGACTATCCTTATCTACAGCGCGATGAATTTGAATCGGTCAGTCGGCAGTTGAATACGATCGAGTTTGAAGAAGAGGAGTACCGCGAACCTCGTCAACCGCGACGCGACGATCGACAGTGGGAAGAGGAGTATGAAGCCCCTCGCCCCAGAAAGCGAATTCCAAGATCAAAGCGCCGCGATCCAGATTGGGATTAACCCACCTGGTCGCCGCCGTAAGCTTGCCATGCCAAATCAACCAGTGCATTGACGATCGCAGCGGCAACGACCGCATTCCCTTTTCTGCCTTGAGTACAGATATTGGGGATGAGGGCATTGCTCAATCTTGCTTTTGCCGCTTCGATGTCGAGAAATCCGGAAGGCGTAGCAATCACCAGAGTGGGTTTGATTTCTTCTTTGTGAATCAGGGTGGAAAGTGTCATTAATGCAGTCTGCGATTGTCCCACAACAAAAATGCCTTCAGGGTAGCGTCTTGCCAGCGTTTCAATGCCCCAAGCAGCACGAGTTTTTTCTTTTTGAGGACGGGTAATTGCCTCCATGCTGCAATAGATGGGGTTGGCGAATGTGTTTTGAATGTTGGTATTAATGCCGACTTGTACCATTGGAACATCGACAATAATCGTGGTGCGAGCAGCCAGGGCAGCAGCCCCCGATTGCAGGGCAAGATCTGAGAAGTGAATCAGTGATTTGTAGTCGAAATCAGCGGTTGAATAGATCACACGGCGAATAATTTCATATTCAGCAGGAGAAAGGGTGTGATCGCCAACTTCTCGATCGATAATCGCTAAACTCTGCGCGTCGGTGGAATGCCACTCCATGGTTATGTCACTTTTATTACATTAGATCTTGAGTTTTTTAAGTGTACTCGGATTTGATGAATTTGCATGGCAGAATCAGTCATAACGAAATTGCCCAAATTCTATGATGCTTGATGCGAATCACTACTGGATTAGAAATGCTCATGTCCCCGCTTCTCTAGTCGTCAATGGAAATAAATGGGCAACGCGCAAACCGCCTCATGATCATCTTTTGCATGTGGATCTAGAAATCGTCGATGGGGTGATTGGTGCAATTTTGGCGGCAGGGACTTACGAGAATTATGCGTATCCATCGATCGATTTACAGGGTGGGATGATTTGGGCATGTTTTGTGGATTTGCATACGCATTTGGATAAAGGGCAGATTTGGAACCGTGCTGCTAATCCAGATGGAACGTTTCAAAGTGCCTTAACAACTGTGCGAAAAGATGCGCAGAAAAATTGGAGCCGAGAGGATGTGTATCGCCGCATGGAGTTTGGGCTGAAGTGTAGCTATGCACATGGGACAAAGGCGATTCGGACTCATTTGGATTCAGCCGGAAAGCTGGGTGCGATGAGTTTTGAGATCTTCCGAGAATTGCGAGAAAAATGGGCGGATCGGATAATTTTGCAAGCGGTTTGTCTGGTTTCATTGGATTATTTTCTAACGTCTGAAGGAGAAAGATTAGCGGATCTCGTTGCAGAATCGGATGGAATTTTAGGCGGAGTCACGTTTATTAATCCAGAGATTGATGTGCAAATCGATCGCGTTTTTGCCATGGCAAAGGATCGCAAATTAAATTTAGATTTTCATGCCGATGAAACTGCTGATCCTGAATCGAATACCTTAAGACGAGTTGCAGAAGCAGCGATTCGACATAAGTACCGTAATAAAACCGTTTGCGGGCATTGTTGCAGTTTGTCGAGACAAGACGCATCAGAAGCAGAGGAGACGATCGCGCTCGTCAAGAAAGCAGGAATTGGGGTCGTGAGTTTGCCGATGTGCAATCTGTATCTGCAAGATCGTGTCCCTCATCGAACTCCGAGATGGCGAGGGATTACGCTTTTGCATGAGTTGAAACAGGCGAAAGTTCCGGTGGCGATCGCGTCTGATAATTGCCGCGATCCGTTTCATGCTTATGGCGATCATGATGCGTTAGAAGTCTTTAGCCAATCGGTAAAAATTGCTCACCTCGATCGTCCATTTGGCGACTGGGCGAATGCGATTACTTCGACTCCTGCGGATTTGATGGGATTGCCGAATGTCGGACGAATTGGCGTTGGATTGCCTGCGGATTTGGTGTTGTTTAAAGCGCGGAATTACGGGGAATTGTTATCGCGATCGCAGCACGATCGTATTGTATTGCGCGATGGAAAAGCGATCGATACGACGTTACCCAGCTATGCAGAATTAGATGATTTATTTGGCAAGTAG
>JALOOO010000004.1 GCA_025454375.1 Leptolyngbya sp. Prado105 | reverse complement strand
CTGATCTGGTTTTGTTTCCAGGTCGCCCTTTGCCGCTCCATATTTTCGAGTTTCGCTACCGAATGATGATGAATACGATTCTGGACAGCGATCGCCGATTTGGAGTGTTGATGTGGGATCCGGTGAAAGGACAGCCTGCATCGGTTGGATGCTGTGCAGAAATTGTGCAGTTTCAGCGATTACAAGACGATCGCATGAAGATTCTGACGCTTGGACAGCAGCGCTTTAGAGTCTTGGAATATACGCGCGAGAAGCCGTATCGCGTTGGGTTAGTGGAATGGATAGAAGATAATCCTCCCGCGATCGACC
Source organism: Leptolyngbya sp. Prado105 (assembly GCA_025454375.1). Lineage (GTDB taxonomy): Bacteria > Cyanobacteriota > Cyanobacteriia > Leptolyngbyales > Leptolyngbyaceae > Leptolyngbya. The sequence goes on along the minus strand of JALOOO010000004.1, from coordinate 60,441 downwards.
TTAGACCTTTGGCAAAAGGAGTCAATCAACTCTTGCATGATGTGGTGAGGTTGACAGAAAAGCTTTCTGGACAAGAAATTGATCTGCCCGAAGACATTCCAGAATTGCCGACAGAGCTTTCCTACTGGATTGCGAGTAACTTGCACAATGTTCCAGACGAGCAGCAAGCCTTACTCGAATTGCAAGACACAGAAGCGCGATTAGAGCGTGAATCTGAAATCCTAACTTCGACTCGGAATCATCTGGCAGCGAGAACTGTTCTAAAAGATACTCTAAAAGACGTTGCGGAGTAAGTTTGATCTATTCTTGATTTGATGGTGCATTACGCCATCATGCAGAAGGAATTTTTCTTTGAAAATCTCTTTGGAATTGCGATCGAGACTTCTGCTGGCAAGACAATTCCTGTCCGGATCATTGCAGAGCAGCATATTCAAAGTAAAAAAGAGCGATTGGGGAAAAGCATCACAATGCAGTTACTCAACAAAATGATTGACCAACGAATTGTTTATAACAATTGCACTTGGGAACAGTTCAAGCTCATTCAGCAAGGATTTGAGGGCTGTTCTGGGCTGCGCCTATTTTATTACAACGGTACGATCGAACTACTGATGCCTGGAGAAGATCACGAATTTTTCAAAACCATAATCGGGTTCCTGATCGAATTCTTTCTTGCTGAAAAGGGGGTTGAGTTTATTCCGGCTGGTTCAATGACACAAGAACGGCAGGGAATTGCATCGGCGCAGGCAGACGAATCTTACTGGATAGGGCAAAAGAGAAGCTTTCCTGATTTATCAATTGAAGTTGTCTTCACGAGTGGCGGACTGAACAAATTAGATCGGTATCAAGCCTTAGGCGTACCTGAAGTGTGGTTCTGGGAAGATGGCGTATTCACTCTCTATCATCTGCAAGAAGATGGCTATAGAAGAATCGATCGAAGCGAACTTCCTACACTAATGGATCTTGATATTGATTTGCTAACTCGCTGTGTCTTGATGGCTCAAACTTCAAGAGTCGAAGCATTCCGAGAATTTCGCAGAGCGATTGCATAATCTCTCAAGGAGGTTTGAAAGGTATAAAAAGCCCTGCGTTGTATTTCATTTTGCCCCAGACTTACAATTCGGGAGTGGGGGCAATGCACTAAACGATACTTTCAAAACATACTCTTACAAGCATCTAACCGATCGCGGGTAAAACGTCATAACTTCCGAAGATTTTCAGCGTTTCGGTGCAATGCTCCAACTCCGCTAAGGCAGACTGAATTGCATCTTGTCGGGTATCGGCTTCTAAATCCACAAAGAAAACATAATCCCCGAGCGATCGCTTCGTGGGTCTTGACTCGATGCGACTCAGATTAATCCCTTTTTCTGCAAAAATCTGCAACGGCTTCACCAACACCCCCGGTTGATTCGCACTCACACTAAATGCGATCGAAGTTCGACTTCCACCTGGTGAATCCGCAAGACTCACGACAATAAATCGAGTGCAGTTCTCTGGATGATCATTAATCGGAAAGGCAAGAACAGGCAGACTGTAAAGCTGAGCTGCCCTCTGTGAAGAAATCGCCGCGATCGTTTGATTTTCCCCTAGATGCTGTAACGCCTCAGTCGTCGAATTTGCCGCAATGACTTGAGCCTTTGGTAAATTGCGATCGAGCCAGTTTTGACATTGCGCCAGCGCTTGGGGATGAGAATAGACAGTTTGAATTTCACCCAGATCAGACGCAATAGACAACAAAGCATGATGAATCGGTAACACGATCGTATGTTGAATCCGTAAGGTATCGAGTCGCCATAGAGCATCCAGGGTCATTGTCACACTCCCTTCGATCGAATTCTCGATCGGAACAACTGCAAACTGAGCTTGCTCCTTTGCCACAGCTTCTAAAGATTGCGTAATACTGGGATAAGGACAGAGCAATGCAGCTTGATGCTGGATTTGCGTTAACCAAGTCAGATATTTCAGAGCAGCAGCTTCGGCATAGGTTCCATGAGGTCCTAAATGTGCGATCGAGATAGTCATCGCCGTTTCCTAAAAATGATTCAGTACTCTATATACTCTGCTGAGTTTTGTAAAACAATAATCTTTTGTATAACTAATTATGTTTATATTTCAGTAGGATGACTTATATAGATGAGAAGCCCCTTAAAATTAGTTCATAATTGATAAAACCCTTCCCTGAATCTTTGCGAATGGATACTCGGTTTTCCGCCTCTCTGGGAGTTGAAATGGTTGTTCCAGAGCAGCCCATTCATATTACAAATTACCTGCGCCAACCGCAGCGGGTTGTGAATGCACTTGCGGCTTCTAGCCAGATTGAGTCATTAGGAACAGACCTTTATCGGCTTAAGATGCGATCGCTCAACTTCATGACGCTGAGTATTCAACCCGTCGTGGACATGAGAGTTTGGGCAAATGAAGAAGCCGCAATTAATATTCAATCAGCCGCCTGCGAATTGCGCGGCATTGAATATATTAACGATAAGTTTTTGTTCGATCTCAAGGGGCAGTTATCACCCTGCCAGAAGCAGGGAGAAACCTATCTAAAAGGGTTAGCGAATCTCACGGTTGAAGTGGAGCTTCCGCCTCCGTTTACCTTTATGCCTCGTCCATTGATCGAAACGACCGGAAATGGCTTACTGCTCAGCGTTTTATCTACGATTAAGCAAAGACTGATGCAGCAGTTACTCAGCGATTATCGAAACTGGGTTGCAGTGCAAATGGCACCCGATGCGGTGCGAGATCCTTCGATCGTGGTTAATCCTCTAAATTAAGCTGCAATTGCTGGATCGCTTTCTGCACTGGCGCATAGGTTTTACGGTGATAAGGCGTAATTCCAAGCGATTCAATCGCGCCTAGGTGTTGTTTTGTCCCATAGCCTGCGTTTTTTTCCCAACCGTAACCGGGATGGCGTTTTGCGAGGCGCTGCATGAATCGATCGCGTCTGACTTTGGCAATGATCGAGGCAGATGCGATCGCATAACAGGTTGCATCTCCATCAATGATTGCAGTATGGGAACCTAAATCCACTTGCTTAATCGGACGACCATCGATCAAGGCGTGATCGTAAGGTGCAATCCGACTTAAAGCACGCTGCATTGCTAAATGAGAAGCGCGAAGCACATTGATCTGCTCGATTTCTCGAACCGTTGCAATTCCCACTCCAACGCAGAGCGCGCTCGACTTCACAGCATCAAACAATCGCGCTCTCTGAGATGCAGACAGCAACTTAGAATCCCTGACTCCTTCGAGCATTTCGCAATGAGCAGGTAAGAGAACGGTTGCAGCAACAATCGGACCTGCAAGACAGCCCAGACCTGCCTCATCTACCCCTGCAATCCGAAGCAGTCCTTGCTTCCACAAAGACTGCTCGATTTCTAGAGTCGGATTCTGCGGCATGTTACTCGGAGTCGGTTGCCGCTGACGATCGACGACGGCGACGACGGACTGGAGTTCCTTCTTCGGGTTCTGGGTCGGGTTCTGTCTCTTCTGCGGCAGGTAGAATCTCCGGTTCTACAGGCTCTTCAAAAACAGGAGTTTTAAGAATTGGAGCTTTTGAGATGGGCGCTTCAAAGACGGGTGCTTCAAACATCGCTTCGTCGAACGCGGGTTCGTCAAATGCTTCAGTTTCCTCGACAGAAGGTGCTTCGACAGCAAGGGGAGCCGCTGTCTGAACGGTTTCAGGAGGCGGTGCTTCACCGGGTAGCAGAACGGAAACGATCGTATTTTTCGGATTCTTCACTTCTTGATTCGACAGGATCAAGGGTGAAATTCCCATCCAAGCGTACACATCCTGCTCATCGGGAGTCATCTCGACATAGACCGATTCAGGTGGTTCAGAAGGAGTCTTGTTAAAGCGATCGCGTCTTTGAGAGCGTCCGCCTCGCCGATCTTCGTAGCGATTTTCGCGGGGTGCTTCTTCAGTCGGAGTTTCGACAATCGCTTCTGCTGCTGGAAAATCACCGTTCGATCGAGAAACCAAAGTCGGTGCAGACACCGAGGGACGACTGCTGCCGGATTCTTCCCAGCGAGACGGTCTTGGCGTTGCTTCCCGGACAGGAGTCTCAGCACGACTTGATTCACGAGGGGTATCCTGGCGACGATGGCGAGTTCTTTTTGCCGATCGACCGCGTTCTTGATAACTCGGATGATGCAAGAGTTCGAGATCTGAATTGTCTGCATCGCCTTCTAAATCGTCTCCGTCCCAGAATGATTCTGTAGCGGCTGGGGCTTCGCGACGAGATTCGATGCGACGAACGGAAGAGTCTCGATCGGCATAACGAGCCGCAGGACGCTGTTCCAAGGATTCAAACTCTTCGGGAGAATCTGTCTCACCCGGTAAGTGGACGACATGACCTAACCCGCCACAGGTCGGGCAAGGACGACCAAAGAGTTCGTAAATGTTTTTTCCTTGACGTTTTCGAGTCAGTTCGACGAGTCCTAGTTCGGACAGTTGAGAGATCTGCGGTTTGGCTTTATCCGATCGCAGTGCCTTGTTGAAATGCTCTAAGACCTGCAACTGGTCGCGACGCATATCCATATCGATAAAATCTACGATGATCACCCCTGCAATGTTTCGCAGACGCAATTGTCGAGCGATTTCAGTTGCCGCTTCGCAGTTTGTCCAGAGAACGGTTTCTCTTGCGGTTGCCGATCGCGTAAAAGATCCTGAGTTTACGTCGATGACCGTCAAGGCTTCAGTGCGCTCAATAATAATGTAACCGCCAGAAGGAAGATCGACTCTCGGTTTGAGCGCTTCACGAATGGCGGCATTGACGCGGAAATAATCGAGGATTGGAATGCGATCGCGGTGATGATCGATGAGAATTCCGGGAGGCGTTTTCCCACTGCCCCAGTTGAGCAGTTGTTGTTTAACCCGCTTCAGTCCAGTATGAGAATCGACGACAATCCGGTTGACATCTGAACTATAAACATCACGGAGAACCTTTTGAATGAAGTCATCATCGCGATTGAGTAGAGCCGGGGCGCGGGTCGAACTTGCTTCTTGCAGAATCGCTTCCCATTGCCGTTGCAGCGCTTCTAAGTCTTCCATGATTGCCTCTTCAGGCATTCCTTCGGCTTCGGTGCGGATGACGATTCCCATTCCCGCAGGTTTGACCAAAATCGCTAAGGCTCGCAATCGGTTCCGCTCATTTTCGCTGCGAATTCGACGGGAAAGATTTACCCCGCGACCGTAAGGCATCAACACCAAATACCGACCCGGCATTGAAATGTTTCCAGTCAGGCGCGGACCTTTATTTCCGGTCGGCTCCTTCATGACTTGAACGAGAACTTTCTGCTGAGGCGCTAGCAATTCAGTGATAGAACCAGCGGCACGTTTTAAGCGTAAGGGTCCTAAATCTGAGACATGAATGAATCCATTGCGCTCCGAGTCTCCAATATTGACAAATGCAGCATCGATTCCGGGCAAGACGTTTTCGACAATTCCTAAATAAATGTCACTGACCTGGTGACTTCCAGTTGCAACGATTAATTCTTGAATCTGATCTTCTGAAAATACAGCAGCAATTCTATGCTGCTCAGCAATCACAATTTGCTTAGGCATTCAATTTCCTCAAAACTGAGCGCGATCGAAGGTTTGAAGTTTTAACGGACGATCGCGTTAACGAACAAAAATACAGGCGCACAAAATGACATGAATCTGGGCGGTTTTCTGCTTGAGGGGTTCTAAAACCGACAACCTCAAGCCGATTCTCGCCAAATGATGATGGACAGCCAACGAGTGAACTTCGATCAAGCAAGGCAGCGATCGCAAAAGTTTACGCACACTGCATCCGGATGAAGAATAGCGAAAATCTGGCAGACAAGATGAGTAAGACTCTAAGACCATCTCCCGACAGCATCTACGGGGATTCCTAGCTCACCTCAGCTTGTGATGCAAAGCATTATAGCGTGCGAATCTACCTCTGTACCATTTTTAACGATTCGATTTTGATGTATAGTTTCTCTTTGGAAAAATCAGGCTGCAAAATCTCAACTGGAATTTTAAGAATTGCGGAAGAAGATGTTCCTGCCCATCCCGGCGCAAACTCCCGAATTCTTGCTCCAGACCTTTTCTAATTGATTTAATCTTCTAAATCTTAAGATTCATCCGACTGGATCGCGCAACCGTGACTAGAATCGGTTAGTATAGCTTACTGCTTGGTAGAAATTCGCATTCTTTGTCACTTACGCCGATGAAAGTTACCCAGGAAAAACTTCCCGCCAGTCAAGTCGGGTTAGAAATAGAAATTACGCCAGAACTGTCTCAGAAAACTTACGATCGAGTTCTAAACGATTTCACTCGATCGCTAAATATTCCTGGGTTCCGTAAAGGCAAAGTGCCGAAACAGGTGCTGATTCAGCGAATCGGCTCAGCGCGGATTCACGCCTCAGTTGTCGAAGAATTGGTTGATGCTGCCCTTAAAGAAGCGATCAAACAGGAAAAAATTGACGCGCTGGGTAATTTTCAACTGAAGTCATCCTTTGATGAACTCGTGGTCAACTACAAGCCAGGTGAAGCGCTGACCTTCTCTGCATCGGTTGATGTCCCGCCGGAAGTACACCTCAAACAGTACAAGGATTTCACTGTTCAAGCAGAAGAAGTGAAACCCGATCCCGAGAAAGTAGACTCCGTCATTGAGAATTACCGCACTCAGATGGCGACTTTGATCCCGATCGAGGATCGCCCCGCTCAGAGAGGTGATGTTTCCGTGATCGATTTCAAAGGACGCTTCATTCCCGCAGAGGGCGAAGAAGAAATTGAAGTCCCAGGTGGCGAAGCGACAGATTTTCAGCTTGAACTCGAAGACGGTCGCTTCATTGAAGGCTTTATTGACGGAATCTTTGGCATGAACCCTGGCGAAACCAAAGAAATCTCCGTCGCCTTCCCAGAAGACTATCCCCAAGAACAGCTTGCTGGACGACCTGCAAAATTTGAGATCACCCTTAAAGAACTCAAAGGCAAAGAACTTCCTGAAGTCGATGATGACTTTGCGAAAGAAGCGAGTGGAGACGAATTTGAAACGATCGCCGAAATGCGTGAAGCGCTCGAAAAACGCTTTAACGACGAAGCCGAACAGCAGACCAAAACCAACAAAGAAGAAGCACTGCTCAATGAGTTGCTGAACCAAGTTGAAGCCGATCTGCCTGAAACCATGATCGAACGCGAAGTCGAATACATGGTGACGCAGACTGCTATGCAGCTTCAGCAGCAAGGAATCGACATCAAACGCCTGCTCAACAAAGACACGATTCCGATGTTAAAAGAGCGTTCTAGACCCGATGCGATCGAGCGGATCAAACGCACCCTCGCCCTTGGAGAAGTCGCCAAAAAAGAATCGCTCAAAGTCGAAGAAGAAGAACTAAACACCAGAATTCAGGAACTTCTCACCGAATTGGCAGGGCGCGACATCGATATGGATCGCCTCAGAAGCGCGGTTGAAGAAGACCTGCTCAAAGAAAAGATCATGGATTGGCTGATTGCAAATTCAACGGTCGAACTCGTTCCCTCTGGAACGTTGAAAAAAGATGAAGAAGGCTTTGACGACGAGGAAGAAGCCGAAGCAGTCGAAGTCGAAGTGGTTGAATAGATCCATCAAATCTGTAAGCATTCGGATGTGTGCCGGATAACTTAGCGTTTGTTGGCTAGAATTGAACTTGTGGAACGTAGCCGCTTGCCTCATGTATAACTCTCACTCTCTCGACTACACGATTCAGAACCTCAGCACGCTTGATGTCGTCTCTCAATCTGCCCCAACCAACGTCGTCCCGATGGTGGTTGAGCAGTCAGGACGGGGCGAACGTGCCTTTGACATCTACTCCCGTCTATTGCGGGAGCGCATCATCTTTTTGGGAAGCGCGATCGACGATAGCGTAGCCGATTCCTTAGTCGCGCAATTGCTATTTCTCGAAGCCGAAGATCCTGAAAAAGACATTCAGATCTATATCAATTCCCCCGGTGGCTCGGTCACAGCAGGGATGGCAATCTATGACACGATGCAGCAAGTGAGTTGCGATGTCGTGACCATTTGTTTTGGACTCGCTGCTAGTATGGGAGCGTTTCTGCTTTCGGGTGGGACTCCAGGGAAGCGGATGTCTTTGCCCAGTTCTCGAATTATGATCCACCAACCTTTAGGCGGTGCCCAAGGGCAAGCTGTGGACATCGAGATCCAGGCGAAAGAAATCCTCTATCATAAGCGCAAGCTCAATGAGCTACTTGCTCAGCACACTGGACAGCCGTTTGAACGCATCGAAGCAGACACGGAGCGCGACTTCTTTATGTCTGCCGACGAAGCTAAGCAATACGGCTTAATTGATCAAGTGATTTCTCGGCAGAACCTTCCCAAAGCTGGGGAACCTGTCGCCGCAGTAAGATAAGAGGCAGCTATGTCAAAGTACGACTCCCATCTGAAATGTTCTTTTTGTGGCAAATCTCAAGAGCAAGTCCGTAAGCTAATCGCTGGACCTGGGGTTTACATATGCGATGAATGTGTGGATTTGTGTAACGAGATTTTGGATGAGGAGTTGTTTGACTCCAGCGCTGCTCCACAACCTGTGCCGCGTCGAGAGCAAGCGCCCGAAAAACGGCGAACACGCTCTGCCAATATTTCTCTAAATCAGTTGCCAAAACCGCGCGAGATCAAGAAATATCTGGATGAGCATGTGATCGGTCAAGACGAGGCGAAAAAAGTTCTCTCGGTCGCGGTCTACAACCACTACAAGCGGTTGAGTTTCTTGCAGGCGAAAAGTAGCGGCAAGTCTCCGGATGACTCTGTTGAGTTGCAGAAATCGAATATTTTGCTGATAGGTCCAACTGGATGCGGTAAAACGCTCTTGGCTCAGACCTTAGCTGAGATTTTAGATGTTCCATTTGCGGTTGCAGATGCGACGACCTTGACAGAAGCAGGCTATGTAGGCGAAGACGTTGAAAATATTCTGCTTCGTCTCTTACAGGTCGCGGATCTCGATGTTGAAGAGGCGCAACGTGGAATTATCTATATTGACGAAATTGATAAGATTGCCCGCAAGAGTGAGAATCCCTCGATTACTCGCGATGTCTCCGGCGAAGGCGTTCAGCAAGCGCTGCTAAAAATGTTGGAAGGCACGATCGCGAATGTTCCGCCTCAAGGGGGTCGCAAACATCCCTATCAGGACTGTATCCAGATCGACACCAGCAATATTTTGTTTATTTGCGGGGGTGCATTTGTTGGACTCGATAAAGCCGTAGAACAGCGCTTAGGCAAGCGATCGATGGGATTTGTCCAAGCAGGCGAACAGTCGAAAGAGAAGCGCACTGCTGATGTGCTGCAACACTTAGAACCGGACGATCTGGTGAAATTTGGGTTAATTCCTGAATTCATTGGACGGATTCCTGTAATGGCAGTTGTTGATCCATTAGATGAAAAAGCACTGTCTGAAATTCTGACTGAACCGAAGAACGCGCTCGTGAAGCAATTCCAGAAATTGCTAAAAATGGACAATGTGCAGCTTGAGTTCAAACCCGATGCGGTAACTGCGATCGCTCAAGAAGCGTATCGCCGTAAGACCGGAGCGCGGGCGCTTCGCAGTATTGTCGAAGAGATGATGCTCGATATTATGTACGAGTTACCTTCGCGCAAAGATGTGACTCGCTGCACGATTACAAGAGAAATGGTTGAGAAGCGATCGACTGCCGAACTGCTTCTACACCCCTCATCACTCCCAAAACCGGAATCAGCATAAAGCTTTAGAGCCAGATCGAAATTCCGGTGATACTCTAAATTCTGGAAATGTTTCAATCCGACGAATGGCTTACATCTCTGTAAACGGCTTTAATCACTATTACGAATGGCTTACCGCATCCGGCGATCAACCGAGCGGTAAGCCAGTTTTAGTTTTTGTGCATGGTTGGGGTGGCTCGGCTCGATATTGGGAGAGTACGGCTCGATCTCTGGCTAATCATTTCGACTGTCTGCTGTACGATATGCGCGGATTTGGGCGATCGAGAATGGATAATGCGCCCGAGTCAACGTATGAACTCGATGTATATGTCAGAGATTTAGTAGGATTACTGGTTACGCTGCGGCTTCAGAATGTATGTTTGAATGCGCATTCGACTGGATCTTCGATCGCCGTTTTATTTCTGAATCGATATGCGGAATTTGTCGATCGAGCGATTTTGACCTGTAGTGGCATTTTTGAATATCAAGAAAGAGCCTTCAAAACGTTTCATCAATTTGGCGGCTATGTTGTCAAATTTCGCTATCCGTGGCTCTATCGTTTGCCATTTACCGATCGATTGTTCATGCAGCGATTTCTGCATCAATCTGTGCCGCGAGAGATAAGTCGAGCATTTTTAGATGACTTTCTCATGGCAGATGAGCCTGCGGCACTGGGAACGATGTTTTCGGCTGTGAGCAAAGAAGCCGCAGAGACGATGCCAGGGGAGTTTTCTCGAATTACGGTCCCGACTTTACTGATTTCAGGAGAGTACGACAAAATCATTCCGGCGGAGATGGGCAGACAGGCGGCAGAATTGAGCGATCGAGTTCAGCATGTCGTGATTCCAAATACGGCTCATTTCCCAATGTTGGAAGATCCAGAGACTTATCTGCGTTACGTCAACGAATTCTTAGAAATTTCAAGTCCAGCAATCCTATAGACAGCCCGCTCTCAAAACTTGTGCAGCCGTTCGACGCTCTATGCCACTGCGTATCCACTAAATTGCCATTTGAAGGCAGACTAACTCAACTCAGAGTTCATCCGATACCGTTGCATTGCTCCAGTCAGTTGAACCGCAATGGCTTCAAATTTCTGATACAACTGGCGAGGCAGAATTTGCAATAAATAGGCTGCGGCTAAAGTCTGGAGTGTGCGACTCGGTTCTTCAAGGAGAATCCTGCGGTACGTTGCGATCGCTTGGTGCATCAGTTTGACCGCCTCTGCGCCATCTCTTAACGACACCGATCGACGGGCTAAATGTCGAAACTGATAGGCCATTGCAGGTGCATACCACCCTTTACTTTCCTCGGGTGCCCAGGTTTCTAAATCTTTCAGCATCGCTTCCCAGGAGTTTAATTTCTTGGTCAATTGTGCAGAACAAGAAGCGGAACTTACCCGATAGAGCGTCAAGGCCTCCGCAACCCCTTCAAACTTGCACTGCGTCTTCAGCGCGATGCGTAACCAGCAATCGACATCCTCAGACGGGTGCAGTCGGCGATCGGGGTTGAAATAATGCGTCTCGCCTGCTTCATTCACAAAGCTGATCGCCTCTAAAACAGACTTGCGAATCACCGGAACTGAACCATTGCCGATTGGCGTGCGGCACAGCAGATCCATTGGGGTAATGCCCGCCATTTTGGTGATTTGGTAGAGACCGATCGAGTCGCCTTGATCATCGATAAATCGAGAAGGACAGAAACTCACACCGACTTCAGGATTGCGATCGAGATGATCGACGTGCTTGGCGAGCTTATCCGGTGTCCAGAGGTCATCCCCATCCAAAAACGCCACATATTCACCGACTGCATGACGAATGCCGTGGTTGCGAGCAGCAGCAGGACCTTGGTTCTCTTGATGCAGGATTTTAATTCTCGGATCGTCAAATTTTTGACATATCTCAATACTGCGATCCTTCGAGCCGTCGTTGACTAATATCACCTCGAAGTACGGATAGGTTTGTGCCAACACCGACTCAATTGCTTGGTAGATATATGCTTCAACGTTATAAACGGGGATAACGACTGTAACCTGATTTGCCATGATTAAGACCTACTCAACCTCTACTACGTAATTTTCCTTGTATCAAGAAGTCAAACAGGAATGCTTTACAGCATCTTCACTCGCTTTTCATTGGTTTATCACGAATGTGAAGAACAAAGAAAAACCCCTGTGACAATACAGGGGTTTATAAAGAGAGATAAAGCGTAAATCTACGCAAAGAGATTAAGCAGAGGCGGCGATCGAGACGGGTGATTTTACGGGTTTGATCACCACTTGCTGATCGTCATCAACATCAGCGATCGCGGTGTCTCCGGCTTGAATGTGCCCTGCTAGGAAGGCTTCTGCCAAACTATCTTCGAGTAATCGAGCGATCGCACGACGCAAGGGACGCGCCCCATAACTGGGGTTGTATCCGTCCACGACCACTCGTTCTTTAAAGCGATCGGTGACTTCGAGTATAATTCCTTGCTCTGCAATTCGAGTCGCGGCATCTTGAATCATCAAGTCAGCAATCTGAACTACTTCAGGGCGAGTCAATTGACGGAATACGATAATGTCATCGATCCGATTGAGAAACTCTGGACGGAAGTATTGCTTTAACTCGTCGTTGACCAGAGTACGGATTCGGTTATACTGAGCCGACTCCGCAGGAGCATTCCCGAACTCAAACCCTAACCCTGTCCCGCCTTTCTCGATCACTTTCGAGCCGAGGTTTGAGGTCATGATCAGTAAGGTGTTCTTGAAGCTGACGGTGCGACCTTTGGCATCGGTCAATCGACCGTCATCCAGCAGTTGCAGCATCATGTTAAAGACATCTGGGTGCGCTTTTTCGACTTCATCGAACAGAATCACCGTGTAGGGATTGCGTCGAACAGCTTCGGTCAACTGTCCGCCTTCGTCATAGCCGATATAGCCCGGAGGCGAGCCAATCAATTTTGAAACCGTGTGCGACTCCATGTATTCGGACATGTCTAGCCGAATCATCGAATCCTCAGACCCAAACACCGCAGCCGCTAAAGCTTTCGCAAGTTCGGTCTTACCCACTCCTGTCGGTCCAGAGAAGATAAACGATGCGATCGGGCGATCGGGGCTTTGCAACCCAACTCTCGATCGCTTAATTGCCCGTGCGGCGGCTGTCACAGCTTCATCTTGTCCAATCACTCGCTGATGCAGCACATCGTCTAGATGCAGCAGCATTGCTGATTCAGATTCGGTCAGCTTACTAACCGGAACGCCTGTCCAAGAAGCGACGACTTGCGCGATATCTTCTTCGCTCACCGTGGGCATTGCTGCCTCTGGAACACCTGCGGATAATTCGCGTTCTAGCTCTAATTCTCGATCGCGCAATTGTCCCGCTTTATCGAAGTCTTGAGCCGCGACTGTGGCTTGCTTTTCTTTTTGCACTTGCCGCAGTTCTTTCTTCAAGGCTTTCAAGGCTGGATTGGTATTTCGCAATCGAACCAGAGAACCTGCTTCGTCGATTAAATCGATCGCTTTATCCGGTAAAAATCGATCTGTAATGTAGCGATCGGCTAATTTTGCTGCCGCTTCGACTGCGCCATCGTCGATTAGCAATTGGTGATGTTGCTCGTAGCGATCGCGTAATCCACGAAGAATCTCGATCGTTTCTTCAACACTCGGTTCTCCCACCATCACAGGTTGGAATCGTCTTTCTAATGCAGCATCCTGCTCAATATATTGACGATACTCATTCAAAGTCGTTGCGCCAATGCACTGCAACAGACCGCGTGCGAGGGCAGGCTTCATCAGATTTGCCGCATCCATTCCACCTCCGGTCGCACCTGCGCCGACCAGGGTATGAACTTCGTCAATCACTAAAATGACATTCCCCGCTTGCTGGACTTCATCGAGGATCTGCTTCATGCGCTCCTCGAATTCGCCTCTAAAGCGAGTTCCAGCCAGCAATCCGCCCATATCCAACATGAAAACCAACTTGTCTTGCAGGATTTCCGGCACCACTTGATCCTGAATTCGCTGGGCTAACCCTTCCGCGATCGCCGTCTTACCAACACCGGGTTCGCCTACTAAGACGGGGTTATTTTTCGATCGACGACCCAGAATTTGAATTACGCGATCGAGTTCTTTCTGTCGTCCGATCATTGGGTCGAGTTTGCCTTCTGCCGCCATCTGAGTCAGATTTGTACCAAACTCGTTGAGAGCAGGCAATTTCTTTGAAGAAGGGGCTTTGCGCGGGGCATTGGGTTTGCCAACTGCTGCGGGTTCGGCTTGAGCGCGAGTGACTTGGGCACGAATTTCAGCCGGATTTAGACCCAACTGGTTCAGGACTTTGATTGCAACGCCTTGGTTATCATCCACTAATGCGAGCAAAATGTGTTCTGCGCGAACGTAGCGCATTCCCATCATTTGGGCTTGTTGTAGCGCTCTTTCAAGGATTTGGCGCGTTTTGGGCGTAAAGGGGAGTTCTCCAAACGACGAGCCATTTCCAAAACCAACAATCTTCTCAACCTCAGAGCGCACTGTGACCAAATCTGCGCCCAATTCATTCAGAACCGATACTGCGATCGTGTCATCCTGTCTGAGTAAGCCCAGTAACACTGCTTCTGTGCCCACAGAGTTTTGCCGCAGCCGACGGGCTTCTTCTTGGGCAAACATGATGGTCTCGATCGCCTGATCGGTGAAGTATTCAAACATCGGGCTTTCTCCACTATGCGAGGTCTGCGTTGACGAGCTTGCCAACTACAGAGGAGTGTGAACTACTTATAGTTGTAAACTTTTCTGTAGTTCTACACCCCACTCTACTGGGGGAGTTTGTAAACCAACGAGGGAGGATAACCGACTATTTTCTCAGGACGACCGTACTTAAGGATTTAGCGATCGTCTCCGGGTTCGATTTCGTCCGGTTCCTCGGTTTGGGTCATGCCTTCTTTGAAATTCCGCAGGGTTTTGCCGAAGGTTCCGCCTAATTCAGGAATTTTCTTTGGTCCAAAAACTAATAATGCCACGAGGCAAATCACTCCAATCTCGACCCAGCCCAAGTTAAACATCGCGTTTCTCCAATGCCATGTTTTTAATGTATACGATTTGGCTACATGAGCTTAGAGAATCCAGCCTGTTCAAAATGTCGATCGGAGGTAAAAGCCTCGGTAATGCCCTCATTCATCATGACAATAAAACTAATGCAATCGGTTAGTCCCCAGTCCTGATCTAATCTTTGGGAATAGAGCATCCAGCCTAGATTGAGTAAATCAGAACTAAGCGGAATAATTTGTAAGCTGGCATTAGTACTCACGACTCTTGCTTCGGTGTGCCGTGTAAGTAGTGATCATGTTGATGAGCGAGATCAGAAACGCCTGTTTCAATCTGGCAGTCTTCTATAATTTGCCTAAGTTGAAGCCAACCTTCGGCAATTTCTTCCGTATCGCTCTGGTTCTCCGGAACTTCAGGCTCAACAAGACTGAAGATCACTTTTTGCCCGTCTGAGACTGCAACGGGTTCTTCTGGATGAACAACTCCGTTGCGATAAATGCCCTTATAACTGCCTTTGTTGGATTGCACGATCGATTCTCCAAGACGATTTCTCTAGCTTAGCTTGAAAGAACTTCAAGAATCGATGCCTCAAAGATGAGTTTGAGTGATTTTGCGTCGTTCAAAAAAAAGCTCTCTAACCCCTTAGACAAAGTTAGAGAGCTTTCTACTTCAACAGTTCTGATACCTTAAACAGTCATGAGGGGTGCATTACCGCTAGCAAATCGAATGGGTGCGCTAACATCCAAATCAGTTCTGGGTAGCATACCCGGTTGAGTGAAGCTAGAGCCATTCGATTGCGCGATCGCTGCTGCTTCTTGCTGAATTGCAGCATTGCTCGTTGCTGTTGCGCCAAAGGAGACATTGAAGAGATCTTGAAATTGGACATCTTTGAGTACGGCTCCTGTATTTGAGATTCCGTTAAAGCTAACAATGAGATCGTCCCCATCTTGAGTTAAGCGAAGATTTTCAGCCGTTAAGCCTTCTCCTGTAAATTTCAGCGTGTCGGCTTCTGAAGCTATAGAACGACCGCTGCTGAAGTTTAGGACAGTGCGGAATCCTGCGTCTAAGGTAATCTCGATCGTTTTCTCGCCGCCTTTAGCATCAACCAAATCCGACAATCTTCTGCCGAATAGGGTTTGATACATGAGACGGTAGATTTCAGTATTGTCCAACGTACTGGGTAACAGATCAGCATTTAATCCATAGGTCTTAGAAACAATGCTGCCGGGGAAATCAGGGGTTCCAACCCAGCCAATGCCAAAATTGCCAACTGCACCTGCTAAGCTGTCTTTCGCCTCAAAAGCAGTCCAAGGAGCAGTATTACCATTGACTCCATCGAGTGTGTTTCTCGGTGGGGTTGCAGGGGGAGCAGGATTGACATTGATCGATGGAACAGTGTCTTCGATCGATTTGAACCCTGGAGCAAAAGGAGTCGGTTGATAGACTTGCAATCCGCCTGCTTCACTATCTGCGGCAGTGATTAACAAAGTATTCGGATCATGGTTGCGAATAAAATCCATTGCAACACCCATGGCAGCATCCGCGCGCCGAACTGCCTCGATCGCGCCGCCTGCATTGTTGTCATTGCCAAAGTTATCTGTGCCTTCTTCTTCGAGGACGACAAAGAATCCGTCTTGATCAGTAGAGACGAATCTCAGCGTTTCTTGAAGCATGTCAGCCACAGTCGGTGGATTGGGATTGTTGGGTTGTCCATAGAATCCCAGTCCTGCTGCGGCAAGTTCTGACTCAGTGCGATCGTTGTAAGTATTCTCTGAGGCAAATACACCCAGGACTTTTTCGGAATCAGTGGGCAATGCTTTGAGTTCGTCCAATGTATAAACGATGTTGTAGCCCAAAGATTTTGCTAAATCGATTAAGTTGATTGTAGGGCGTTCTAACGGATCGCGATTTTCTGCATCAACTTCAGCCGTCACGTAACGTCCTGTTGTGCCAACGGGAAGCATGTGCAATTCGCCGCCACCGAGAATGACATTCGTTCCAGAGCGAATGATTTGCTCTGTGATATTGGCGAAGTTATTCCGATTCGGAGCTTTTGCGAGGAAAGCACCACTTCCTGGTTCTGCAATAAAACCAGAATTGATAATTGCAGTTGCTTTTCCAGCTTCGCGGGCTTCATCCATAATGGTTTTGCCCGTTTCGCCTGAGAGCGAAGTGACAAGACTGCCATCAGGATTGAGACCGTAAGAAGTACGATCGACTTTTACCCCATTCGCATGAGTGACGGCTCCAGCATTGGAGGTTCCAGTCAACTGATTCTCCATATGACCGAGATAGACTCCTGCGTTGGACATCATATCCCAGTTCAATCTGCCATCGGGACCTTGATCCGTAAATCTTGCAGCAGCATAGTAAGCAGGACTCGTTCCATCGGGATGGATGAAGATTACGTTTCCAGTAAGCTGACTTGCTTGGGGGGCTGGAGTTGGAGCTTCAACTAATGCAGGTAGCTCTGTTCCAAAGAGTGTTTCATACATCAAGCGATAGATATCTGTGTTGTCTACCGTTGAGCCGAGTTTGTCTGCATTCAACCCATGTGCTTTAGAGACGATCGATCCCGCAAAGTCAGGGGTGCCGACCCAACCAATTCCAAAGGGAAAGCGATCGCCACTGGCATCTGGGGCTGCTACAAAAGGTTGGGAGTTTGTTCCCGTCTGACCGTCTAGTGGATTTCTGAATGCACCGTCTGCATTGGCATTTGTGTTCAGTGTGCCAACGGGTTGACCCGCCGGACGATCGACAACTTGTAATCCACCTGCATCACTATCTGCCGCAGTAATCAGCAGCGTATTCGGATTGCGTTCAATAAAGCCTAAAGCAACCCCGATCGCTTCATCTGCGCGGAGTAAAGCCTCGATCGTGCCAGGTGCATTGTTGACATTGCCAAAATTATCAGTGCCTTCTTCTTCTAGCACCATTAGAGATCCATTGCCAAAATTTGGATGCTGCTCCATCAAACGTTGAGACACATCTGCCATTTCTCCAATTGTTGGTGCAGTCGGGAGATAGAACGGTGTGTTTGTTGCTGCTAGAGCTTCTTCTGGCTGATCGTTGAAGGTGTGAATGGCAGCAAATACTCCTAGAACTTTTTGGGGAGGGGTAGATGTTTTTGCTGGATCGAGTAGGGCGAATAGTTCATCGCGGGTGTAGACAACGGTGTATCCGAGCGATTTTGCTTTTTCAATCAGGTTTTCTTGAGGGCGGTTGATAATTGCAGCATCGCCAGTACTGAATCGAGCGTCAATCTCAGCCGTGACATGTCGCCCTGTTGTGCCGACAGGCAGCATGTGGAGTTCACCGCCACCCATGATGAAGTTCACACCGGATTCGAGAATTTGCTCGGTGATCACAGCTAAGTTTTGTCGGGGGAAGGATGGCGCAGTTGTATTAGGCGATCCGGTCTGGGCTGCAAAAGCTCCGGTTCCAGGTTCTGCAATAAAACCAGAATTGATTAGAGCCGTTACTTTATGTGCGCCGACGGCTTCTTCCATGATGGTTGTGCCGGGGGCGATCGCACAATTATTTAGACTAGAGAGTGATTGTACTGGATTGCCTTGCTCATCTAAGCCAAAGGATTCTGCATAGACCTTTACGCCATTGGCATGAGTGACTGCACCCGCGTTGGAAGTTCCGGTCAGCTGATTTTTCATGTGACCGAGGTAGACTCCGGCATTGGAAAGGGTATCCCAGTTGAGTCTGCCGTCGGGACCTTGACTTGCGAAACGGGCAGCCGCGTAGTGAGCAGGGCTAGTGCCGTCGGGATGGATGAAAATAACGTGATTGTTTGACATAACCTGAGGTGGGGGAATCTGAGGAACTTGGAAATCGAGGGTGATCGCCGCGTTTGACCTCTGGGTAGACGACGAGAAACGGTTTGATCCTGCTGAAATTGCGCTTCAGCAATGGTCATGAGTCATCTGAGCTTTCCACCAGGAGAATCTCACCACAAGGTTAAGGATGAATGAGAATGAACGTTAAAGAGGGGATAACAATGGATTAATTTTTGTGAGGTACGTATAGAAGATCGCCATCGTGCCGAATTGATAAGTAGAAGAACTGAAGTGACCCCTTCAATTCAGACTTAGCGCCATTCGCATCAGCCGCTTGATTTAGCTACAGGTGACAGGTTGAGTTGATCTGCTCGGTTGTGCGGCAATCAATTCGACCTTGCCTGTTTGAGGATTGCGATACCAGGAGGTCGCTTCGATTAAAGGCTCGGATGGAAGAGGCGACGTTTGGGTCAGGGTGAGCTTTGAGCGAGTAGGAGGACGAAGATCAACCCAAGGACGATCGCGCAAAACTTGTTCAGTAGGATTTTCAGGAGTCCCACCCCGCCCAGTGATGATAAAACTGCTATTTTGAGTCGATGAGCAACCTGCGGCAACTCCCTGGTTAGTATCGAGCAGCGTTTCTGACAATTCGACTAAACCAGAATTTGGATCAACGCCAACATTGTCAACCTGAACCGAGCCATTAACCCCAAATTCGGAACTTGCAGTCATGTCGCTCTCTGACGTGCGTTGAGGGCGAAATTGAAGCCCAACAATGCCCTGAGTCGTAATCTGAGTATTGCCTCCGCGACCGCGAACGGCAT
Source organism: Leptolyngbya sp. Prado105 (assembly GCA_025454375.1). GTDB lineage: Bacteria > Cyanobacteriota > Cyanobacteriia > Leptolyngbyales > Leptolyngbyaceae > Leptolyngbya. The sequence goes on along the minus strand of JALOOO010000004.1, from coordinate 41,120 downwards.
TTGCAATAATGTCGCTATTTTCAAACCCAGCAATAATTGGGGCATTGATCAAAACATTCCCGCCATTTCCCCGTTCGCCTGCTCTTGCACTGATTAAGCTGTTCTGTCGCATGATCAGCGACTCTCGTGCTGTAAGCTCTAGATTCCCACCTTGTCCAGAAGTTGTCGAAGTTCTAATTTGACCGTGTTGCTCTAGTAAAATTGAGTTGGCTTGAACCTTGAGATAGCCAGCATTGCCACTTCCGACATTCTCAGCCGCAATGAATCCTTGGTTCCGGACTGTAATCTTAGGCGAGTTCACGACTAAGTTACCACCGTTTCCAGTTGGCAAAGCAGGCAGCCCAAAAATCTGTCGGAATCGCAGAGCGAGCTGTTGTCCAGAAGCTGAGATGCGGCTCGGTAATGCTAAGCTCACATTCGAGCCATCAATCTCGATCGATTCTCGTGCATTAATTGTTAAACTCCCCGCATTGCCAGACCCAGAAGTACTTGCAGAAATTGCTCCTGATGCTCCGAGAACAATTCGCCCTGTATCAATCACGATTGAGCCTGCATCTCCACCCAGAAACGTTGAAGAAATAATACTGCTATTCCCAGCAATCACAGGATTCTCGCCAATGAGAGAAATCGTATTTGAACGAATCTGAATTGTGCCAGTTCCCTGTCCACCCAGTACGCGAGAAATCACTCCTGCTCCATTCCTCGCGATAAAATCTCCTGTTGTAATCGAGATGTTGCCCCCTCGACCGCCTCCAAAGTTAGAGGGCGCACCAATGCCACTAAAGCGAGTGCCATCAAAGGGCGAAACGCCAAAAAGTTGAATCGATTCACGCGCATTGACTGAGACATCACCCCCCATTCCTCTATTTCGGAAGGTTGTAGAAAGAATTTCACCCCCGTCTCGTGCCACAATTTGTCGGGCTGAAATATCGATATGAGCGCCAGGGCTAGTGCCAAGATTTTCACTGAGAATTAAACTTTGATCTTTGTTGGGGAGCGCACCGCTCAGTTCTAGTAAATCTGCTTTGACTTGAATCCGCCCTGCTGCTTGCGTGCCATAGTGCTGAACAAACAGAATTGAACTATTTTGAAGCTGAATGTCTTTTCCTTGTAGATGAATTGATCCTCCAGGATTGCCGCTGGCATCAATGAGGGCTGATTGCGTCAGATGAATATTCGAGAATGTTGCAGTATTGTCTGTACTAAAGTTCCATTGAGGCAGGGTTGAATTGAGATGGACAGTTCCTGCACTCAAACTTCCCAGTTTCACCTGTCCACTTTCTGCAATTAGCACACCACGATCGAGTTGAATTCCATTGCCAATCAGAGCTAAGGTTCTCCCTGGCTGCACTTTTAAGCCGACTTGCATCGGATCACGAGTCGCAGCTTCTGCGAAGATGGGAGGATGCTTCAACTGATGCCCTTGACCTTGTACCTGAATGCGGCTAGAGTTTTGCCCCATCTGCAAACCGATGGGAACACTCATCGTTAACAGTGGAGCTGGAGTCGAATTTGTTGCAATGAATTGTGACCCATCGGCAAATTGAATACTATTCGCAGTAGTTCCGACAAATGATCCTCCAATATTCAAGCGAGCATTTGTCCCGAATAAAATTCCCGCAGGATTGAGCAGAAACAGGTTGGCAGTTCCATTTGCCTGAAGGATGCCATCAATGTTAGACGCTGTGCCACCTGTCACGCGACCGAAAATATTGACGATATCAGGTGCATTGTTAAATGCTGCTGTGCCACCTGTGGGAATGGAAAATTGGCTGAAGCTATGGAATAGATTGGGACCATTATTGGGGCGAGTTCCCCCAGTGATTGCGAAGTTGGGGCTGCCTGTGACGATCGTGCCGAGTGAACTATCGGGAACAACACTCTGAGCATGAACCTGTTCTAAGATTGAAAGTGTCCCCAAGCTAACTAACCCGAGATAGAGTCCTACCCGCATCATCTCTTGTAACCCTCTAAAGCACAGATCTTCAGATGTAGAGTACCCTGCTGCTTCTGCGATCGCGACAGACTCCAGATCTATTGACAAGTCCCGATCGCATTAGTATAGACTTGACTCGAATTCTGAACTGAGAGCTACTTAGTAAGCGATCTTAAAAGTAAAGAGAGTCGGATCTGAACTGCATCATCAAACTTACGTGGATCTAAACCAATGAGTGATGCGATCTTTTCGAGTCGATAGGTGAGCGTGTTGCGATGAATATACAAGCGTTTTGCCGTTGAGCCACAGCAGCAATCTTCTAGAAAGAAAGCCTCGATCGTTGCGATTAGCTCTGGCTCATGATCGAGCGGACTCAGTAAGTATTTTGCAAGTTCGATTTTGACCGTTTCATCTGCAATCCCGACAAAGGCTACAATTCCTAATTCTGAAAGACAATGGACATGATTGTGCCGCTGTAGCCGATTGCCCAAAGACAGTGCTACTCTTGCATCTTCATACGATCGAGCGAGTCCTTCTAAGCCGGGATGATACCGCCCAATTCCGATTGTAATCGCACTGCCTGTATCTTCATGCAGTCGCACTCGCAGCGCATCAGCCGCTCGTTTGAGCGCAGAGAGATTTGCCCAAGACGAATCATGTCTTTGGCGATCGCTACAGCCTGCCCACAAGTCCAAATTTTTAGTATCGCTTGCTTTTAGGACACAGACTCTACCTTGTCCCAAATCCGCACAGATCGTGTCGTTGGGAAGGTGAAAGAAACTAATAATACTATTGATAATGGTCTGGATGCGGCGCTGTTGTTTGAGTGCTTGCAGTTGCGGATCGAGATCTGAGGCGTCCTCTAAAATATAGTGTGCCGCATCAATCAGAATTACTGCACGAGGCGGACTGAGATCAATTCCTAGGCGTTTTGCTTGATTAAAAATAATAGACTCGTCTCCCCCTTGATAGTGGAGTAAATCATGAATAAATTGATTTTTTAGCTCATAATGATTGGACGAGCTTTGAGCCGTCGTTTGCTGCACGATTAACTCGACTAGAGCCTGAGTGAGTTGGGGGGAGAGTAGAGCCGGGTGAGAGGACATTCCGACAATGACTTCTCCGGCTTCTGACCCATAGCGAAATGGGATACGAAGCGCTTGATCAATCTGCTCTTGCAAACTCAACAGAGTCCCAATCTGTTGAACTTCGCTGCTGGTTACAACAATTCCGCGCCCATTCGTCACAGAGACAGGCACATAGAGCAGTTTTGCGATCGTTCCTGTTACAGTGCTAGCAATTTGTAAAAAGCGATCGGACATTTCTAGTTTAGGCTCTATCTTTAGCATGGGTTTGTGAGATCAGAGATAGAGATGCAACTTACGGCTGATTTAGACTCTGCTATATTTTTAGCAAAGGTCGAATCATTTGTTTTATAAGACTTTCTTCGATTTGGAGAGTCAGTCTAAAGAGAGAAATGCCCAAAAGAATTGAAAAATTACTAGATCATCTATCTTTTGAAGTAAAGTTAAAATCATAGGGTAGAGAAATGCTTTTCTCGTAGGCATTTGCACAATTTTTACGGCAGATAGTAAGCTGCGATTTAGGCAAATGCACAATGCAATCCAAATCCGCAGCCGACACAATAATTTTCAGTACAGATGAATTTTATTGACGCTGTGATGAATGCTTGTCCTCCTCAAAAAATAGCGATCGTTCGAGCATTGCCCGGTCTGGGCGATTTTCTCTGTAGCGTTCCTGCCTTGAGAGCGATTCGGAAAGCTTTTCCGAGGGCTGAAATCACGCTGATCGGATTACCATCTGTACGAGAACTCGTCAGTCGATTCGATGAGTTTCTCGATCGTTGGCTGGAGTTTCCTGGATTTCCGAACATTCCCGAAGTGCCTTACCAGGCAAGCCGAACTGCTGCATTTTTAGCAGAAGCCAGGTCATATCAGTTTGATCTTGCACTGCAAATGCACGGGAACGGCTCTTGTATGAACCCGCTTGTCTTGCAATTAGGAGCAAAAGTAACGGCTGGTTTCTGTTTAGGTCAGCCTCCTCACTCTAATTTTTTCCCATATCCAGATGATGAACCGGAAGTTCGACGATCGCTGCGATTGCTGGAATATTTGAACATTCCGACTTGTGGAGAGCATCTAGAATTTCCAGTCAAGGCGGCAGATTGGAACCCTGTTCTCGATCGTCCTTATCTCTGTCTTCACCCAGGTGCGAGTGCTGCTGATAAATGCTGGTCACCCCAGTTTTTTGCTCAGGTGGCAGAGGTACTATCAATTCAGGGGTTTCAAATTGTCTTGACGGGAACCGATTCAGAAGCTGTCTTAAACCAGAGCATTGCTAAAGCCATGAATGGTGCTGTTATTGATTTGACAGGTAAGACAGATCTAGACACCCTAGCAAGCTTACTCAAACAGTCACACCTCTTGATTTGTAATGATACAGGCGTGTCTCATCTAGTAGATGCGCTGCAAGTTAAAAGCGTTGTGATTTTTTCAAAGTCTGATCCGGCTCGCTGGTCGCCGCTCGATCGTCAGAAGCATCGAATTGTCACACTCGATCGAGCACTTCCTGATCACGTCCTGAGAGAAGCCTTTGACTTACTCGATTTGGGGGTGTCGTATGCGGCTTAAAGACCTTTTGATTGCTTGTAGCTTTGATGCTGCGGAGATTGAACCTCTGTTAGAAACATGCTGCTATCGATCGATGCTCACTTGGAACAGAGACGAATATTGTCTTGATAATCAGAAGATTTCGACTCCATTTGATTTGATTGAAATTCTGCGTCAGAGGGCATTTCAAGCAGTGCTGATTTTCACTCAGCCGCATCAATCCTGCTATTCTCTCGCTTATTTGTGCTATCTCGCAGGCATTCCGATCCGAATTGGGCAATCTGTGGAATTTGCTGGAGGAGTGCTATCAACTTGGATTAAACCGATTGCGGTTCCTGCTGCTGACTATCATTTACATTTACTAAAATCATGCGACTTAGAATTCTAACCTGGCATGTTCATGGCAGTTATCTTTACTATCTCACCCAGGCTCCACACGACTTTTACTTACCAACGAAGCCTGGACATCCAGAAGGCTATGGCGGTCGGCTACCTGGCTTTGCCTGGGGCGATAATGTGCATGACATTCCAGCCGAAGCAGTGCGATCACAGGAATTTGACTGTATTTTATTCCAATCGCGCCGGAACTATCTCGAAGATCAGTTTGAAATCTTATCTGATGTCCAGCGGCAGCTTCCTAAGCTTTACTTAGAGCATGATCCACCTCGCGAACATCCCACCGATACTCAGCATATTGTCGATGACGCTGAAACGTTGCTTGTCCATGTCACGCACTTCAATCGATTGATGTGGGACTGTGGCAACACACCAACCTGTGTCATTGAACATGGAGTAACCCAACCAGAAGTCGAATATACAGGCAGCATTCCCAGAGGGCTTGTGGTTGCAAACGGACTGAGAACAAGAGGCAGAAGGCTTGGAGTCGATATCTTTAAGCAGGTAAAGCGATCGATTCCGCTGGATCTCGTAGGGATGGGTGCAGAATCTATGGGTGGACTCGGCGAAATTCCTCACGCCCAACTTCCAGAATTTCAGGCACAGTATCGATTTTTCTTTCATCCAGTGCGCTACACCAGCTTAGGCTTAGCTGTCTGTGAAGCCATGATGGCAGGCTTACCGATCGTAGGTCTTGCGACAACCGAGCTAGCTACTGTGATCGAAAACGGAGTCTCAGGCTACGTCGATACTAATTTAGATCGCTTGATCGAACAGATGCAAGTGCTAATTGACCATCCCGAACTCGCGCAACAACTTGGAGCCGCCGCCAAAGAAAGCGCTCGATCGCGTTTTGGGATTCAGCGCTTTATTCAAGACTGGAATGCAGTTTTTGAAAGGGTTTGCGAATCGGTATTTCTCGTAAATAGCTACTAAAAACTATGACAAAACGAATTGCTCTCATTAGCGAACATGCGTCTCCTCTCGGAATATTTGGCGGCGTTGATAGCGGTGGTCAAAATGTTTATGTTGGACAACTTGCAAAGCATTTGGCAGCGATCGGTTATGACGTGGATGTGTTTACTCGTCGCGATGATATTGCGCTCCCAGAAGTTGTGGACTGGCTACAAGGGGTACGAGTCATTCATATCTCTGCTGGAGCGCCCGTCTCCTTGCCAAAAGAAGCATTACTTCCTCACATGGAAGAATTTACGCATGAAGTTCTAGAGTGGTGTGAGACTCGTGCCTATGACTTAATTCATGCGAATTTCTGGATGTCAGGTTTAGTTGCAGCAGAAATTAAACGCATGACAGGAACGCCCTTTGTGATTACGTTTCACGCATTGGGGCGAGTGCGGCGACAGTATCAAGGGTCTGCCGATAGCTTTCCGGATGAGCGGTTTGCGATCGAAGATCGACTGGTGAGAGAAGCCGATTACATCATTGCAGAATGTCCTCAAGATCGAGAAGACCTACTTGCTTTCTATAACGCCGATCCGAGTCGAATTTGCATTATTCCTTGTGGGTTTGATCCGACGGAATTTTGGGCGATCGATAAGATTCGTGCCCGCTTAACTTTGGGACTCCCTTCGCATGAGCGGTTGATTTTACAACTGGGGCGGATGGTTCCTCGCAAAGGAGTCGATACGGTGATTCGAGGGTTTGCTGAGTTTTTGAAGCAAGAGCGGACTCCTGCACGGTTGCTGATTGTTGGGGGCGAGACGGATTCACCCGATGCGGAAGCAACTCCAGAAATTGGGCGATTAATTGCGATCGCTCAAGAGCTAGGAATCGAATCTCAAGTAACTTTTGTCGGTCGTAAAGGTCGAGAAGTGCTGAAATATTACTATAGTGCTGCGGATGTTTTCATTACAACTCCCTGGTATGAGCCGTTTGGAATCACGCCAATCGAAGCAATGGCTTGCGGTACTCCAGTCATTGGGGCAAATGTGGGTGGCGTTAAATTTACAGTCAAGTCAGGTGAAACCGGGTTTTTAATTCCTCCGAATCAGCCAGAAGCGATCGCAGATCGCTTAGTGCATCTGTTTGAACATCCCCATCTGATTAGTTTGATGGGTCGTCAAGGGATTCGGCGATCGCAGGATCATTTTACCTGGCAGAAAGTCACGAGTGCGGTTGCGGCTTTGTATGAAGAAGTGCTAGGCGACTTGAAACCGATTGAGACTGAGCAGGTTGCTTTAATCGATGCAGGATTTGATTCCTTGATCAAAGCGATTCATCGATCAAAGCGATTACTTCGTCCGGCAATTCAATCTGCCTCGCAAGCGATGAGCCAATGCTTTTTCAAAGGTAGCAAGGTTTTGATTTGTGGCAATGGCGGGAGTGCTGCGGATGCCCAACATTTTGCGGCTGAGCTAGTAGGGCGGTTTGCTTATCCCCATCATCGAGCAGGATTGCCTGCGATGGCACTCAGCGCTGATACGACCTTTTTAACCGCTTGGGCGAATGATATTGGCTACGAAGATATCTTTGCGCGTCAGATTGAAACCTTTGCGAAGCCGGGTGATTTAGTAATTGGGATTAGTACGAGCGGGCGTTCTCAGAATCTAATTGCAGCCTTTGATGTCGCGGAACGTTTGAACTTAACCTCGATCGCATTACTGGGAAAAGATGGAGGCGATGTCTATCGTAAAGCAACGATTCCGATCGTCGTTCCATCGCAGGAAGGTCAACGAATTCAAGAAGTGCAGATTCTGATCATTCATTTACTGTGTGAACTGATTGAGCAGCAGCTTCTGAAAAATGAGATTCATTCAGAAGAACCCAAAATGCTTCGCGTTGCAGCGACCGAACTCAGTTCTAACATTCCAACCCTTGCCGAAACACTCTAGGAGCGATTGAGATAATGGAAACTTTGAACAATAAGATTGTGTTTGTCACAGGTGGCGGACAAGGATTAGGAGCCGCAATCTGTCAGGTTTTAGCAGAAGCGGGAGCAACCGTGATTGCAGCCGACTTAAACGGAGAAATGGCGGAGAAAGTGGTGAGAGAAATTCGCGATCGCGGATTTGAGGCAATGGCACTTCCACTGGACATTACACAGGATCAGCAGATTGAGACTGCGATTCAAAAAATTGTCGATCAATATGGTCGAATTGACGTACTGATCAACAATGCAGGGACAGATAAGACTGTCCCGATCGAGGAATTATCGATCGCGGATTGGGATCGCGTGATGCAAGTGAATTTGAGAGCGCCCTTTGTCCTAGCTAAAATGCTGCTGCCCATGATGAAGCAGCAAGGAGGCGGGCATATCGTCAATGTTGCTTCAACGGCTGCAAAACGCGCTTGGGCGAATGCCTCTGCTTATCATGCAAGCAAGTGGGGACTCATGGGATTAAACCATGCACTGCATGTCGAAGCGCGATCGTATGGAGTAAAAGTGAGTGCGATAGTAGCCGGAGGAATGAGAACGCCATTTATTCTCGATCGCTTTCCTGAAACTGATCCAGGAGTACTACAAGATCCGCGGAATGTAGCAGAGACGATTCGATATGTATTGATGCAGCCTGGGGAGACGGTGATTCCGGAGGTAACCGTTTTGCCAATGCGAGAGACTTCTTGGCCCTAATAGAGAACTATGCCACACCCTGCTATCTTTCTCGACAAAGACGGAACCTTGATCGAAGACATTCCCTACAATGTCGATCCCGATCGCATAACATTCACCCAGGGTGCGATCGCAGCCCTCAAGCTCTTATCAGACTATCCCTTGATCGTCATTTCTAACCAGTCTGGAGTTGCACGCGGTTATTTCCCCGAATCGGCTCTAATCCCTGTGATGCAAAAAATTCACTCCATGCTGAATGAAATTGGAGTCGAGCTTTGCGATTTTTACTACTGTCCCCATTTAGCACACTGCAACTGCCGGAAACCAAAACCCGGAATGCTGCATCAAGCCGCTTTAGATCACGACATCGATCTAAGCCAGTCCTGGTTTTTTGGAGTCATTCTCAAAGATGTTGCAGCTGGTCGAGCCGCAGGCTGCCGCTCCATTCTCATCGACAACGGCAACGAAACCGAATGGCAACTTCAAAGCGATCGCTTACCGCACCATATTGTCTCTAATCTGCATGAAGCCGCACAAATCATCCTAGCAATCCGTCAACCCTCCCTACAAAGATTATGAGTCGTTCTACGCTAGATCTCATTCACTGGATTGATCAATGGCAATCCTGTTCTGTTCTCGTTCTAGGCGATGCAATTCTCGATCGCTATATGAACGGCAGTAGCGATCGCTTGTGTCGAGATGCGCCTGCACCTGTAATCAACATATATCAGTGCCAAGATCTGCCAGGAGGTGCCGCAAATACTGCTGCAAATATTGCCAGTCTGGGTGGAAAAGTAGCATTGCTTTCTGTAATTGGGCGCGACCCGGAAGGCGAAAGTCTGCGAATTGCACTAGAGCAAAGAGGTGTTTCGACCGAGCATGTTTTACAGAGCGATCGAGCCACGCTTGCAAAACAGCGAGTCGTAGCAGGCTCACAAATTCTCGTTCGACTTGATCAAGGCACTGCAACCGATCTCCCACCCGACTTAGAACAGCAAGTCATCGATCGCTTAATTAATCAATACTCTCGCTATGATGCCATTATTGTTTCCGACTATAGTGCAGGCATCTTAAGCGATCGCATCATCTCGACTTTGAGCGAATTGCAGTCTCAGCATCGGTGTAAATTAGTCATTGACTCGCGAAGATTAGAAAAATATCGATCGCTCAAGCCAACCGTTGTAAAACCGAACTACGACGAAGCAACTGCACTGCTCAATCTGCCCAAGCAAATCCAATCGCGAGTCGATCAGATTGTTCCTCATCGCCAAGCTTTGTCTGAGCAAACCGGAGCCTCAATTGTAGCCGTAACGCTCGATACTGAAGGCGCGATCGTCTTTGAATCGAATCACCCTGCAATTCGCACAGCAACCCGCCCTGCACCCTCGAATCAAACATCAGGGGCAGGAGATACCTACATCAGCGCCTTTACGCTCGCGCTTGCCGCCAATGCTTCGACCGAAGACGCTGCGACCCTAGCGGCAACGGCTACAAATCTTGTCGTTCAGCAACCGGGGACAACGAGTTGTAATGTTGAAGGCTTACGGCAAGCCCTGATTGACGACGCACAGTTTAATAAAATCATCATTGATCAATCTGATCTCGCCACTTCCATTCGATCGTATCGATTAGCAGGTCAGCGGATTGTCTTTACCAATGGGTGTTTTGACATTCTGCATCCGGGACATGTCGCTTATCTGACTCAAGCAAAAGCTTTAGGCGATGTTTTGATTGTGGGAGTCAATACAGACGAGAGCATCCAACGACTTAAGGGAAAGAATCGACCTGTGAATCCACTGTGCGATCGTTTAACGGTTCTGGCTGCGCTGCATTGCATTGATCATGTTGTTCCTTTTGCTGAACCGACTCCGCACAATTTGATTCAGATTATTTGTCCCAATGTTTATGTAAAAGGAGGCGACTACAGGCGAGAAACTTTGCCAGAAGCGAACTTAGTCGAGGAGCTAGGCGGCATTGTGAAAATTTTGCCCTATGTGGAGAATCGTTCGACGACTCGCTTAATTCATCAAATTCGCGCCTTGCAGCTATGAACTGGAATACTGCTCAAAACATTCTTTGCATCCGACTCGATACGATTGGAGATGTCGTGATGACGACTCCTGCGATTCGTGCTTTAAAGCGAGAAAATCGGCAAATCACTCTGATGACTTCGAGCGCGGGTTCGTGCATTGCACCGCTGATCTCTGACATTGATCACCTGATTGTGTATGATTCGCCCTGGCTCAAAGCGACAGCACCCAGGGTAGATAGCCAGTCCGAATTCGACATGATCGAGCAGTTAAGGGAGGCGCACTTTGATGCCGCAATCATTTTCACAGTTTATAGTCAGAACCCACTGCCCTCTGCATTTCTCTGCTACATGGCAGGCATTCCGCTGAGATTAGCTCACTGTCATGAAAATCCTTACCAGTTACTAACCGACTGGATCAAAGATCCAGAACCGGATCAGTTGATTCGGCACGAAGTTCGTCGCCAGCTTGATCTTGTTGCAAGCATTGGCTGTGAAATTGAGGATACACGGCTGAAATTAAACGTCGATCGACAGTCGATTCTGCGAGTTCAATCCCTAGTGCAGAACATTCCTCAGCCCTGGATTATCATTCATCCAGGTGCAACTGCAATATCTCGCCGCTACCCACCAGAACTGTTCGCAACGGTTGCAGAATCTCTCTTAGAACTGGGAATTCAAATCATCTTTACTGGGACGGGAGATGAGCGAGAACTTGTACGATCGATTCAATCTAGAATGACACAGCCGAGCTATTCACTCGTCGATCGCTTAACGCTGAGCGAACTGAGCGCACTGCTATCCTTTGCGCCGTTGTTAATCTCAAATAATACGGCTCCAGTTCATATCGCGGCTGCGGTTCAAACGCCAGTCGTGGATCTCTACGCACTGACGAATCCCCAACACACCCCCTGGAACGTACCGAATCGGACACTTTATCACGATGTAGAGTGCCGATTTTGCTATAAAAGCATCTGCCCAGAAGAACATTCTCACTGTTTGAGATTAGTAAAACCCGAACAAGTTGTCCAAGCTGCGATCGAACTTTTAGCATTCCCTACCCTTGCACGCGCATGATTGATATTTTAATTCCTACCTACAATCGACCTTATGCGTTAGCAGTTACTTTAACTAGCTTATGCGCTCAGACTTGGCGAGATTTTCGCGTCATCATCTCTGACCAAACGGAAAACAGTGATCCGCTCAATTCTGGAGAAGTCAAAGCAGCAGTGTGCGTTCTGCGATCGCATGGAAACGCAGTCATCGCTCATAAACACCTTCCGCGCCGGGGCATGGCAGAACAGCGTCAGTTCTTACTCGATCAAGCGACTGCGCCCTATGTTCTCTGCTTAGATGATGATGTCATTCTTGAACCCTGGAACATTCAGAATTTACTACAAACGATTCAGACCGAAAACTGTGGATTTGTTGGCTCAGCACTGATTGGGCTAAGTTTTCGAGAAGATATCCGCCCGCATCAGCAACAGATCGAATTCTGGGAAGGTACAGTCCAGCCTGAAAGTGTCCGATCAAGAACTCTAGAATGGGAACGCTACCGCTTACACAATGCCGCAAACGTTTATCACGTTCAAGAACAATTGAACATCACACCGGATCAACCTCGTCCTTATCGAGTTGCCTGGGTCGCAGGTTGCGTTTTGTATGATACTACTAAGCTTAGAAGTGTCGGTGGATTTGAATTCTGGAAGCAACTTCCGCCGAATCACTGTGGTGAAGATGTACTTGCTCAGTTGCGTGTGATGGAAAAGTATGGCGGCTGCGGAATTCTGCCTTCTGGAGCTTATCACCAAGAGTTGCCCACTACTATTGTCGATCGTAGTCAAGATGCTCCTCAGCTTTTGCAAGTATGAAAAAGATTCTGTTTATTGAGCTTTTAGGAGGAATTGGCGACTTAGTAATTGCGCTCAGCGCCATTCATGCACTGGCTCGAGCGCACTCTCAAGCTCATATGACTGTTCTCACATTTTCGCCAGGAGATAGTCTTCTAACCCTTGATCCTTTAGTTGACTCTGTAATCTGTGCCCCAAAAGGACAGGCGCGGCAAGCTGTAGAGAACTTACTTGCTCAAGAAACATTTGATCTGATTATTTCAGATACAACTTATGGCGGAATTGCGGAAATTCTTCAGAACTACCCAGCGATTACAAACTTATGGCGTTCTCCACCGGACAATCAGCTAGTCAGTCAAAGATTTCTTGAGATTTTACTAGCAGAAAATGTAATCCATGAGATGCCAAAATCTGAAATTTACTTGAGTCCAACTGAAAGAGCGATCGCTCGTAAAAAGTTAGGTGCATTGTACCGTCCGCTGATCTTTCTCTGCACAGAGGCGGGCATGAAGATTAAACGCTGGTCAGCGGGTCGTTTTATTGAGCTAGGGCGAGCTTTAAATGAACGCTATCAGGGCACAATCATCGTTCCAGTCGGTGAAGATTTAGCACAGGCAGAGCAGATTGTTTCAGGGATCGGTGGAACGGCTCAGCTTTGGCAGCGTGGCTCGTTACGAGAGCTAGCCAGTGTTTTAGCAGAGGCAGATTTTGCGATCGCGAATGATACCGGACTCGCTCACATGGCTGCTGCGTTGAATGTTCCAACGATTACGTTGTTTGGTCCTTCTTGGGCGGGTCGCTATGGTCATGTTGCTCCTCATCGGGATTTACAAGCTTTTCCTGAATGCCCAAAGCGGATTATTCAGAACTTCACGGAGCAATGCTGCTGGTATAGCGGTGAGTGTCCTTACGAGTGGGATAGCTGTATGGAGGCGATTTTGCCTGCGGATGTGCTAGCTGCAATTCCGGAAATGCCTGCTAAATCGGGAATGTCTGCTGATGCACAAAACAACGATCGACTCCTTCTTGAATGGCAATCCGTCCGCAACCTTCTCGTCATGCGGCTCGACAACATTGGCGATGTGATCATGACAAGTCCTGCCCTAAAAGCCCTGCGAGAAAACTTACCTGAAAGTAAAATTACCTTAATGACAAGTCCTTCAGGTGCATTAACTGCTCCCTTGCTCCCTTGGGTAGACGAAATCCTTCCCTGGCGAGTTTTGTGGCAAGACTTAGGCGCGCTTAGCTTCGATCCCGATCGCGAATGGAAACTGATCGAAAGACTCAAAGAATTCGATGCAGTCATCATCCTAACGAGCTTTAGCCAATCTCCTCATCCTGCTGGCTTACTTTGCGCTCTCGCAGGCATTTCTCTGCGTCTTGGAGAATCAAAAGAACAAGACTTCGGAACACTCACCCATTCGATTTCAGCACTTCCAGACTCAGTACATCAAGTCGATCGCAATCTCGCACTCATCGAATCAATTGGGGTCAAAGTTCTCGATCGACATCTCGCGCTCAAAATCCCTGAACCCCCGCCTATCTTACCTGACTACATTCTTCTCAATCCCTGGACAAGCTGTCAATCTCGCAACTATTCGCTCGATCGCTTTGCTGATGCAGCTTTAACACTCGCTGAGAAAACAGGCTATCCCATTGTAGTAACAGGCGTTGAGAAAGATCGCCCAAAAGCTCAAGCTTTACTAGCAAAATTAGGCGATCGAGCGATTGATCAAATTGGAAAAACAACGCTTGCAGAACTGACAAATTTAATCGCAAACGCCAAACTTGTTCTAACAAACAATACTTCAGTCATGCACATTGCCGACGCAACGGAAACGCCGCAAGTCGTTCTCTTTGCTGGAACCGAGCAAGAATCTCAATGGCAGCCGCGCCGTAGCAATCACCGATTACTCCGCCGACCCACGGTTTGTAGTCCTTGCTATTTAATGACCTGTCCTTACACTTTGCAATGTTTAGACATTCCTGCTTCTGCGATCGTTGAAGCTAGCCTGGAACTCCTATGAACATTACTTTTATCGCCGGAACTTATCGACCAGAGCATTGTGGTGTTGCCGACTATACAGCCCATCTCAGACACTATCTAACCCAGCGTGGGATGCACTCAACGGTTCTGACCACTCATGCAGCCGCAACCTCTGATCCAACTGTTCAAGGCGCGATCGCACATTGGAATATAGCAAACTTACTTCCTCTTGCCCAAGCGATTTGTAAAACTCAGACCGACATTCTACACATCCAACATGCAGCGGGAACTTATCAATTCGATCGCTCAATGTTTTTACTTCCTCCGCTACTGCGATCGCTCAGGTTTAAAGCGCCCATCATTACAACAATTCATGAATACGGCTGGTGGGAATGGCAACCGCAAGGCATCCCACCTCAATGGATAGAACACTTGAAAATGTGGGGACAGAATCGCGGCTGGTGGGATCGAGAAGATGGATTTCTCCTAACTTATAGCAATGCGATTATTACAACCAATGAAATCGCCCAAACGACGATTCAGACCCGATTGCCAAATCTCAAAGCCTCACTGCATCAGATTCCGATTGGCGCAAATGTCGAGGTTGCAAAGCTCGATCGAGGCTCGTCGAGACAACATCTGCGCCAATCGTATCACTGGTCAACAGATACGCCTGTCATCGCTTTTTTCGGCTTCTTACATCCAGTTAAAGGACTGGAAGTTCTGCTCCACGCTTTTCAGCAGGTTCTCACTTGTCATCCCCAAGCCCGGTTACTGTTGATTGGAGGAGTCGAGAGCTTATCACTTCCGGGAGAGCAAGCAGAAAACTATTGGAACAAATTAAAGCAACTGATCCAAGACCTCAAACTGACCACTGCTGTAGAAATGACAGGCTATTTGCAGAACGAATCTGTCTCTCAAATGCTTTTAGGCTCTGACATCGGCGTGATCCCTTTCAATCATGGAGTGACGCTAAAGAGTGGTTCTTTACTCGCACTCATGGCTCACGCTCTGCCGATTGTTGCAACCCGCTCTACTCCAAGCGATCCAAAGTTAGAAAACAATCCTGCATTAAAGCTTGTCCTGACTCGATCGAGTGATGCTCTCGCCGAAAAGCTGATTTTACTTCTCGAAGATCACGACCTGAGAAATCGATTGAGCCAAGCGGCTCAGCAGTTTAGTCAAGATTTCAGTTGGAAGAACATTGCTGATCGACATTTAGCGATTTATCAAGCGGTACAATGACTCACATTCTCGTTTACACCGATGCTGCTGGAATTGGAGGAGCAGAGATCAGCTTAGGCAATTTGCTTGCAACTGTTCCGCCTGAGATGCAAATTACAATCGCTGGAATTCACCCCCCTGTCATTGACGCGATCGCAAAATGTCGTCCCAACTCAAAGCCGATCAAACTCTCTAACTTTGCACATCACCTGCGCGTCTTCCGCAAGTTCGATATCATTCATTTTAACTGCTGTACCCCCTGGGCAAATCGGCTAGGACTCACAGCGGCTCTGTTTCTGCCGCAACTCCGCATCCTTCGAGTCGATCAACTTCCCTTAAGAACAACCGATGCAGCCACACTTTGGACAACTCGCGCACTCTGTCTCCGAGTCGATGCCCATGTCGCAGTCGGTCAAAAAAGCGCAGAACTGATGGAAAATTTCTACGCGCTAGGACGCAACTCAGTCCTCTCAATCCCCAATGGTGTCCCCGATTCAGTTGCACCTGCTCCCCCTCGATCGAGTTCTCCCATGATTGTTGGCAGCATTGGGCGATTAGACGCAATGAAAGCACACGATATCTTACTCCAAGCACTCGCCCAAGTTGAGAAGGTTCAAGCCGTGATTTTAGGCGAAGGAGACGAACGATCGAATCTAGAAAAATTAGCGATCGAGCTTGGAATTCGCGATCGAGTTCAGTTTCGCGGTTGGGTTGATCATCCCCGCGCTCACCTAGCAGAATTTGATGTTGTCGCAATGCCCTCTCGCTCAGAAGGCTTCCCGCTTGCAATGGTCGAAGCAATGCTCGCGGAAAAGCCTGTCATCGCAACTCGTGTCGGAAGTATGCCAGAAGCGATCGTCCCTGATAGAACCGGATTGCTGATTGAGAAAAACGACATTAATGGACTTGCTCGAGCCTTAGCACAGTTTCGTGATCAGTCTGAATTGAGAATAAAACTCGGGCAGCAAGCGCGTCAAGATGCTTTGGAACAATGGACATCAGAAGCAATGGCTGCAAAATATCGCGCTCTTTGGGAATCTGTGCTGTCTGCTCCACCTAAGCCTAGATTGATCGTCGATCGCCCTAAGGATTAGTAGCAAATCGATTGGCTACGGTGATCTACAGCAATTCTAAATCAGGTGTAAACAGGATTGAGTGCTTCGTAGCCCTTTGGCGGCACAACAGATTCTGCGTTTCACGACTAATTTAAAACTGCTATAGTACCGAGTTCTTACCCTCAAAGCAAAGGAGCTACTTCATCTGATCGATTAAATGCTCCCCAACCCGCAACGCATTCGCAATCACCGTCAATCCCGGACTCACACTCGAACTCGACGGAAAAAAGCTACTATCCACAACATAGAGATTTTCCACCTCATGAGCGCGACAGTTGAGATCCAACACAGAAGTCTGCGGATCTTCACCAAATCGACAAGTCCCACACTGATGCGCGACCACCGCCACAGGCATATCGCTACGAGGATGCGCCGTTCGATTAAACACCGAAGGCTGCGAAGCTTCGACTTTTTTCAACACATCAATCCAGCGATATACTAAGCGATCGTGGGCTTCCACATTGCTGGGTGTGAAATCGAGATGCAGCTTTTCTCCGACATAGCGGACTCGATTATTCGGATTCGGTAAGTCTTCAGTTTGCAACCACCACCCGAGCGATCGAGTTGCTAATTGACGCAAGCCAAAATCAGGCAGCACGCGCGAAAGTAGGGAAAGAATCGGAGGTGCTTCAGTAAAAATTACATCCTGTAAGATGCCACCAGAGTTTTGCACATGTCCCATCGGGTAGGCATAATCTTTGTCCCCCCAGTAGAAATCATTCACGCTCACCGTTCGCTGAAACAAGCCAGAATTTGCATCTGCCATGAGTTGCACAACAACCGAAAGCTGTTGTTTCATTAAGTTGCGTCCGACTTGATCAGAACGGTTCGCAATGCCGTTCGGGTGCTTTTCATTTCTCGATCGTAGCAACAATGCGGCTGAATTAATCGCCCCACAGGACAGCACCACAATGTCACCCAAGAAAAGATAAGACTCACCCCCGATCTTCGCTTGAACCGCTTTAACCACTGTGCCAGCAGGATTTGTATGCAGAGAAACGACTTGAGCCGAAGTTTTCAAAGTAACATTCTCAAACTTCAGAGCAGGCGTAACTCCCGTATCTTCAGAATCAGTGCGCCCCTGATCGCCTAATCCCAAAGGCAAATAAGCAGGATGTAAGCCTTGCTCGGAGAGTCCATCACAGACTGCTTGGATATGCGATTCGTGAGCAACCTCAGGGAATAGATAGTCTTTACTATGTAGCGGTTCAGTGGGGTCACCGCCAGATTTACCCCGCACCTGGTAGAGTTGCTCAGCTTCGCTATAGTATGGCTCAAAATCACTATACTTCAAGCCCCATTCGGGAGAAATGCCGTTTTGATGCTGCACGGTTTCAAAATCACGCTCTCGCATTCGCATCAAAACACCGCTATAGATTTTGGTATTACCCCCGACACCGTAGTTCGTTTGCGGGTAAAATGGCTCTCCATTCTCGTCGTACCATTGCTCTGGGGCGTGAAATTGCTCTTTTTTGAACAGTTCTGAACCTTGAACTTCTGAGCTTTCTTTTGCTAAAAATTCGCCCCGTTCTAAAATCAGAATCTTTTTACCCGTCGGGGCAAGCTTGCGGGCTAGAGTTCCGCCGCCTGCTCCTGTCCCGACAATAATCACATCATAGTATTGATCATCTACAATCATCAGACTGCTCCAGAGCTACTGCCACACATAGATCAGAACGTACAAAATAATCCAAATCACATCGACAAAGTGCCAAAAAAGCGACGTTGCTTCGACCCCAAAAAAACCCGCATCATAGTTGCCCGGAATAAACGATCGACCCAGCATCACAACTTGCAGCAGAATGCCTGTCAGAACATGTAACCCGTGAAATCCAGTGAGTAAGTAGAACGAACCTCCAAACAAGCCCGTCGTAAAGCCGAATGAGAGATGACTCCACTCGATCGCTTGACCATAGAGAAAGTAACCTCCCATTGCCATCGTCGCGAGGAGAAAGATCCGAAAGCCCCAGAGCTTTTGATCGTGTAGATATCGCTCAGCCACATAGATTACAAAGCTACTCGACACCAGAATGAACGTATTGATCAAGGGATCTTTCGTCTCAAGTCCAGTAACACCGACAGGATACCAATCCGGTGTCGTCGTTTTATAGACAATGTAGCCAGCAAAAAAGCTCAGAAAGATCACACTCTCGGATAGTAAAAACACAATAAAGCCGAACTTACTATTTCCTGCTTCATCATGTTCCTGTTCTGCTCGAATCTCAGCTTCAACAGACTTCGCAAGCGACTGTTCTGCGGTCATGGCTTTCTACTCCTGTTCTGCGATCAAAGGTTTATTTGTGCCGTAACCGTAAGGTGGAGAAATCACGGTCGGAATCTTCTCGAAGTTCTCAACCGGAGGCGGAGAAGTCGTCAGCCACTCTAACCCGATCGCATTCCAAGGATTGCTTGGCGCTTTCTCTCCTAAAATCCAGGAACTCACCATATTGAGAATAAACGGTAACGTTGAGATTCCGAGTAAAAATCCGCCTAAACTTGCTAGCACATTCCAAAATGCGAATTCAGGATCATAGGAGGCGACTCTTCGAGGCATTCCCATTAGTCCTGAAAAGTGCATGGGCACAAAGCAGAGAAATGTGCCCAAAAATGTCAGCGCAAAGTGAAGTTTGCCTAATCCTTCATAGTACATCCGCCCCGTCATTTTCGGGAACCAGTGATAGAGCGCTGCATAGATTCCGAATACGATCGCGCCATAAATTACATAATGAAAATGCCCGACCACAAAGTAAGTATTGTTCACATGAATGTCGATCGGGACTGAAGCCAGCATCACACCCGTAATTCCAGCAAACACAAAATTCGTCAGTCCCCCTAATGCAAACAGCATTGCAGTCGTCAGTCGCAGCTTGCCGCCCCAAATCGTCGCGACCCAGGCAAAAACCTTCACGCCAGTGGGGACAGCGACTAACATCGTAGTAAGCATGAACAGCATTCGCATCCAGCCCGGAGTGCCACTGGTATACATGTGATGTACCCAGACGATCGCGCTAACTGCCGTAATCAACAGCGACGAAACTGCAACAATCCGATAGCCAAACAGCGGCTTTCTCGCATAGACCGGAAACACTTCCGAGAAAACCCCAAACACAGGCAAAATCATCACATACACGGCAGGATGCGAGTAGAACCAGAAAAAATGCTGGTAGAGAATCGGATTTCCGCCGCGCTCTGGAGCAAAAAAGCTCGTCCCAACTGTGAGATCAAAAAGCAGCATGACGGCTCCCGCGGTCAAAGCAGGCAATCCATAGAGTTGAATTAACTGTGCCGCCAAGACCGCCCAAACGAATGCTGGCGTTTTGAACCACGTCATTCCAGGCGCACGCATTCTAAAAATCGTCGTGACAAAGTTCACGCCACCCATAATCGAAGATACGCCAGAAATTGCGACGGCTAGAATCCATAGCACCTGACCATTGATCAAGTTTCCAGTCGGATTTTGTAAGCTCACAGGTGGATAAGCCCACCACCCCGATTGAGAAGGACCCCCGGGAACAAGAAAGCTTGCCAGCATCAAAATTCCCACGACTGGGATCATCCAAAATGACACCGCGTTCAATCGTGGAAATGCCATATCTCTCGCCCCAATCATCAAGGGCACAAGATAGTTTCCCAGTCCCACTAAGATCGGAAATGTCCAGAGAAACAGCATGATCGAGCCGTGCATCGTGAACAATGCGTTGTAAATCGTGCGATCGACTAAATCTGAATCTGGTGTGACGAGTTCTCCTCGCATCACCATTGAGAGTAGTCCTCCGATCAAGAAGAACACAAACGAAGTCACAATGTACTGAATCCCAATCACTTTATGGTCAGTACTAAAGGTAAAAAACCGTTTCCAGTTAT
The DNA here is from genome assembly GCA_025454375.1 of Leptolyngbya sp. Prado105. Taxonomy (GTDB): domain Bacteria; phylum Cyanobacteriota; class Cyanobacteriia; order Leptolyngbyales; family Leptolyngbyaceae; genus Leptolyngbya. The sequence goes on along the minus strand of JALOOO010000004.1, from coordinate 20,518 downwards.
CAGGCGCACCGGGATATGGCTGTTCGCGAACAGTCCCGATCGCTTCAGGGGGAGCATTTGTCATAGGTTAGGCAGGAGGGCTAGTCGGTTCTTGTTTTGGTGCAAAATTCACAACAGGCGGAGCCGCAGGCGGGATAGATTTCCACCCTCGAACTAAGGCTTTTTCACCTGCGCGATCGTATTCATCTGCGGCTTGGTTATACGCTGCCGAAGGCGTGCGACTTGCAGCATCGGCTAACCATTTTTCATAGTCTTGCAGCGATTCCACAACGATATCTGCCTGATTCGCAGCAAAGTAGGTTCCGCTATACATTGAATCTCGCAATCGATAAGTTCCTGTCCGAATTGGCGTAAACTCAAACTCGATCGTTTTATTGGGGATCACATCCTGCTTGATCCGAAAAGCAGGGACGAAGAATCCGTGGATCACATCATCTGAGTGCATTGTCAGACGAATTCGCCGATCAATCGGCAAATGCAATTCAGTACTCGTTACTTTCTGTTCTGGATACTGAAACACCCAAGCCCATTGTTTTGCTGTGACATCAATGGTTTCCCTCACGGGCTGCTCGACTGGAGCCGCATAAGCTGCCTGCATTTCCATCGGGTGATGCAGATGCACAATCTCCATCGGACCTCGAATGCCCATCGTCTCATAAATCTCATAGCTATGAAATGCAATCCACAGCACTAAGAACAATGGAATCGCTGTCCAAGCAATTTCGAGCGGAACATTTCCCTCGATCGCAGGACCATCGCTCGAATCATATTTTTCGGCACGCTGAAACAGAACTGCATAGAGGAGAATCAGCGTGATTCCTAGCAGAATAAAGGTTCCGATCCCGGTCAAAGTACTAAACAGACCATCAATTAGCTTTGACTCAGCCGAAGCTTGAGGAGGGAACCAAGAAGGAGCTTGCTGGGCTGTCCAGAGACTTGCGATCGTCAAAAACCCAATAAATAAAGACAAAGATAAAATTGCTCGAAGTTTCATAAGCTTTTTAGAGTCGAAGATCTGGGTTTTCGCCTGCTTTAATCAACTGATCTGCCGTAGTATGAATGCCAAATTCGCCGCCTAAATGTGCGCCTAATGTTCCTTGCCAAAACATAATGGCAAAGATGACTAATCCTACTGCGATGTAGCTCCACTGCACTTGACGTGCCATGTCTTTACGCCATGCAAATCGTTGAAAACCTCGCCACACTGTCATGCCAACAATTAGAGTTAACAGCAGAACTCCTCCAACTCCATGCCATAACATAGTTTCGAGTGATCCTAATCCCCAAGCACTTTTTACATTGGGGACAGGATCAGCGAGCAAAATCTCATAAAATCCGGATGCCACCGTGAAAAAAGTAATCACAGCCGCGCCCAGCATGTTGTACCAACCGACATCAAACAATCCCGATCGCGTCGCTGGAATCGCTAAATATTTGAACAACGGTTTCTCAACTGGAAACAGAACTGCCACGATATCAAACGCGATCGCAACAATGAACAATCCCAAGGTTAAATGCACCAGATTCGGATGAATCGGCACAACGTAGGGCAAATGATTTGTTCCTAGTTGTTCGGCTAACTGATCGAGTTGATTCATATCTTGCTTCCTCTCGCCGCTTCTACAACCGGAACCGTATGCAATCCATACACCCACACGACTAAATCACCGAGATAGGTCTGAACCACAACTAAAGTGACTAAAATAACACTTGCAATCAGGTAAGGTATCGGCAATTGTGGCTGATTCTGAGATCGAATGACATAGCGCCATCCGGTGATCGCTGCCAGGATTCCAGACAATGACCATCCGAGTAACGTATGTAAATTCAGCGTTGCCACTGCTGCACTGTAAGGCTCTGCCAGCCCCGCCTCAACCTGTCCAAAAATTACTGCGATAAAAATCGCGATCGTGGAAAAAAATAAGTTCCACCAACTGACCTCAGCCAGTTTCGGATTACGAGTAACGTAGCCAGCAATATCGCAAACAAAAGCAAACAGCACCATTGCGATCACGAAATGCACCACAATCGGATGAATCGTGTCGGGATACGGTAAATTATGCTCATTGAGCGGAGGCAAATAGTCAAACACGAGTTCGCAAAAGTACAAGGACTAGGAATAACTTAAAAGACGATCGTGTAGATACTTCTAAAGACATAGAGAAGTTTTAATCTTTGACATTGGGTAGAAGAGTCTGGAAAGCCTCAAGATTTTTCTATGGAAATCCTTGTAAAGTTACATCGAAATCAATTCAACTTTTGCAACATAATATAAGTTGGAGCAACACTGAGGTATGGTATGCCGATTAAGAAAGGCGAAATGGTGCGCGTTGTGCGCGAAAAATTAGAAGACAGCGTTGAAGCGAAAGCAAGTGATCCACGCTTCCCCAGCTATATTTTTGAAACGCAGGGTGAAGTTGTTGATATTAAAGGCGATTATGCTTTCGTCAAATTCGGCAAAGTCCCTACCCCTAACATCTGGTTGCGTCAAGACCAACTTGAATCCTTCAAATAGAGCGTTTCGGCGACGTGAAAACGCTGTCGCTTATTCCTGGTAAGCGAATCGACCAAAACTACAGACTATCGAGCCAAATGCTCTGAATATGCTGTTTTGGACATCCAAGAATACTGGAGCGTTGACCCGCTAGATGAATTGGTCTTGCGACTTCTATATGATTCAAAAAAAAGAGCGATCCCTCAGATCTGAGGGATCGCTCTTTTTAATCAAAATTGCTCAGTTATCGGAGTGCCCTGCCGCTTAGGCTGTCGAGGTATAGAAGAAATTTTGGAACTCAAGCTCAGCGAATCTGAACTCAAAGCACTTCATATCTCCGCTGCATCCGTACAACAGAATCTCGATCGTGCAAATCAGCTTTTAGCAGCTACAGTGTAAACAAATCAGTGTAGACAAATCAGTGTAAACAAATCTAAAACTCCCCCATAGAAAGAGATAGGATCACTCGAAAGCGTTCAAACTATTTCTAGAGTTGTCTGAGTTTTTGTCACCACAAGGAACTAAGGAGCATGAATCGTCGCTGGCTGTTCGGCTTGGTGGGTTTGATCTGTCTTGGAACCGTTGGATACAATGCTGTCTCGATCGTTGCGGCAACCCCGGAAGAAATACTACGCCGCTCATTTAGCTGCCCAGGGGAATCGAAGGCAGAAGCAAAAGATTTTCAGGTACTCACCGTTCGCAAGTGGGAGAAAGGAATTGTTGCTCTCGCGCGAGGTCAGTGTCCTGGTGAAGCGTCAACCTTTCAGAAAGAATCGAGCCTTCAGCCTGTTCTCAACTACCGTGTGGTCAAACGCCAGGGCATGGAATGGAACTTGACAGGCACGGGTAGCGCTCTCAGCCAGAACTTTGAAAAATCCAAATCCGGAAAATCGAATAAAAAGCTGATTCAGTACAACGTCGGACGCACTGAACCTAAAGCGAAGGAAAAACATACTGTATTTTATGGTGAGATCCTTTCTCCGAGTGTCGCATCCGTCGAAGTCGCCTTTGATAATGGCAAGGTTTTACGCGACACAGGCGTGGACGGAATGCTGCTGCTCGTTGCACCCGGTGCGACAGCAATCTGTGATGTCAGAGCCTTAGGAGTCGATCATCAGATCTTGCAAAGAGACGAACCCATCCCAGTGCGATCGACTTCAGGAATGAATACCTGTCAACCTATCTCTGGGCAGCTATAGAGAACTTGATTGATTAAACTTTATCGATAGTCTAGAGATGATTCATAAGGATAAGTTTAGTTAGTCTCCGTAGTTTCTCGATCTACCAAGTTTGCAAAGTCACATTAAAAATGGACTGTCTCGGAAGAGAACAGCCCACTCGTTTTAGATGCGGAACCCGGGACTTGAACCCGGAAGTCCTTGCGAACACTAGAACCTGAATCTAGCGCGTCTACCAATTCCGCCAGTCCCGCATTTATGTATCACAATCTTCAATTATCACGGATTGGATCGAAATTGTCAATCTATTTATAGAATTAAATTCTTCTAAATTGATGCAAAAAATGCAAGTTGCGATGCTTTGCTGCGCGGGGTAATGCTGGACAATTTCCTGCTTTCCGGTAGAATCTAAACCAACTTTGAAGACTCAAATCTTAGCAGTCATCACCATGCCGATCCAGGAGGACAGACCCATTATTCTCGCGCCCAATTTGTCGAATGACCATTCTTCACCTGAAGAAACTTCCTCTGTATTGCATATTTGGGGCAAGCAACCCCTGAGTGGGCATGTCAAGATCAGCGGGGCTAAAAATTCCGCCCTTGTCCTCATGGCTGGGTCGATTCTTTGCTCAGGAACTTGTCGCTTACGAAATGTCCCTTCACTGCTCGATATTACTCGCATTGGCGAAATCCTATCGGCTTTAGGCGTGAAAGTCGCGCACGATCGAGAAGCTGGAATTCTTGATTTGGATGCGTCTAATATCAATCAATCGAAAGCGCCCTACGAAATTGTCAGTCAACTGCGAGCGAGCTTTTTTGTCATTGGTCCATTACTTGCCCGACTCGGTGTAGCTCAAGTGCCTTTGCCCGGTGGATGTTCGATCGGCGATCGCCCCGTGGATTTGCATGTCAAAGGATTGCAAGCCTTGGGTGCAGAAGTGATCATCGAACACGGTGTCGTCAATGCCTATGTACGAGGGAGTCGCAAACGTCTGACAGGTGCAAGAATTTATCTCGATTTCCCGAGCGTTGGGGCGACTGAGAACATCATGATGGCAGCAACCCTAGCCGAGGGTGAAACGATCATTGAGAATGCGGCTCAAGAGCCTGAGGTAGTCGATTTAGCCGACTTCTGCAATGCAATGGGTGCGCAAATTCAAGGCGCAGGAACCAACCGGATTGTGATCAATGGCGTTCCCAAATTGCATGAAGTCGATTATTCGGTTGTCCCAGATCGGATCGAAGCGGGAACTTTCTTGATGGCGGGTGCGATTACGCGATCGGAAATTAGCCTATCTCCGGTTGTGCCGGATCATTTGAGCGCTGCGATCGCGAAACTGAGTGAAATTGGCATTCATGTCGCAATTGATGCCCCTGATTGTGTAAGGATTCTTCCGACAAAAACCTTCAGAGGAACGGATATTGAAACCCTTCCTTTCCCAGGATTTCCGACTGATCTGCAAGCGCCGTTTATGTCATTGCTGACCCTGGCAGAAGGAGACAGCATGATCACGGAAACGCTGTTTGAGAATCGGCTTCAGCATGTGGCGGAACTGAATCGCATGGGTGCAGATATTCGCTTGAAAGGCAATATTGCGATCGTGCGCGGTGTTCCTCAGCTTTCTGGTGCGCCTGTACAAGGAACTGACCTAAGAGCTTCCGCAGCGCTTGTGATTGCAGGCTTAGCTGCCGATGGCATGACCACAGTGAAAGGGTTGAACCACCTCGATCGCGGCTATGACAACATCGAAGCGAAACTGCGAGGATTGGGTGCAAAAATTCAGCGTGCCTTAGATACGGATATTGCGGGTAATCCAGTTAAGGTTGCGAATTGAGGAGAGACGGGAGATAGGGAGCGTTGGGATTCATTCCCTCCCTTTCCCCACTCCCCATTCTTAAGTTCGTTATACTAGCTTTGAGAGATTCTGTACTACTTAGCATGTCCTTCTCAAAGTCAGCCCTGATTGGGCTAAAAGCAGATCAGTTTCGTCATCCTCTAGATTTAGAGGCGACCCAAGCGTTGAAACAGTTGCCTGGATTGGATCTAGCAATTCGATCGCTATTGGGAAATGTGGCGGAACAGTTTTTTTATCTTGAAAATATTGCATCAAGTATTCTCGTCAGCGAACAGCAGCTTCCAGAGTTGCATCGGCTTTTGGTGGAAGCTTGCAGCGTTCTCGATTTGGAAGTGCCTCAACTCTATGTACGGCAGCATCCAGTCCCGAACGCTTATACCTTTGCGATGCGAGGGAAGCAGCCGTTTATTGTGATGCACACGTCGCTGATTGATTTGCTGACGCTCGAAGAAATTCAAGCTGTGATCGCCCACGAGTTAGGGCATTTGAAATGTGATCACAGCGTTTATTTGACCTTGGCGAATTTGTTGATTTTGGCGGCGGGACAACTCCCGATGGGTGGCGTTCTGACTCAGGGGTTGCAGGCGCAAATTATGAATTGGGTCAGATGTGCCGAGTTTACTTGCGATCGGGCTGCATTACTCGCAACTCAAGATCCGCGAATTACGATGTCAGTGATGATGAAGCTAACGGGAGGCTCTCCAACGTTGGCAAAACAGTTGAATCTTGATGCGTTCATTGCTCAAGCGCGGGCTTATGACGAGGTGAGTAAGACAGAGATTGGGGAGATGCTGAAGCAGTTGCAGACGGCTCAGTTGTCGCATCCAGTTCCGGTATTGCGGGCGCGGGAAATCGATCGTTGGGCGAGTTCGCAGGAATATCAGAAGTTGGTCAGTGATCGCTCAGCAAAATCAACGGGCGGTTGGCGCAATTGGTAGTTCTGGTGTAGACAGATATGCGCCCCTCGCCCAAAATTTACTGGGAATAAACTTTCATTGCGTGCCCTTTTGCTCGAAGAGGTCTTGAAGTGACTTCAAAGACAAATAAGAACTCTGACTCAGTTCTCCTGAAATCACTTGACTCGGCTGATCCGGTTCTCCCAATTGATCAATCACAAGCGTAGCACCCGTAAAATTATGATTGCGGGTGTAATCATTTAGCGTAATGACCGTTTTAAGATTCGCTTGCAGCGCCGCTTGTAAGCCTTGATAAGAATCCTCGATCGCAATACAATCCTCTGCTGCTAAATTCAATTTCTCCAATACATATAAGTAAATATCCGGTGCAGGTTTTTTCTGCGCCACAATATCTCCTGCCGCTATGATTTCAAACCAATCTGGACTCTCTGGGCAAAGCGTCGTTTCGAGCAGCGCAATCACATTATCTAAACGGCTCGTCGTCGCGATCGCGAGTCTCATTCCTGCCTCTCGCGACTCTCGAAGCAATCGCTGCACCCCCGATCGCAAAGGGATCAATCCCTCTTTCACCAGCATCTGATAATGTGCTGTCTTAGCGGCATGAAGCCTTGCAGCAAAGCGGTGCAGATCCGACGCAGGAAAACTTGCCCCGTAAGTCTTGACATAGTGCTGGATTCGTTCTTTACCGCCTGCAACTTCGAGCAGATCATTGTAAAGCGCGATCGACCAATGCCAATCCAAGCCAAAATCCGCAAAAGCACGGTTAAACGCGACGCGATGTCCATCTCGTTCAGTATCCGCAAGCGTTCCATCTACATCAAAAATGAGAGCCTTAAGCGTCATAAGAATTTTGCGACCAATTTCCTGATTTGTTGAAGCAGCAACTGTAGAAGACAATAGCGCATGTGTGCTTTTAATTACTCAGTGACTTATTCAGGGGCGGATAGACAAATGAAAGATAGAAGATGGTTGAACCTGGCAGAATCCTTAGCATTGGTTGGCTCAGGGGTTGGAACGGTCGCGTCGATCGCGTATCAACAGCTTGCTTTTACTGCCGCTCCCATGTCTTTTTTGTTGCTCTTGAACGTGACAAACCGTCGCCGTTTTGATCAAGAAACACTGAAATCTGCAAACAAGAGCATTGCACATCTTGATCAGCGCTTATCTCATGATATCAAAGCCTTAGATCAGCAAGTTCGCACCTTGCCAAGCTTCATCGATCTCGCCAGTGTTCGCAAAGCGATTCAGCAGCGTCATGATAGTGCGATCGCGCAATTGCAGCACAGTGTCTCAAGTCGATTGAGTGCGATCGAGAGCCGAAATCATGAGCAGCTTGAGCAAGAATTAGACTATCTCAAAACCAAGTACTCGCAGTTGTCAGAATCGATGGCAACGGTTTCTCAGTATTTGAACCGATTGGCAACGATGAATCGAGTCGAAAGTACAGAAAAAGAGATCGCAGCACTCCGCACAGAAGTGGCTCAGTTGGAATCGAAGTTAGCAGATGTTTCGACCAGTCAGAAGCAAGTGATTCCAAGATTAATGCAGGATGAACTGCATCAGATTCATCGACGGTTAAACAGCTTGCCTTCGCCGTTTGATGCGACTGCTTTGAAACAGGAAGTCGATGGGCTGGTCAAAATGGTTGGGGATTTAGTCTCAAGGCGAGATATGGCGAAGCTCATGGCAGAGATTGAAAGAATTCGCCAGCAGCATCAAACGCTAGAACAGACTGTTGCACCGCTCAAATCTGTCAATGCTATTTTGCGTAAGCAAATTGAAACCCTCTCGTCTCGGGCTATGACGGGTCATCCCGGTTCGCCTGCAATTGACATCAAGAAGCTACAAACCATGATGACTCAGCTTGAAGCTCGGTTAGAAGAAGGCGATAACCTCAAAGACTTGCATACCGAAATGCAAACGATGCTCAATGGTCATTTGAGCTATTTGAACGAGCAGTTTGACAGGGTGCAACAACAAACTCAAACGCTCGATCGCCATCAAAAAACGCTGGCGGAATGGATGAGGCACTTGCCCGGAAAACTAGACATGGGCGCATTGCAAAATCAAATTAAGTACTTAACATCGCGCTTGGAAATGACTGAATCTCAGCTTTCAGAGCTATCGAGTACTCCAAAATCTGACTATGAATTAATCTTTGATCTGTCGCAAGCCCAGGCTGATCCCTTTGCCAATACTCGTGCGGTCTTACAAGCGGCACTGAGTTCGGCTCAATCTCGTGTGATTGTTGTGTTTCCCTATCCCGATCGAGCGACTTTAGATGCAGAACTCTTGCAAAATTGCCAAGCCTTTCTCGATCGAGGGGGACAATTAGATATCGGCTGGGGGCATTTGGGAGACGGGCAAACGCCTCAACAAGCAAGACTCATTTCTGATCGAGAAACCCCTTCGATCGCGAAGAACGATCTGAAGCAAATTCTGCTTCAACTGACTCAACTCAAGCGCGACTATCCTGAGCAATTCCGCTTCAAAATTCTTGGCACGAATGAGAATTTCCTCGTTTGTGATTCAAGCTATGCTGTGTTGGGGATTCATCCAATTGCGACTGCAAGTATTGCATTTCCTGAATTTGCTATAGGGGTGCGGACTCAAAATCGCACGGTGATTCGAGGATTAATTGATCGATTTGATCAGCCTGTTTTGGATGCAAAAGATATTCATTCATATCTAAACCGGGCGATTACTCGCTATGAAATGGGAGATCGGCACGGCGCGATCGAGGATTATTCTAAGGTGCTTGAGACTCACCCGAATCATTATATTGCTTACAATAATCGTGCTTTGATCAAGCTAGAACTCGGAGATCGAGCAGAAGCGATCGCGGATTTAAATCGAGCGATCATTCGTAACTCACAGGACTGTAGTGCTTACTGCAACCGGGGCGTGATCTGGGTACAGATGGGCGAGGAAAAGAATGCGATCGAGGATTTTAGCTATGCAATTCAGGTCGATCCCGCTTGCCTCAATGCTTATTTTCAGCGTGGACTGGCGCGGATGAAATTTGAGAATCCGTTAGGTGCGATCGAGGATTTTACTGCAATGATTTGCATTGATGCGAAGAATGCGGTTGCTTACTTTCATCGCGGCTTAGCTCGGAGTAAGATCAGTGACAAAACGGGCGCGATTCGAGACTTGAAGGAAGCTGCTTGGTTGTTTTCTGTGCAGGGCGATCAGGCAAAACATCAACATGCGATCGCAGCGATTCAGAAGCTTCGGAAGCGGTTTGTGACAGTGGAGACTCCAGAGTTGCAATTGGTTCGAGAAGCTTAGGTTGAGAAATTAATCAGACTTGAGTTTTAACCACGATCGAATTTCTTTTAGCACCCAAGCCTGCTCAAAGTCGGTCAGTTCTTCTCCAAATTGATGCAGGTGATATCCATTGCGATAGGGGCCGGATGTAATCGTAATTCTGCCCTGATCGCGACGCACATCGCGGATATGCCGAGTCACCCCGGTCATCCGATTGCTCATCGCCCGAAATCGCTGAGTTTCGACGACAAATTCTTTGCGATCGAACTTGACATAAGTTCTCTGAAACGATGGGCTAATAAAGACTAAAAACACCATCAGCGCAAAGAGTAAAATCCAAGCGGCTGAACTTACCACCCCCAAAACGAGCAGCAGCATAAACATCGGCAGCGCAAACATCAAAGCTGGGAGTCCAACACCTGCCATCATTAACCCCAACAGTTCAAAATTTGATTCTTCTTCTTGATTTTGCTTCGGGATGACAATCTCCAGCCGTTTTTTCGATCGCTGAAGCTGAACCCTTGTATTTTTAGGACGCTCCACAGCATGAAACGAGGATACGTCTGCTAACTGTAAAGCTTGAATCGCTTGATTCGCAGTTTGAAATCGCTGCTCGACATCGGGGTGAGCTAAGCGATCAATCCAATCTGCAAAGGTAGGCGTTAAGGTGACCCGATCGCGCCACTGTATGCTCAAATAGCGCTGGGGCAGATCGGCTGGTGCAGTTCCCGTCAAAAGATGAATCAATGTGGTGCCTAACGCATAGAGATCGGAAGCCGCAACGGCTCGACCCCCAAACTGCTCGATCGGCGTATAGCCATAAGTTCCAACAACCGTAAAAGTTCCACCTTCAACGGGCGCACGATCCTGAACTGCACCAAAATCGATTAAATAAATCTGCTCGTCTTTACTCAAGATTAAATTGCTCGGCTTGATATCGCGATGCAGAATCGGCGGATTAAGCTGGTGCAAATCTTGCAAGATTTCTAGAATCTCGATCGCAAATTTTCGCACTTCTTCTTCTGTAAATCTTTTCCCATCTTGAATAAACTGCTTCAGCGAAGTCCCTGCGATGTAGTCCTGCACCAAACCAAACCAGAGAATGCGATCGTCGATCGAAAAAGAGTCTCGACATTTGGGAATTCGAGGATGATCAAGCTGCCTTAAGATCTGAGATTCTCGCTCAAAGAGTTTGAGATCTTCCCACTGCATTTCATCGCCAAATGCCAAAAGTTTGAGAATAATCGGCTCAGACTGAGTGTTGAGATCGAGCGCTAGCCAGGTTTGCCGTCCAGCACTCTGTCCTAATTTCTCTTGGAGTTGATAGCGATCGTACAGCGTTTGTCCTGCCGTCAGCATCGATCCGAGTCCCCCTCGCGTCGTCATCGACTCACTTCGCCTCTGATCATAGCGATTCCGTATATTCTTTCCTCGTCTGCTTGACGAATTCTATTCACTAGAGGGATTTAATGCGCGAGTCTAAGGAAAAAATCTTGCAAGATTTTACAGAATACGATCATCCTCTGCACCGCAAATATCCGTATGTTCAACATTGCTTTTTCGTAGAAATTACGAATCATTCAGTACATTCTCGATTGACAGCGTAAGCATTTAGCCGCAAGATCTGATGACCCGCTTTGAGTACTCTAAAATTATGGCGATGACATCTGTCTGGAGTGTGATCTGTACCGTTGTCTTATGCTTTTTTTTGCTGCAAGCTCCAATTCAAGCAGAACCGTTACACCCTCTGCTTAATCCAGAACCCAGCGCGAAAGTTGAAATTGCTAGGATTCGCTCTGGAGTGTTGCCGGGTGTTTTGATTGGAGGGCACTATGATGGGCTACTGAAAATTCGACAGCAGCGTTATGTTGCAGCAGAACGGCTGGAGGATCAGTTAGAAAACTCAGTTCGGAATTTATTAGAGGATGAACTGAGCCAAGCAGGGTTTGATGTTTTGCGATCGCATCCACAATCTTTATTTGCAGAGCTAATCGAGTCATCAGAACCAGGGAGATTCTTGATCGGCGGAACGATTACTCAAGTGCATCTCGATTCTTATAGTTCATTTTTTACCGAATATACACAGGATGATCGCGCCATTCGTTGGGAGTTATTCGATCGAGATTTGAATAAAGTGGTGTACCGCCAAGAGATCACGGGAAGTGCCAAAGCAGAGGGAATTGATAATCCAGCAGCAACCTATGAAGCGATTCGAGCCAGCTTTAAGGTGTTACTTGCTAAACCTGAGTTTGTCGCACTTCTGAATCGTCCGATCGAAGAACCTCCAAGCCAGTCTTACAAAATTGCCGCGATCGCAGCAACTGCTCACCCCCTGACGCTAGAGCAACTGGTCGGACGTGCGATTCCCTCAGTTGTGCAGATTCGCACTGCCAAGGGACAAGGCAGCGGATTTTTGCTCGATTCGTCTGGGCTGATTATGACCAATCAGCATGTGGTCGGTTCTGCGTTCTCGGTCAAGGTCAAGCTCTATGATGGCAGTCTCGTGAATGGGCGAGTCCTGCGGCGGGATGCTGTTGCGGATGCAGCCTTGGTGAAATTAGAAGGCGATGTGAGTCCGGTTTCAGGGTTGCCGATTTGTCATACGGATGTCGTGCGGGTGGGGCAATCCGTGGTGGCGATCGGCAATCCGCTCTCTTTTTCAAATTCTGTAACGCAAGGAATTGTCAGCGGGTTTCGGCGCAACGCTTCTCGCAGTCTGATTCAAACCGATACGGCTGTGAATCCGGGAAATAGTGGCGGTCCTTTGCTCAATCGCGACGGCAAAGTGATCGGCATTGTGACCGAAAAGATCGCCAGTGAAGGGATCGAAGGGCTGGGATTTGCGTTACCGATCGGGGACATTCTTCAGCGCTTAGAGGTGTCGATCGATTCTCCGATCGAGTCTGAACGAGATGCCTGCGGCAATCCGCTGGTTCACAGCAAGTAGTGTCTTGATTTTTGGTCTAGGATGAGGAATGGAATCGATCAACTGTCTGATCTATTTACGGCTCTCCTATAGCAGTTCTAAATCAGTCGTAAGTTGCATCGTTGATTGTGCCCCCCAGCCCTCAAGTTTGGGGAGGGACAAGATCTTTAACTCCTAGAATTTGAGGTTTAGGGGCAGTTCCGAATTCTACAACTCAAACCGGATTGCTATCGCTCATGCCAGATCCTGTCCTCTCATGGCAAATTTATCAAGCTGAGATTCCAGAAGCATTTGTTCAGGCAGTAAAACGGCAGGCTTCAGGAATTGAGGGGCGCTATTTGCCGCAGTTACTCTGGTCGCGAGGAATTCGAGAGATTGAATCGTTAGCAGGATATCTCTTCGCCGCGCACTATCAGCCGATGAGCGCAACTGAATTTGGTCAGGAAATGCAATGGGCAGTAAAACGGCTAGTCAGGGCGATCGAGCAAAATGAAACGATCGCGATTTGGGGAGATTTTGATGCGGACGGAGTGACTTCAACGGCAGTGCTTTGGGATGGCTTGGGACAGTTCTTCGCTCAAAATCAAACGCTGTTTTACTACATTCCTAATCGGTTTACTGAATCCCATGGACTGTCCAAAACTGGAATTGATCAACTCAAGCATGTCCAGGTGATTGTAACTTGCGACACGGGCAGTACGAACATCGATGAGATTCGATATGCTCAAAGTCTTGGTATTGATCTAATTGTGACGGATCATCATACTCTGCCTGATGCTCGTCCGCCTGTTATCGCGATCGTCAATCCCCGCACCCTCGACAAAGCTCACCCTTTTGCTTCACTTTCTGGCGTTGCCGTGGCTTACAAGCTTGTCGAAGCCCTGTATGAGGCATTGCCTGAAGTCCCAGAAAAGCCGATCGAGAATCTGCTTGATCTCGTCGCGATCGGGCTAATTGCAGATTTAGTAGAACTCAAAGGAGATTGCCGTTATCTGGCTCAGAAAGGAATTGAGCAATTGCAGAAACAATCTACCCCCAAAGCAACTCGCCCAGGGATTACAAGATTGCTAGAACTCTGTAAGCGATCGGGCGATCGCCCGACTGATATTTCCTTTGGCTTAGGTCCTCGAATCAATGCGGTAAGCCGAATTCAAGGCGACGCACATTTTTGTGTAGAACTGCTTACGAGTCAAGATGCTCAACGCTGCAAAGTGCTAGCAGACGAAACGGAACTGGCAAATACGCGCCGTAAAGCTTTGCAAAAAGATGTCTTACAGCAAGCAAAAGTAAAATTAGCTCAATTGGATCTCTCAACAACTGGCGTGATTGTGCTTTGGGATGAGCAATGGAGTGCAGGTGTGCTTGGACTGGTCGCGGGTCAAATTGCTCAAGAATATGGCAAGCCAACGATTTTACTCACCGTGGATGATGAATTTGCCAGAGGATCGGCTCGATCGACGAATCAAATTGATCTCTATCAACTCGTGAAAGATCAGTCCCATCTCTTACATCGCTTTGGTGGACATCCGTTTGCGGCGGGACTGAGTTTAGCGATCGACAATCTCCCCCTTTTTGCTCAAGCGATTAATCAAAGATTACTTCAACAAAGCGAACCTCCAACGCCAATCATTCAAGCAGATCTCTGCGTCAGCGTCAGCGAACTCACGCTCGACCTCTACAAAGAACTGCGCTTAATCGAACCCTGCGGCATGGGCAATCCCATTCCAAAGTTACTGATTCGGAACTGTTGGTTTCAAGCTGGGAGAAATACCAAGATTCAAGACCTATACGGGCGCAAAGTCGAATACATTCGCACCCCGTTCGTGATTTATGATGAATCGGCCGAGCAAGGTTTCCCAGGGATATGGTGGGGGCACTATGCCAATGAACTTCCGATGGGGCGCTGTGATGCCATTGTAGAGCTTGAGAACAACACCTTTCGCAAACGTTATGAGGTTCGACTCGTCGCGGTTCGTGCTTGTGAGGAGATTACTCCAGTTCAGACACAATGGCTATTAGATTGGCGGACTCAGCGCCCGGAGGAGGAAACCGCGATCGAGCTAAAAACTGTGCCGACAAGCTGGAGTGAGCTAAAGATCTGGTACAGACGCGCACTTGATCAGCATCGTCCTTTGGCGATCGCTTATCCGCCGCCGACGTTCCTGCCTGCTCTTGAAATCTGGCAAACCTTCGTTGGAATCGCAAAATATCTGAGTCGAACCGGGAAGACTGCGACTCGGCAGCAATTGTACGATCGTCTGATGATTGGAGATATTGCATTAAAAGCGGGGATTCAAACGCTAGAGTCGCTTGGCTTTCAGGCAACTTACTTACCAGAAGGATTTAGCTTCAGCTTCAGAGAGCAGATGAGTGCTAATGTGACGATCGAGCCTTTCTTAAATGCCGTTCGAGAGGAGCAATTCCATCGACAGTACTTTGCTCAGGTTCCACTGAGTACGATTCAAGCTATGGTCAGTCAATCAATGAATTAACTGACCACTTTCTTCGCAGTCATTTTTTACACTCGCGAAGCGCTGAAATTGCCAATCTCATACCCAATCAACTTATTAGCGCCACAACTGCTTAGTAGGATTGATGGGAATCCCCCAAGCAGTTGTGGCATGAATCATTCAAATTGGTATCAAGATTTCTGCGATCGAGTCAGCCATTCTACGACTCCATCTGCTAGTGTGGCTGCCAGTTTCTTCTGCTCGATTGGATTCGTAATCCATTCAAATTCATCGGGATTGATCATGAAGCCGAGTTCTAACAGTACAGTCGGCGCAGCGGTTGGGCGGGTCAGAGCTAGATTGTTCCAGTACACGCCATATGAAGGTCGATCGAGCTTTTTCACCAGATAATCGTGCATGAATACGGCTAAATCATGCGCTTGAGGTTGATACCAGAAGGTTGCAACGCCTTTGGTATTTATCGCATCCCCGTCATCAGGGAGTGCATTGTAATGAACTGAAAGCGCGATCGTCGGTTCAGTCTCATTGATTTTTCTGACTCTTGGGGCTAAATCTAGATCGATATCTGCCTCACGAGTCATGACAACCGTTGCACCTCGTTTTACAAGTTCTTCTCGCAGCAATTTGCTCGTAATTAATGCGACTTCTTTTTCTGGATAGCCTGTTCCACCTCTTGCCCCTAAATCTTCGTTGCCGCCATGTCCTGGGTCAATCAGAATCTTTATGCCAGAGAGTGAATTTCTTTGGAGCCGAGGCGGGTGTTTCAGCGATAACACTAATGTTGTCCCTTCGTATCTCAGCTTATATCCCCACGGTTGATTTGATTTGAGGTTAAAGCGATATACGATCTTTCCAGGTTCCACTTGTTGCCAATCTAATCGAGCGATCGTCGGATCATTACTTAACCGAATCGTATCAGTTTGTGCAGTCGTATTGTAGAGCGTGAGCGTAAATTGATTTTGATTCTGGTCAACGGTAATCGGCACAGGAGTTTGCAACGGGAATCGAATCTCTGTCCAGTCTTTTGCAATTTTTGAAGTAATGCCTCGAATCAGCGATCGCACTGGAGCCGATCCCGGCGCAATTTTCACATCGCTCGATCGTATCCATCCGCCATAGTCTAAGCGCACCCAATCCCCTTCTCGTGCTGTAATCGTTGCTCTTGTTCCTTTGGGTAAGGGAGTTAATCGTGAGAAAGCTGTACTGGCTCCGGTTCTTGCCGTCCCCTGTTCAGATGTTACTTCTGCGACTTCTAACCGAGCAGGATCGAGGACTGAAATTTTCCCAGGGGCTTCTTGACTCACACTGCCTAAAAGATACGTTGCTTTTCCTAGCTCTCCGCTAGTTTGTGACGTGATGCAGCCTGCATATTGAGTCGATCGCGTTTCAGTCGGCTGAGTCAGTCCGGTGAGAACGCCTGAATTTGAGGGAAGGGTTGCGATCGCGCTTTGTGCGGTTAAAGGCAGCATTTGATTCGCGAGTTTGACATTGACGATCGAATTTGGCGGGGCGATCGCGCTAAAGCAGAGTGGTTCTCCAGGGAGTCGCGCGATATCGACCTCAGGAGTGAGTGAATCTTTGTCAAACGATTGTCCGACGGGTGCGGGCGGTTCGTTAGAGATGCGATTGACTTTAATGTTGAGTTCTTCTCCTGCGTAGCGAATGGAGAATTGATTTTCGCCCATTTGCAGCGGGAAACTGGGGGCGAAATGTCCTTGAGGACTGCGATCAATGCGTTTGCCATTAATCAGAACTTCGCCTTTTGAGGGGGCGGAACCGATAAAGAAAATCTGTTTTGCGATCGTTTCGTGGGTTGCGGGGGGATAAACGACCGTAAGAGCGGGCTTTGATAAGGCGATCGAGATGGAGAACACCGTGGTTAGAACTGCTAAAACGAACGCGCTGAATAATCGCTTCATTGCTGTTGCAAACGAAATAAGGGACACCGTATCATACAAACTGCCTTAAATTCAGAGCTAGCAGCAAAATTGTACTGCGGCGGTTACAGTCGCACCTGTCCGAAAATTTGTCGCGCAACTCATCAGCGAGACACAACTAGCGAACAAAGCTCCTAAAAATCGCAGGTTAAGCTTGAACGTTGTTCTCTGAAACTTCCATTCTCTTCCAAGATGATCCATAAAACTCGATCTGCATTGAATCTCCTATATCTCGGTCAATAAATCGGTGATTCTTATTGCGATCGCGAACATTCCCCGATAGGATAGGGATTGCCTCATCCGAAGGCAAGGAGAATGTGATGAAGTTTCGACGGTTTGGCATCTTATACAAATCGATCGCCCTATTTCTGGTAGGGATGACGCTGAGTTTGACAATAGCAGCTTGCGGGAGCGGCAATGCGGCTTCAAGTGTTGCGCTTACACTGGTCGGCTATGCCGTGCCGAAAGCTGCGCATGATGCAATTATTCCGAGATTTGTCGAGCAGTGGAAAAAAGAAAAAGGTCAAACGGTGATCTTTAGCTACAGCTATGGCGCATCTGGCTCTCAAACTCGCGCTGTGATTGACGGACTGGATGCAGATATTACGCACTTAGCCGTTGCCGCTGATACGGAGAGAATTGTCAGAGAAGGCTTGATCCGGCAAGACTGGACAACCCAGGTTCCAAACAACGGCATCGTTGCCAAAACTGTTGCCGCGATCGTCGTTCGTCCGGGTAATCCCAAAAATATCAAATCGTTTGAAGATCTGACGCGCGAGGATGTGAAGTGGGTGACTCCTGACCCGAAAACTTCTGGCGGCGCACGCTGGAATTTTATGGCGCTCTGGAATGATGCTTTGAAGCGCAATAACAATGACGAAGCAAAAGCTCAGGCATTGGTCGCGAAAGAGTTCAAGAACGTTGCAGTCCTTGCAAGAGATGCACGAGAGGCGACTGATGCTTTTGCAAAACAGGGGCAGGGTGATGCGCTGATTAACTATGAAAACGAGGTCATCTTGGCGCAGCAGAAGGGCATTAAGCTGGAATATGTCATTCCAGAAGTGAATATTTCGATCGATACGCCGCTCGCAATTGTCGATAAAAATGTTGATCGCAATCGAACTCGTGCAGCCGCAGAAGCTTACGCGCAGTTCTTATTTACCCCTGAAGCACAGGCAGAATTCACAAAATTAGGATTTCGCCCCCTGGGTGAGAATGTAGGCAAGTTCCAACCTGTGAGGGACTTGGCAACGATTCAGGACTTTGGGGGCTGGGGCAAAGTTCAGAAGAAATTCTTTGAAGAAGGCGGCGTGTTTGACCAAACGATCGCGGCATCAAGACAGTAATTCATTTGGAGTAGTTCAGGATATGGTTACTGCTAACTCTGAGAAGGTTCCAGTGTGGAAAGTTGCTTATCGATCGATTGTTCAAGCTCCTTGGACCTGGCGCATCATGATTGGGTATTTGCTCGTGATGCTGATTGTTCCAACGATTGCAATGTTTTTGAAAGCCTCGACGGTGGGATTGGAGCAGTTTTGGCGGATTGCAACGAGTCCGATCGCGCTTTCAACCTATGACATTACCTTCACAACGGCTCTGATTTCAGCCTTGATCAATGGTGTGTTCGGCACATTAATTGCTTGGGTCTTAGTGCGATACGACTTTCCGCTCAAAAAGTTTATTGATGCTTCCGTTGATTTGCCTTTTGCACTGCCTACAGCGGTTGCAGGGTTAACGATCGCAACGGTTTACAGCGAGAATGGTTGGCTTGGGTCCCTGGTTGCTCCCTTCGGTATTAAGATTGCTTTCACTCGATTGGGGGTTGGCATTGCGATGATTTTTATCTCTTTGCCGTTTGTGATTCGCACCGTACAACCTGTGCTAGCAGAAATGGAAAAAGAGACGGAAGAAGCGGCTTGGAGCTTGGGAGCTTCAGAGTGGGAGACGTTTCGACATGTGATTTTGCCACCTTTACTGCCTGCAATTTTGACTGGGATTGCTTTAGGATTTTCGCGGGCGGTGGGTGAGTATGGTTCGACTGTGATCGTTGCGTCGAATACGCCGTTTCGAGATTTGATTGCGCCTGTATTGATTTTTCAACGCTTGGAACAGTATGACTATGCGGGTGCAACCGTCATTGGGATTGTGTTACTTGCGATTTCGCTGTTGATGCTATTGGGGCTGAATCTTTTGCAAGCTTGGGGGAGACGGTATGATTCGGGCACTTCGAGTAAACGAGTAGGACATTAAGGAGCTATTTTCATGAGTGCAGTTATAAGTTCTTCTCGTTCAAAGAAGAAGGTCGAATGGGTTTCGGTTGTTCTAATTACGATTGCGATCGTGTTTCTAGCGCTTGTGATTTACATTCCTGCAATCAATGTTTTCTACCAAGCATTTAAGAAGGGAATCGGTCCATTTCTCGCAAACTTGCAGCAACCCAACTTTATTGCAGCAGTAAAGTTGACGATCGCACTTGCTGCAATTTCAGTGCCAATCAACATCGTCTTTGGTCTTTGTACAGCTTGGGCATTAGCACGAAAACAGTTTCGAGGTCGGGCTTTACTGCTGAGTATCATTGATCTGCCTTTTGCGATTTCTCCGGTTGTTGCCGGGTTAATGCTTGTTCTACTTTATGGGCGAAATGGTTGGTTTGGTCCTCTGCTCAGAGACGCGGATATCAAAGTAATTTTTGCGTTTCCGGGTATGGTACTGGCGACATTGTTTGTGAGTTTGCCCTTTGTTGCACGAGAAGTTATTCCTGTGTTGGATGAGATTGGACCAGAGCAAGAAGAGGCTGCGAGTACTTTGGGCGCAAGCAACTGGCAAACGTTTTGGCGCGTTACCTTGCCGAGTATTCGCTGGGGATTGCTTTATGGAGTGATCTTGACGAATGCGAGAGCAATGGGTGAGTTTGGAGCGGTGTCGGTTGTGTCAGGAAATTTAGCGGGTAAAACTCAGAGTTTGCCGCTGTTTATTGAAGAGGAGTATAAGCAGTATGCGACAGAGTCTGCTTATTCGGCAGCGGTCTTGCTGGCATTACTAGCAGTCGTCACATTAATCGTCAAGGAGATCATGCAGCGAAAGGCACGCATCTCAGAGGAAGAATAAGAAGATCTTGCACTGGAGAGCCTTATCTGTAATCTCTATGACGCAAACAGCACAAACAAACTTCCCACATCTCTACTAAAGCTTTGTGGCAGTTCCCTTGTACAAGTACGCCGTTAATTTCGGAACATTTTCTAAATAAAACTCATCGACTCGTACTCGATCGAACTGCCGTTCAACTAGCTCTCGAATGTTTCGATTGAAATGACATCCCCCAGCAATTCGTTTCTGAATGGGAGTCAGTCGATCTTGCCAAATCTGAACATTGCGTTCACAACTCAAGCCATGTTCGACAAAAAAGAATCTTCCTCCAGGCTTTAGTACTCGATGGATCTCTGCGATCGCTTGGGTCACATTGGGAATG
>JALOOO010000072.1 GCA_025454375.1 Leptolyngbya sp. Prado105 | reverse complement strand
CAGGGAAACATTGTATTTTTTCGCCATCTGATTCAGGTTAAATTCACCAGCCTCATCTTACTCGTTTTACTCGTCAATAATTGTCTGACTGACTACTAGTTCGAGGATCACCATCGCCAATCAACTCAAAGAAAGCACTCGGAGCAAGCTGAAAAATTCGATAAAAAATTGAATCCGTTTTCAAAGGTCTATCTCAAATGCAATTCCACGGCAATTAATCCTGCTTCCATAGTGTAATCGAAATCAGCATAGCGTTTACGATCGCGGCTGTCACTCAAATTCTCCATGTCCTCTGCTCAAACCACGCTCACCCTCCATCGCCGCTGCCATTGTGCCCATTCCTTCTTCTAGTCTGTAAAAAATCGCAAAAGCAGCGACGATAGCGCATTGAGTCAAGATTTGTTCAACAAGACCCGGTAGATTCGTTATAGTGGAGCCTATCGCGCAGTTTGACCTATTTGACTATGTTAAGCAGTCCCAAAAGTCGAAGAGTTGCCGCAATTTTGGCATTAGCAGGAGCCGTCCCGATCGTGGGCGGCTTCCATTTGGTCGGATTGCATAAGCTGTATTTGGGGCAGCGCTGGTGGTGTTTAATCTATGTGGCGTTGGCGTTGACAGGCAGCAAAGTGGCTTGGATTGCGGGAGTGTTTGATGCAATGTTTTATTTGATTCAAAATCCAGACGAGTTTGATGCAAATTTTAATGACGAGCCTTTGGCAGAAACGGGGACAGGTTCGGGGACATTTGGCGCAGCAAAATCGAATCCAGTGGTTGCCGTGTCGGATAGTTTGCGCGAGCTTGATCAGCTTCGACAAGATGGTTTAATTTCAGAGTATGAATTTGAACAGAAACGGCGGAAATTGCTCGATCGCATTAAATAATGATTCTCTAGGTTTTGCTGAATGCTAAGCTGGCTCTCCTCTTCTCTGCTTAAATCCAAAATTCAAAACGATCCTTACTATCGGTTTCAATCGCTTGCGGAAATTAAGATCGCCGCAGATTTGGGGATTCAAATTGACGTGAACCAAGCAGCCGTAGACGATTGGCTAAGATTTCCAGGACTTTCAATCCATCAGGCAAAAACCTTAACCCAAATGAGCGAATTCGGAGTGCAATTTCTCTGTGTTGAAGACGTTGCAGCCGCTTTAGGTCTATCTGTTCAGCGCTTAAAACCGTTAGAACCGATTATGAAATTCTGCTACTACGATCCAGAAAGCTTACATCAGATTTCGCGAGTCAATCTCAACACAGCAACAGTAAATGACTTAACTCAAATTCCAGAAATCCGATCGGTATTAGCAAGAGCGATCGTCAGAAATCGACAAATTCGCGGTGAATTCAAAAATCTCGTGGATCTTCAGCAACGATTGTCTCTTCCGAGTGAGATGATTGCCAATCTGATGCACTATTTACGGTTCTGAAATGCGCGAAGGCAAGGCAATATTTGAAATCGGCAGCGCTTTCTACAATCCAAACGCTGAAATCGTTAGGGATTTAGCAATTTTAGCAGCGGCAATTTATAAACGCGATCGCGGTTCTCTCCGAGTTCTCGATGCGATGGCAGGCTGCGGAGTACGATCGCTCAGATATGCGCTCGAAAGCGGTGCAGATTTTGTCTGGGCGAATGATAGTAATTCTGATATTCAAGCTGTTCTGCACCAGAATCTAGCTCAATTAAAGCAGTATCAAATCAGCGATCGAGATGCCATTCGCGTCTTTTTTGATTGCTATAACCGACAGGATTACTATGATTTAGTCGATGTCGATGGCTTCGGTTCTCCCGTGCCTTATGTTTCTGCCTGCTTAAGTGCTTGCACAATTGGCGGAATGATTTATCTCACGAGTACCGATGGTCGGACTGTGACAGGTCGCGCCGCAGAAAATTGCCTTGCAGATTATGGTGCAGTCGCTCGGAGTCATCCCGCTATTCACGAACAAGGATTGAGATTGATTCTCGGCAATGTGCAACAGCAAGCGGCTTCGAGAGGAATGGGAATCGAGCCAATCTTCTCTTACTTTACAGGGCAGACTTACCGGGTCATGGTTCGGTTAATTTCTTCGATTCAATTGAATGAACAGAACTATGGATTTTTAGGATTTTGTCACGAATGTGGCACGTATCAAACCGTTGGATGGCGAAAACTAGGTCGATCGAATTGTCCCCACGATCAGCGATCGCTCGTCGTCAGTGGAGCTATGTGGCTAGGAAATCTGCACAATGTTTTGCAGATTACACAGATGATTGAACTTGCAAAAGACTGGGGTTGGAAATCGCAAATTTGCTTATTAGAACTGATGCAAGCCGAAGCAGAAATGCCACCTTATTTTTATACATTAGGGGAGATTGGAAGGCGGGGAAAATTAGATATTCCTAAGTCAAATTACTTGATCCAAACCTTGCAAGAAATGGGATATCGAGCGAGTCTAACCCATGTCGATCGAGAAGCGATTAAAACCGATGCCGATCTGCAAACTTGTGTTCGGGTTGCGCGATCATTTTCAAGTTGACTAAAATTTGAGGACGCATTACCCTAGGAGTAGGAAACGTCAGAATTTGAAACTTTCTGATCGTTCCGATCGCTCTAAAGCAGAGAAGCAGATCAATTTGGTTTTGATTGCTTCCGCGCCCAAAAGCAGTAAACACGGTGATTTTATGGGTTATCTAAAAGGAATTCCAGACATATAGCGGGCACGAATGGTTCACCCTGTCAGGAAGCACAATTAGTTAATTTGCAATTGGAATTTAAGCCATTTTAATTGTTTAGGTTCGATGTGTTTTAAGAAACATGTTGAGTTAGACAGTTTTGAACTTTTTTCTAACTTGTTTAGCGTTTGATGCAAATCATTTTGCGTCCAACACTCGGTTGTGCGATCGAATATTTCACATTCCAAGATTCGTAGCATTTGAGAAGGACAAAAACTTGTATGCTGAGCGTTGATGTAAACGTAGCTTATCGCGTTGCTACGTCGAAAGATATTGATGTTTTATTGCAATTAGTTGAAGAGTTTCACAAGTTTGAAAAACTCCGCTTTGACCCGGTTCTCGATCGTGTTTCACTCCAGCAATTCTTAAACAGTCCAACCCTCGGAAGAATTTGGCTGATTTATGACCGTAAACAAGTGATTGGATATGCAGCGGTAACATTCAGCTATAGCATTGAATTCCGTGGAATTGGAGCATGTCTAGATGAGTTGTACCTGCGAAAAGCCTACCGAGGACAAGGACTGGGAAGCAAAACCTTAAAATTTGTCGAAGAGGCGTGCCAGTCGCTCGGAATCAGCGCGATCGCGCTGGTCGTCCATCACGATAACGATCGGGCGAAGCAGGTTTATCAAAAGGTTGGATATGACGATCGGGGATATCAATTAATGACGAAAACGATCGGGTAAGAATTGATGGAAAGCCCCCAAATTCTGAAGAATTTAGGGGCACCAGCCAATCGAAGCACAGCAACCGATCAAACATTCGCCTGCTGCACTGCAACCTCCTGCCTCAAGTCATTCTGATTCACCCAAACCGTCTTTTTCCCATCAGAAATCCGGCATAGATAAAACGCCTTATCATGCACCACCCGTTCTACCTGCTGAATTGTCCAGCCTGACTTGCTCCCATACCGCACCGACTCACCCACTCTCGGAGTCCAGCCAATCTTCGCGATCGGCGTTAATCTCGCATCCGTATAGTTCCACAGCCAAACCGCCCCTTTTACGAGCAAAGGCGTAACCTGGTCAGCAATCACAGATAACGCCAACGTCCCCAAAACCATCCAGGGAAGAACCTGATAGTAAAGCGGCAACTGCTCCCGTACATACAAATTCAACGTGCGATCGACGACAAAATTGTGGATTAGAAAATAGCTATAGCTATAAGCACCCAACCAAATCATCACAGCACCCAGCTTCAAGCGATCACTCAAAAATCGAAACACCACCATACAGCAAAGCGTCAAACCGATTGCTAGTAAGAAATCGTCAAAGATCCAACCGAATCGATAAAACTGCGCGATAAACCCAACTGCATAAGTCGTAATCCCAACCCAAAAGGCTCTAGAAGATTTCCAAAAGATTATGCCTTTGCCCTGCGAATACTGCCGCGCAATCACCATGCCTAAAACAAAAGTGCTGAGCTTCGCAATGAAATGCACAAACGGCTCCCACCCTGCGCTCGCACTGACGATCGCGTAAGTTGGATGCCCCTTAAACACATAAACGGCTAACGCTCGATACACCAAAGTAATCCCCGTCGTCGCAATCAACAAATTCCGCGAACCCCAACGGTTCATCAAATACCAAAGCACTGGAAAAATCAGCGCAAAGCTCATAATTAGCGGCACAAACCACCAAGGTCCGTTTGTAGGCAAGAGCAACTCACCCCCGTAATCAAACAAAATCGGAAATGACATGCCCGCAAACGTATGCCAAGCATCCGGGATATAGCTGTTCGTCCACTTTCCAACCGCCCAAAGCACCGGATAAGCCAGCCAAGCCACTGTCCAGAATGGCAATAAAATCCTTAAAATTCGCCGTCGCAGAAACGTCCCAACCTCGATCGATCGTCCCTTCAACGACAGCACCAAACTAAACCCACTCACCAACACAAACACATCGACAAACTGATAGCCAAACCAGACAGGCAAACTTAACGCCTGAGTCAGCCAACTTCCCCCAAGCTTGCTCGTCGCCAAAAATAACTGCTGTAAATTTGCAATCAGTCCAGTAGGTTGAGGTGTAAAGGCATATTGTGTAAATAGCAACTGAGCATGGTAGATCAGTAATAACACTGCTGCAAAAATCCGAATTCCTTCAAGCCATGCTAATCGTTGTAATTTCTTAGAATTTGCCATCTAACCTTCTCCTCAAAGCCCCTCTACAAATGCTTGCGACGTATTTTCAGATAGTAGTGTGGCATCATTTCCACAAATTGAGAGATAGATCAGCCAATAGACTGATTTTGCGGAAAGCTATTTTTTGTTCACTAAAAACACGTCTTAATTGTTCTTAATAATTTTTTAATGAATACAATGTGCAGCCGACATGATGCTCTACCTCTTGGGATCAAGCCTATCCAACCCCTTCATAGAATTTCATCTCGCGCTAGAATGACAAATGTAATACTGAAGGGAGGAGCGCTTTGGCACATGATCTAAAAGTCGCGTGATCATCCGCCAAACTCTCCCAGAAACTGGACAGAATTGATGTAGATGGACTGGCAGCACCGAACAAGCTGATCGTACAACCCGTACATTTACGCAATTATGCCAACAGAAGAAAATAAAAATCCAAGTTTCTACCGTATAGATTCTTGGGTGAATCCGATTCAATCTGTGCAACACATATAAAACGTTTACATCATGAGCATTAAATTCACTACCGAAGACTTGTCGCGATTAGATGATTTCCGCCTCGATCGCTTTCGTGAACTCTATAGACAAACCCTTGCAGGTTGTGCATTAGAGCTAAAATTCGATGCCTTGATCATTCATTGCTCCGAACCCTGGTGTGTCGATCAACTGATGGAAGAACTCGATCGCATGGTAAAAGCCGTGTCGATTGTCCTAGGCACAAAGTATCTGTCGATTTGCTATGCGGCAGAAGAAGTTTACCGAGTGAAAACCCGCTCGCAACGTCAGCAGTGCCTGTCGCACTAGAATAGAGAAAATCTTCTCGTCTCAGTTGCACTTATGACTCTTACTTCAATTCCGATCGCGTTAACGATTGCGGGTTCAGATAGTGGAGGCGGGGCTGGAATTCAAGCGGATCTGCGCACGTTTGCCTTTCATTGCGTGCATGGAACCAGCGCTCTCACCTGCATCACAGCGCAAAATACTTTAGGGGTATCCCGAGTTGATGCTTTACCTCCAGAGGCAGTTGCGGCTCAAATTCAAGCGGTTGTGCAAGATATTGGCGTGCAGGCAGCTAAAACTGGAATGCTCCTGAATCAAGAAATCATCGTTACGGTTTCTGAACAGGTTGCAGCTTGTGGCATTCAAAATTTAGTCGTTGATCCCGTGATGGTTTCGCGTACCGGAGCGCAATTAATTGATGATTCGGCGATCGCAGTCTTACGATCGCACCTGATTCCACAAGCCGCGATTTTGACCCCAAACCGCTACGAGGCAGAACTCCTTAGCGGAATCGAAATCTACAGCTTAGAGGACATGCAGAACGCCTCTGAGAAGATTTTTGAATTAGGGGCGAAGTCTGTTCTCGTCAAGGGTGGCGGAATGAGTGGAGAACTGCGGGGAGTCGATGTCTGGTTTGATGGCGATCGGTGCGAAACTTTGACGACTCAAACCATAGAGACACCGCACACTCACGGAACTGGGTGTACTTTGTCAGCAGCCATTGCTGCCAATTTAGCGTTAGGGAAAGATCTGCGATCGGCGGTTCAGCTTGGAAAGAACTATGTCACGACTGCATTACAGTACTCGTTAGCGATCGGCAGAGGGCAGGGCCCTGTTGGGCACTTTTTCCCACTGATGCAGCAGGTGTGACGGTTACTAACCCTTCAAAAGTTCGGGTTTCCTACCGTTACAGGTTGAACCTCTTCTAAAATAACTCGACAGAATAGAGAAATCATACCAAGCTGTCTCCTCAGCAATGGCAGCAATTTCGGAGTTTTTTCATGTGTTCCTTTGCGGTTTCTGGTGCGCTAGAAAATCGCTTGCTGGCAACCTTGCCTTCAGAGAGCTATCAGAGGTTATCTACTCATTTAGAACTAGTCACTTTGGTGCCTCAGCAAATTCTCCATCCAATTGGAGAAGCGATTTCACACATTTACTTTCCTATTCGATCGATTATTTCTTTAACGACCCTGCTCTCGAATGGCTCAATCTTGGAAGTTGGGCTAGTTGGAGAAGATGGATTTGTTGGCGCGTCTGCCATTTTAGGTCGGCGCGAAAGCCCACAATGCGCGATCGTACAGATTGGCGATCGTGCATTGCGGTTACCGATTGAGCAATTATTTATCGAATTTAAACGGGGTTCTGAATTTCAATCGCTCCTGTTGGGCTATGTGCAAGTGCTTCTATTACAGGTGTCCCAAACTGCCGCTTGTCATCGATTTCATGCTATTCGGCAGCGATTGGCGCGGCAGTTACTTCTGATTCAGGACACCTTGCAGGTTGATGAATTTGCCGTGACGCATGAAGGATTAGCCCAGATGTTAGGCACTCGGCGATCGGGAATTAGCGTTGCGGCTTATGAGCTAAGTCGAGAAGGGGTGATTTGGTATAGTCGAGGAAAGGTGAGAATTTTGCAGAGACAGGAGTTGGAGCAGATTGCTTGCGAATGTCATGCTGTGATTCGAGCCGAGTTGGAAAAATTTCACCATCATTTTTTGGATTGAGTTCTTATGACCATTCAACTTACGATAACGGATATGATGTGTTCGGCTTGCGTCAATACGATTACAACTGCGATCGCAACCATTGACCCGAATGCAAAAGTTAACGCAGATTCGACTACAAAATTAGTAGAAATCGAAACACAAAAACCAGAATCTGAGATCCGAGATGCGATCACCCAAGCAGGGTATAAAATCGCATAAAAAAAACGTAGAGACGCAATTCATCGCGTCTCTACGGCGGGTTGATTTAAATTTGGGAATACCCCATGGGAATTACATCATCCCCATACCGCCCATGCCACCCATACCGCCCATGCCGCCCATGCCGCCCATGCCGCCCATATCAGGCGCAGCAGCAGATTTCGGTTCAGGCTTCTCAACGACCAATGCCTCAGTCGTTAAGACCATACCTGCGATCGAAGCCGCATCTTGAAGTGCCGATCGCACAACTTTTGCCGGATCTACAATTCCTGCCGCGATCAAATCTTCATAGGTATCCGTTAGCGCGTTGTAGCCTTCATTAAAGCCCATTTCGCGAACTTTCTCAACCACGACCGACCCTTCTACCCCTGCATTGTCCGCAATCTGACGCAGCGGCGCATCCAGCGATCGAATAAGGATATCGACTCCAATTTGCTCCTCAACACTG
Organism: Leptolyngbya sp. Prado105; assembly: GCA_025454375.1. Taxonomy (GTDB): domain Bacteria; phylum Cyanobacteriota; class Cyanobacteriia; order Leptolyngbyales; family Leptolyngbyaceae; genus Leptolyngbya. Next base: position 13,055 of record JALOOO010000072.1, on the reverse strand, counting down.
AGAGAAGACTTGATTTCAGCCACTTTATCCGCAAGGTGAACCAGCGAGACTCCGCCTCCCGGAACGATCCCTTCTTCAACCGCAGCTTTCGTCGCATTCAAAGCATCTTCGATTCGGAGTTTGCGATTTTTTAGCTCAGTTTCCGTTGCAGCACCCACCTTGATCACCGCGACCCCGCCGGACAGTTTAGCAATCCGTTCGGAAATCTTTTCGCGATCGTAGTCAGAATCACTGCGCTCAACTTCTTGACGCAACTGCGCGACCCGTTTCGCCACATTCTCGCTATTTGCGACATCAGACACGATCGTGGTCGAATCTTTCGTGACTGTAATCTTGCGAGCCGTTCCCAGCATTTCAGCCGAAACAGCATCCAGGCTCAGACCAATCTCTTCAGAAATCACCTGTCCATCGGTGAGAACGGCGATGTCTTGGAGCATTTGCTTGCGTCGATCGCCGAATCCAGGAGCCTTAATTGCAACCGTATTCAACACCCCACGCAACCGATTCACGACCAAAGTTGCCAATGCGTCACCTTCAACATCTTCGGCAATAATCAAGAGCGGTTGACCTGCACGCGCTACTCTTTCGAGAACCGGGACTAATTCTTGAATCGAGTTGATCTTCTTATCGCAGAGCAAAATTGCCGCATTCTCATACTCAGCAATCAGACGCTCAGTGTCTGTGACAAAGTAGGGAGAGAGATAACCGCGATCGATTTGCATCCCTTCGACGATTTCCATTTCAGTCGCTAAGGATTTCGATTCTTCAACCGTAATCACGCCATCGCGCCCGACTTTATCCATCGCGGCTGCGATCATTTGTCCGACTTCTTCATCATTTCCAGCAGAAACGGTTGCAACCTGGGCAATTGCGTTGCCTTCAACGGGTTTTGCCGCCGCTTGGATTTCGCTAACCAATTTAATGATCGCTTTTTCCATCCCACGACGCAGGCTGATCGGATTCGTGCCTGCTGCGACATTCTTCATGCCTTCGCGAATCATCGCTTGCGCGAGAACCGTTGCAGTGGTCGTGCCATCGCCTGCCAAATCTTTCGTTTTGGAGGCAACTTCGCGAATCAGCGCTGCGCCTGTGTTTTCGAGCGGATCTTCGAGTTCGATTTCTTTTGCGATCGTTACGCCGTCATTTACGATTTGAGGCGCACCGAATTTCTTCTCAAGTAGTACGTTCCGTCCACGAGGACCGAGGGTGACGCGCACTGCATCAGCGAGCGCATTTACGCCTCGTTCTAGCGCCTGTCTGGATTCGTCATCAAAGACAACAATCTTTGCCATAGGTTATGTACTCAGTTCTTCACCTAGAAATTTAGCACTCACTGGGACAGAGTGCTAAAAGAAGAGAGATCGGAAAACCGTATGTTCATCTGGAGTACTGATATGCTTTATCAGCGATTCGTTGCGATTGGTTAGGTGGAATCAGGCATCGGTTGATTGGAGACGATGGAATACAGAAAGGCATCAAGCGCAACTCTAGATAGAGGTGAGCAAATCGGTTGGATTTATAGAATTAAGCCGAGTATTGGGAGAACAGCAATGACTGAAAAATTGAAAAAGGGCGACCAGGTTGAGTGGAATACTTCCGGCGGCAAAACTGAAGGTGAAGTTAAAGACATCATCACCGAACCGACCGATTTTAAGCATCATCATTTTGAAGCTTCAGAAGAGAATCCAGAATATCTTGTTGAGACTTCTAAGAGTCATAAAGAAGCCATTCATAAGCCTGAACAATTGAAAAAAGTGAAGGAGAAAAAGTAATGGTTCACCACACTCAAGAGGAGAATCAGACAACTCTTTCAGAGTTTCATAATGCGGTTAATATGTCTGCGAAAGAATTAGACTCCTGGCTACAAACTGAAGAATCGCTTTCCGTTGGGATGAAACAGGACGAAAATTCGGAATCGACCGGACATCAAACGGGTCGGCATCTGGTTGAATTACTGCATAAGCAAAAATCAGACTATACAGACGACGACTTTGGGCAAATGCGGCGCATCGTGAGCTATATTCATCGCCATTCGGCTCAAAAACCGCACAGTGAAATTGAGCATTCTCGTTGGCGATATTCCTTAAAAAATTGGGGACATGATCCTCTAAAAGATCGCTAGTTTGTGAGGTAGCAATCTCAGAAGATCGCGACCTTTATTCAAATCCTTCATTATGATGTCTCCCGAATTCGGTTTAGTCTGTATCTCGGCATCTAAAACGGTGCGCTTCAAAACCATTACACGTAAGCGACTCTTACAATTTGAACTCGCTGAACAAGAGCGACTCCTTCGCGAGCTTTATGCTGAAAATCTACGCAGACTTAGCATCGCTGTCGAATTCTGTTGCGATCGCAATATCCGACTCTATCGTCTTAGCTCTGGCTTATTCCCCTTCGCCGATGATCCGATGGGAGCAGCAATCCTCGACGAATTTGCAGAAGGCATGAGCTTAGTCGGAGACAAAGCAAAACGCTTAGGAATTCGCCTTGTTCTGCATCCAGATCAGTTTGTGGTGCTAAATTCCGATCGACCTGAAGTGATCGATAACAGCATCAAAATCCTGAAAATGCACGCTCATATTTTTGATCTGCTCGGATTACCCCAATCGCCTTGGGCATTGATGAATGTGCATGGTGGAAAAGGCGATCGCGTCGATCGCTTAATTGATGCGATCGGCAACTTACCCGACAACATCAGACTGCGACTCACCCTCGAAAACGACGAATACACTTACGGCGCAGAGCAAATGATCTCGATTTGCCAAGCGGCTAAAATCCCGCAACTCTTTGATGCACATCATCATGTGATCCATGAAAAAGTCGAGAGCTATGAACATGAAAGCGTAACCGCCATGTTTGAAGCCTCTCGATCGACGTGGGAGGTTCCAGAATGGCAAGTCGTGCATATCTCGAATGGAGCAGAATCTTTTCTCGATCAGCGTCACAGCGATTACATTACGATCATGCCAAGCTGCTATCGACAAGCCCCTTGGATTGAGATTGAAGCAAAACAGAAAGAACTTGCCATTCAAAAACTCCAGCAAGAATGGTTGCACTCTGACTTGAGTGTTTTACCTCCGGTGGCTGTCGAACAACCGTCTGAACCTGAAGTCGAATCCGTCACCCCCTCAACTCAAGATAATCAGCCTTCAGAACTAATCGAAGCACCAATCTCGGTATAGAAACTACCTCCTAGGGATAATTTGCTTTCTATCTTAAGAGGATGATTTTTCGTTCTGCAATCAATCATGATTAGAGCGAAAATAGTCGATCAGAGAAATACATGCAGGGCAGTTTAGTTACGCCTCCGTCGGTACAAACGCTACTACCAGACGAGATTGAGGCAATTGTTAGAAGCAATCCATACTATAAAGCTGAGCAAACGTTTAGCAATTTAGTTGAAGTTGAGAACTTAGATCAGCGTTTGCATCTGTTCGATTCTCAAGTTCGTTACTTTGAAACGGCGCTAAATCTAGCACTCAAAGAAGCCTATCAGCAGCCCCAAAGCAGTGATGCGGCTCATCTGTTCTTGCAGCGCGTTCTATATCGGATCAATCGCCTGAATCTGTTTTGGTATGACGATTTGACGCATTATGCAAACGAGCGATCGCTGTATCTACAACAAATCCGCAACCAGATCGAAACGGCTTGGCAAGACTGGGAACTCGACCATCTGAATGTAGAAGCTTATCAAACACTCGATATCAAACAGGCATTGCTCGATCGCTATGCGGCTGATCTCGATCCGGTTCTCTCAGAAGATGCCATCTACCTGCGTGAACACATGCCATTTGAGGGCTATCGCTATCTGTTAGCGATTACTTCATTTGATGGCTTAGTCGAAGCGAGTCGGCTCTCTCGCATTCTCGGCGGGGCTGCCAATGAGGTGCAGGCAACTTTAACCAAGGTACTGCTCGAAGAATACGGCAACGGTCGCCTTGCGAGAAAGCATTCTACTTTCTTCGCGCAGATGATGACTGAGTTGAGTCTGAGTACTCAGCCTGAAGTTTACTTTGATCTCGTCCCCTGGCAAGCTCTGGCAACGACGAATCACAATTTCTTATTGACTGAGTGCAAGCGGCACTTCCTCAGATATAACGGCGGACTCGCTTACTTTGAAGTCGCAGGTCCTTCAGCTTATCGGAACTATCTTGCTGCGGCAAAACGGCTAGAACTGTCTGATGGCGCAATGGGATATTGGGATCTGCACATCCGAGAAGACGAACGGCACGGACGCTGGATGATCGAGAATGTTACCTTGCCTCTGGTTGATATGTATCCAGAACAAGCATGGCAGTTGGTGTTGGGCTATGACCAAGAGAAACTCATGGGCGATCGAGCCGGAAGTGCGATCGTCGATATGATTCGCCACGGAGTCCAAACTAAGTCACTTCCAGCGATTTACTAACTTCAAAATTTTAGATGCAGGGCGGATCTAGTATCCGCCTCGCTTTTTCACGGTGATTTGCAATAACGAGGGTACTATCTTGACGGGAACATTAATTCGGAACGTTACGACCCCTGAAGTTTTCTTCTGTCCTGAAGAATCTCATTTCTACTCGCATTGTTTAGAGCGATTGGTTTTTTCGCATTGTACTAATTGTGATCTGATTGTTGAATTTGGGGCAGGCGATGGCAGCCCTGTGATTAATTCATTAATGCGATCGCGCTTCGACAGCGTGATTCACGGCTTTGAACTCAACTCAGCAGCTTACGAAGTTGCCAAATCCAGAGTGGATCAATATGATCTGCATCATCAATACATTGTGCACAATCAGTCTTTCTTTGATTCTGCACCAACGAATGCAGGCTACCTGATTGCGAATCCCCCTTATATTCCCGCTCCTGATGATCAGATCCGGATGCCTCTGCTACATGGTGGAACAGATGGCGCAACCCTTACGAATCGATTGTTAACTCTGGGCTATCCGAATGTAATGCTATTAGTCTCAAGTTATTCAAACCCGATCGAAACACTGCAATGTGCAGCAGACCAAGGCTATACGGTTGCAGATTTTATGGTGACTCCCTTAAAGTTCGGGTGCTATAGTTCTGAGCCGAAGGTGAAAAAATGGATCGCACAATTGCGCGATCGAGGTCAAGCCTTCTACTCACAGAATATCTACTTTCTCGCAGGCGTATTGTTCAAACGATCAGGCACTCCCGATCTTACAAATGAGCTAATACAAGTAATGACCGCGCTATAGAATAGAATGCAAAAGAACTCCGAGGGTTTAAACCCTCGGAGTTCTAGAAGATTTCACGGAAGCTTAGAAGCCAGCAAAGTTATAGCCGACTCCCAGCATAATCCCAACGGCTGCTTGACCTGTGACCGAAGCATTGACTGCCGCAGTTGCCGTGAATTGCGAAGACAGCGGAACATCAATCCCACCCGTCAGAAGCAATCCAACTTCACCATCATCGCCCGTCGAAATTGCCGCACCGACTCCCAAATAGGGTGCTGCCGTAAACCCTAATCCGTCAGTCGGACCTTCACCAAAGCTAAAGTCATAGGTAACCGGAATAAGAATTGCGACATCATCATTAAACATAACCGAGGGACGCACCGAGAAATTGCGCGTCAAGCCGATTTTGCTAATGACTGAAAAACTCCCCTGTCCAAGCGGAATGTCACCGTCGCCGATCCCAATATTGCCGCCGACTCCGATATAGCTAGAACCAGACTGAGTGGCTCGACCTGGTGCGAGTTCTTGAGTGGGAATCGTTGTCGGGGTGATAGGTGTTGTGCTATCTGGCGTTGTGGGTGTCGTGCTATCTGGCGTTGTGGGTGTCGTGCTATCTGGCGTTGTGGGTGTCGTGCTGGGGGTAATCGGTATCGTACTCGGCGTTACCGTTCCAGGCGTTGTGCTATCTGGCGTTGTGGGTGTCGCGGGTATCGTACTGGGGGTTGTCTGTTGAATCGAAGGCGTAGTATTGCTTGGAGTCACATTTGCCGGATTGGTTTCAGTTCCAGAAGGAGTGCTTCCCGGAACTGCCCGACCTGGAACCGTCTCGCTCGGAGTAGCAGGAGAGGTTTGAGCAACGGTCAACGGAGCCGCTTGTAAAGGAGTAGCGAGTTGGTTCACGTCGATCGAAGGCTGACCCAAAAGAGCAGCCCCTTTCGAGGTGACTGGCTTTTCATTAGCATTCGCTTTGAGTTCGCCTGAAAACAATGCGATCGAGAGAAACGTTAGTGGTAAAAAAAGCTTGAGTTTTAAGGAAGTCATAGTCGAATGGTGAACAATCTATATGTGAGTTCAGGCGCTATCAAATGCCTGCCATTCGAGCGTAATCATTGCAAATCTAAATCACGTCCTTCTCAAGGTTAAGCTAGACTCTATCTTAGGAACGATTTTTCTGCGATCACGATTTTAGCCGAGTTGCAAAGTTTTGAGAGCGTGTCGGTGAAAGGGTTCGAGCTTTCAGAATCGCGGCTGCTAAAAACGCATAAGACAACATGCCAACCAAGGCAAGTAAAATCTCACTCACACTGCCCATGACATTCCAAAGCGCATGAAGTGCCGAAGCCGTGAAATAGCCAATCAGCAAAATTAACCCACTCTGCCGGGGTTTCAGCACCGCCAACCCAATAAAATACCCAAAATATCCGCTATACGCCATATGTCCCGAAATCGACCCCAACACTCTCGGAATCAGAACTTGCAATCCTCGAAGCTGATCCCATCCGCCATCTCCTAACAGCAAGGAAGTCGATTGAATCATTCCCGGCACATATTGCCCCAGCGTCTCTACTAAAGTAAATCCAACCGCAGAAGCAGCTCCCAGCAATATCCCGTCCAACGGCTCCCAAATCCCGACTCGATCGTTCCAAGGCGCAGGTAAAAATCGCCCAATCAAAAATAAAACGGCTAAAGGAATTACTTTCAGCAATTCCTCCATCAATCCTGCACCAAAAAACATCCGCACAAATAGCGTCAATGGATTAATTAATTCTCCAGGTACCGTCAGTTGTCCCGGTAACACCGATCGAAAGAATTCAGCAAACAGCAGCAGCACAGGACTCCTGAGTAAAAAGTAGGTTCCCATTGCAGCAGAAGCGAGAATCCACCAGGGTTTGCGCTTTCCACACAGCCGATAGACAAAATACAACCCAACCAGCGCAATATAGCCCGCTAGTAAGCGATTGAATAAGCTCGGTTGCCCAACCGCAACAAACAGAGACACGACAAAAATAATGGTGATAATGCCTGGGACTAAGAAAGCTTTGCTTGTCAGATCTCGTCCGGTTGAAACGATCGGGAAAAGCTGCGTCAAGGTCACCGATTCCCTTATTTGAGGAATTTGAGGAATTTCCTCACCTCGCTCTGTGACTGCTGCAACGCGCTGATTAAAATCTTCGAGGTATTCAAAAATATACTCAGGTCCATCATTGCCTAAAGAAATTCGATCGCCTGATCTTAAAATCTGACATCCCCGCAATCGTTTTCCATTCAAATAGGTACCATTTGAGCTATTCAGGTCACAGATCCACCAGCTTGGACGTTCGTTTGGTTCATTCTGTTCTGAAGGGCGAACTTCTGCATGACGACGCGATACCGACCCAAACAAAACTGGATCGACAACAATTTGACAACGCGGATCGCGACCGATCACAGTAATGTCATCGATCGACAAGGAATGAACAAATAATTTCGGATCAGAACGATTGCTGATCGACAGTTGCCGAAGGTACGCGATTGGACTAATTTCGTCCGTCATGGAAAGGAGTGGAACAGTGAGTGTCCGCTAGAGATGTAGATAGAGTGAATCAGGTAGAACCCTAGCGCAACATTTTATACCTATCTCAGAGATCTATCCTGTCAGTCATCACACAATCAGGAAATACCTAAGAATCTTTAGAATTACTGATTATTTGCTCTCGCATCTGCAACGGCTGCTAGAAAGCAGATTACAGTCAAGGGAGCGCTGATTGCCAGGATAATGCCTGTTGCTAATGTCCCGTATTCAGGGTTTCCAGAGGTGAGTTCAAAAACGCAACCAACGGCTGCGATCGCGGCAACACAGGAACCACCCAGCAGGATGCCGCTTTTCGGAGTCATGATCATAATATATTTTCCTGATAAAAAACCGACGACTTACTTGCCGACGGTAAATATCATTATCCAATGTGGCGGACATCGTTGGCTGAGAAGCCGCGTTTTTTCAATTCCTGATTGAGCGCGATCTGGTTCTCAACGCGATCGACAAACAGCACGCCGTTCAAGTGGTCAATTTCATGCTGGATGGCACGCGACAGTAAGCCATCGGCTTTTAAGGTACGCAGCCGACCCGTTTCATCCTTAAAAGAAACTTCGATCGTTTCAGGACGTTCGACATCGAGATAAACGCCTGGAATACTGAGACAGCCTTCTTGACCCGCGCAAGTCTCTTTGCCAAATTTTTTGATCACCGGATTAATCAGCACCAAGGGTACAGCTTCGGGCTTGTCTGGCTCAATGTCGATCACGATAATTTGCTTGTGAATTCCGACTTGAGGGGCAGCGAGTCCAATCCCATCTTCGCTATACATGGTTTGCAGCATTTGACGCACGATCGTGCGGGTTTCGTCATCCACCTTAGCGATTCGCTTTGCAGGCTGACGCAATACACGATCGCCCATATGGTGCATTTGTAGGGGTGGATTTTCTAACTTTTTCTTCTCAACAAGAACTGAGGAGGGCATGGGATGTTTCACCTAAAAAATGAGATCGAAGGTCGGACTGATTCCGTGTTAGTCACATTTTAGCGTCAGATCGTGAAATTTTGCCGGGATCAGGGCGACAGTTAGGGCAACCGCATGAAAATCACTGGGGCAAAATTTTGAGAAGATAGGCATCACCCCATCCCGCCTTTTTCCGCCTAGCCGTTGTGTTTAGAGATGCGGCACAACGACAAAATTACAGCTTTGTTTACAGCGCATCCCGATGCTGAGTTCTTTGCCAGTTTACCCGGTGCAGGTCCACATCTTGCGCCACGCTTGCTGGTGGCGTTTGGGGAAGACCGAATGCGGTACACACAAGCTCAGGACTTGCTTCATTACACGGGCATTGCACCTGTGACTGAAAGCAGTGGTAACAAATGTTGGGTGCATTGGCGATGGAGTTGCCCAATCTTCTTACGACAAACTTTTGTTGAGTGGGCAGACCAATCGCGCCAGCATTCTTTTTGGGCAGATGCCTTTTACAAGTTGCAGCGCAACAAAGGTAAAACGCATCCGATGGGGATGCGGGCATTAGCATTTAAGTGGATTCGCATTCTGTTTCGCTGCTGGCAAGACCGGAAACCTTATGATGAAGCCAAGTATCTACTGGCGCTCAAGAAAAAGAAATCGCCATTAGTACAGAATTTAGCGCTGTAATGTCAGCTTCAGTGAACAGAAATTGCAATGCTAAAAATAACCAGGAGAATCACAGAAATCAGTAGAACGTGAATCAGAAATCGTAGCGATTCAAGATACGGCTTAGGTCACTTTCGCAAGCCCCAATCCGAATAATTCTCAAGCATACAGATCATTGCTCTAGAATTGTTCGATTTGCGATCGCGCAAATCTATTTGCCAACAAAGTAGAAAACGTAGCTTTTCAGCTTCTACTTGACCCCGTCCGTCTCAGGGCTTATTGTTAGGCTGTGTGTGACTTTCTACTTTACTCTGTAGTAAAGCATCACAACTCCGTTTCCATAAATCTTACTATTAGTCAATTCTAAAGCAGATTGCTGAATCGCTTCAGAAAACAATGGAATACCCGAACCCATCAAAAATGGATTTATCTTCAGGATTAACTGATCAACCAAGCAATTCTCGAAAAGTGTTGCGGCTAAATTTGCACCACCACAAAGCCAGATACTTTTGCCAGTCTCATTCTTAAGAGCCGTAACTAATTCAATAGCATTCTCTGAAACAAGTCTAACGCCTTCATCTAGACTGTTTTGCATCGTGCGTGAAAAGACATACTGCTTCATGTGTGAATAAGGACTTGTCACACCATCTCTCAGACCTATCTCGTATGTTTTGCGTCCCATGAGAACAATATCAAACGACTTGTTCTCTGAGTGAACTCCCATTACATCACGAAGGTGAGATGGAACAGTCTCAGGAAAAGAGGAAAACAAATCGGCAAGATATTCGCCATCTTGGGAAAAACCATCGTGTGAGCCATCAGTATGAGCGATAAACCCATCAACACTACAAGCCACATAATACGTGAGTTCTCGCATGTTGTCTCCTTTCGCATAATTTAGAGATCGCCATCCTTAGCATCTCTTATGGAGAACTTTTCCGCTATGTCTCAACCGATAGCTTAAGCAACCTAACGCCCCAAATCAGCGGCGGCTAATAACCTCGGCATCTCAACCGACCATCTTACTTCCGTCCGCTGCATTTGGGGCGTTATGCGGCTCGCTTTGCAGTCAGTTCTGACCTTGAACTACCAATTGGTCAACTTGCCTAATCTGATTCCAGTCGATAGTGGCGACCCAAACTTTCTCATCCTCTGAGAACTGAACCACCCCGTCCACTTCTAAATCTTCACTATATAGTGTTAGCCGTTGCCCATTCTCCAAATCCTCTTGCTGACGCGCCAAGTCTTCAATCGTGCCAATGCAGTTGAGACGTAAACGCCCCTGCTCATCAGCGTTATGAAAATCAACAAAAACTCTGGATAAACTCATACACGACTCCTGCTCACGGAAACTGCTTGGATGGGTTAGATATCGTTGGGGTCAAAAGCAAACTGATCTCATCAGGAATTAACCCTGTCAGCGTTGCATGATACTGACTTCTCCCAGACGTTCGGATAACATCGCCTCCTGCTGCTCGAACTGTGCCAACTGTCGTAACCCCAACTTGCCTATGCGGAATGGCTGCGGACAACTCCTGCACAGATACCCCTTGTCCACATTCTACCGAAATTCCTGTTACGCCGCTCGGATGGGTTCCAATGCCACGCCGAATGTCTTCTGGACGGTTACGCCCACCTCGAACTACGATCGCTTCATCAGAAATCCTTTCCACAGGTTTAGTCATCCGAATTTAATGTTCGGCTAAACTTTATCAGAAATTCAGTGTGCCTCGCAGATAAATTCCTTCATACCTATACTTTGTTGTTTTTCCAATCTATCCCGTTCATAATGCTTCGCTCTCATCCGAACCCCAGTCTATATCGTCCAGCGTTTTCAGCAGTAGATCGATAAATGCTATGATTGCCCCTCCTACTTCTGGGCTAGGATCTACAATTCGATGGGCATAATGATTGCGGAAGACTGCCATCATACCTGCATAGAGATTGCGATATGATTCACGCTGCCGATCGTCGAGCTTACCACTCAATACCGAACTCTTACCAAAGACAATATTGACAATACCTTCACCTGTAGCATCGGGATTAATAGCTTCAGTTTTTCCAAGTTTCCTCAGACGCTCTTCCAGCACCACTGTTGCTGTTCGCACAGCTTTGTCCCAGGCTTTAGGATCATCTCCCCCAGAACTCAATGAAAAGCGACATCTTTCCCACAGTTCAGGATCTAAATGCTGAACTTCAGTAAGAGGTATCAAGTGAGGAATAGCAGACAAGTCAGGATCACTCAAATCAGGATCAGCCGCTTTATTTCTACTAATCTCTTGTGCCCGAAGACTAAGTACATGTCATCATTAAAGGGGTACGGAAATCAAACTGCCTTAGCACGGGTCTTTTTTGCCGTTTTGCATTTTGCCATCACCTTTGCCCCCGATTTGCTTGACCACTGAAATGGATGAGCTTGAGCATTCCACTCCGCAATAAAAGCTTGCAACCGCTCCGCTAAAGCTTGTTTATCCTTGAAGTTGGCAATCTTCAACCGTTTACGCTGCAAAATGCTAAACCACTGTTCGACTTGATTCATCCAAGAGCAATGCACCGGAGGATAGTGAAAGATGAAGCGGGGATGGGTTTGTAACCAAGCTTGCACCTTAACCCCTTTGTGCATCGGTAGATTATCCAAGACAATATGAATCTGAGTGATCGTCTGGGGGATTTGCCCATCTAGATACTCCAAAAATTGGATCATCTCCACTTGTCGTTTCCGTTCATAGGTCTGTCCCCACACCTTGCCACTGCGGGTATCAAAAGCAGCAAACAGATTGAGGGCACCATCGCGTTTGTATTCATGTTCCACTCGCACGGGCAACTTCGCTTGAGCAGGACGCGTGGCAACCGGACGGGGACGCGGTTGCAGGGAGGTCTTTTCGTCCATACACAACACGATTTCGTTCGCTTTGAGTTTGCGGGTATACAACCGTGTGATTTCTCGGATGGATTTAGCAAACGCACTGTCTCTGGGCACTTTGGGCGAAAGCCACGCATGGACTCGCCAAGGTTTCAACTGATGACTCCGCAGGATTCGCCGCACTGTTGAGGCAGAAATGCTGCCGACAATACCGGCTCTGACCAATTCCTTTGCCAATTCCTGACTATCCCACTGAGATAGCGAACGCCCCTGACTATCCGGCATCTCACAGGCGATTTTGACCAGATACACTGCCACTTGAGGGGGAAAAAACGGGAGGTCGTCCCGCTCTGGCTTGGTCACTCAACCCGGCTATCCCTCGTTCAATAAACCGTCTTGCCCATTTGCGTAAATGGCGCTCTGCCATTCCCACTTGTTGACTCGTTTGCGTGAAGGTTTGCCCTTGCCCCAGCAAGAGAATGGCACGGGCACGTTTGGCTAATCCTGCGGCAATCGTGGAGCGGCGCAGCCAACTCTCTAGGACTGCTTGTTGGTCTGAACTCACTTGAACTTGGATACTGGAGTGCCGTCCACGCATGATTGAATTCACCGAGAAAATTAAAGGTCTTCCTCATGCTATCATTTCCGACCCCTATTTGTAGCAAGTTGTACTCAGCTTCGTAGATTGCAAACCTGGTCGCTTTTAGATGATTTCAAAACGCGAAGGTAATCTTATGCAATGTGTCATTTGCAAACATGGACAAATCCAACCCGGTTTGGCTACCGTCACGCTCCATCGAGAGGGTTGTGTTGTCATTTTCAAAGAAGTTCCAGCCGATATTTGTCCTAACTGTG
>JALOOO010000285.1 GCA_025454375.1 Leptolyngbya sp. Prado105 | reverse complement strand
GAAATCTTCTTGGAGAACCATCCTGCTATGGGCGATTCCCGCGCTAGTCGTTGGGTTCTTCCTGTGGCAAGGATCAATCGCTCCAGCCGCACCCAACACGGCAAGCAATACTGCTAGCACTCGTATGACCTACGGGCGATTTCTAGAGTATTTGGATGCGAACCGAATTACTAGCGTTGACCTATATGATGGCGGTCGAACCGCGATCGTCGAAGCCGTCGATCCAGATTTGGACAATCGGCTACAACGGTTACGGGTCGATCTCCCAGGCGATACTCCTCAACTGATCACTCGGTTACGCGCCTCTAATATCAATTTAGATTCTCACCCTGTCCGCAACGATGGCGCAGTTTGGGGTTTACTTGGCAATTTGGTCTTCCCCATTCTCTTACTCGGCGGACTATTCTTCTTATTCCGTCGCTCTGGTAATGTTCCAGGCGGCCCTGGACAAGCGATGAACTTCGGTAAGTCCAAAGCTCGGTTCCAAATGGAAGCGAAAACAGGAGTCTTGTTCGATGACGTTGCTGGAATCGAAGAAGCAAAAGAAGAACTCCAAGAAGTCGTCACCTTCTTGAAAAAGCCAGAACGCTTTACCGCAGTCGGCGCAAAAATTCCTAAAGGTGTCTTGCTCGTTGGACCTCCCGGAACAGGTAAAACCCTCTTAGCAAAAGCGATCGCAGGAGAAGCAGGAACGCCTTTCTTCTCGATCTCAGGTTCTGAATTCGTTGAAATGTTCGTAGGTGTGGGAGCTTCCCGCGTCCGCGACCTATTCAAAAAAGCAAAAGAAAACGCACCTTGCATCATCTTTATCGATGAAATTGATGCCGTCGGTCGTCAACGGGGCGCAGGGATTGGGGGCGGCAACGATGAACGTGAGCAAACCCTGAACCAGTTGCTGACTGAGATGGACGGATTTGAAGGGAACTCTGGCATCATCATCATTGCAGCAACGAACCGTCCTGATGTACTTGACTCCGCATTGTTACGTCCCGGTCGTTTTGACCGACAAGTAACCGTCGATGTTCCAGATATCAAAGGACGTTTAGAAGTCCTCAACGTCCACGCCCGCAACAAGAAAATTGCAGAATCAGTTTCACTTGATGCGATCGCAAGACGGACTCCCGGCTTCTCTGGGGCTGACCTCGCAAACTTACTCAATGAAGCAGCGATTCTCACCGCACGTCGTCGCAAAGAAGCGATTACGATGGCTGAGATTGATGATGCAGTCGATCGTGTTGTGGCTGGGATGGAAGGCACACCGCTGACCGATAGTAAGAGCAAGCGCTTGATTGCTTATCACGAAGTTGGACATGCGATCGTTGGTACTTTAGTCAAAGAACATGATCCGGTTCAAAAAGTAACGCTCGTTCCTCGTGGACAGGCTCGCGGGTTGACCTGGTTTATGCCGAGTGAAGACCAAGGCTTGATTTCTCGTTCTCAAATCCTTGCGCGGATCAAAGGTGCTTTGGGCGGACGTGCAGCCGAAGAAGTCATTTTCGGTGATTCTGAAGTGACGACGGGTGCAGGCGGTGACATCCAACAAGTTACGAGCATGGCGCGTCAGATGGTAACTCGCTATGGAATGTCGGATCTAGGTCCTTTGTCGCTAGAAAGCCAGCAAGGTGAAGTCTTCCTGGGCGGCGGTTGGATGACGCGATCGGAATATTCCGAAGAAATCGCGGCTCGCATTGATGCCCAAGTGCGATCGATTGTTGAGCATTGCTTGGAAGACACGCGCAAGCTGATTCGCGAAAACCGTGAGGTCATCGATCGCTTGGTAGATCTACTCGTGGACAAAGAAACGATCGATGGAGATGAATTCCGTCAAATTGTGGCTGAGTACACGGCAGTTCCTGAGAAAGAACGCTACGTGCCTCAACTGTAATCTACAAGTTTCATAGGCTGAATCGGGGTGGTGAAAGCTGCCCCGATTTTTTGTATGAGGTAATTGGACACAGCAAAAGTGACCACTGCTTGGGGCGCAACTATCTCAAAGGGCAGATTGGCGATCGCTTAAATGCCTTGCTTGCGGGCTGTGGGTTCAATCTTCGCAAATTGTTTCGCGCTTTGATGGTTCTTGATATAGAACCTGCCTAGGTTTTACTAGTTGGATAGTATTTTTCAAGGACGACTACTTAGACAGAGACATCTTCTATATCAATTTACGAAGAGGTGAACATCAACACTCCCTCTTTAGGTAGAGAAGTTTTTAATTTTGGCAGGGAATACTGGGTGGGCACCTCCAACATCGCCAAACAGTATACGGCAGAGTACATGTCTCACCTTCCAAATTATCCATTTGTAAGTAAATAATCCGATTTTCGGTGTACTCTGCAACTTTGAGCTTTTTCCTTCGATTTGCCATGCCCGCATTGACTCTATTCTCCATTAGCTTAATTCTGTGGGGCGCGATCGCGATTTTGATCGCTCTGCGTCGTGTTTATAAGATTGTGAGGATTTTGCGAGGTCAGACCGACACTCGACAATGGACAGTTCTCATCAGTCTGATGTCGAGTTTCATCCTGGGATATTGTTTGGCGATCGCCTTGCTGATTTATCAAGCTTGGACTTGGCTCTCTCTGCTTACGGGAGTCGTATTTTGCTTAGGGTCTTGCTTTGTCCTGTTCACCATCAATTTAATCAGCAAAACCATTCAACAATTGCTTGCCACGCGCATTAGTCAACAAATGTACAAGCAATCCCAAGCAGAGACGCAGCAGGCACTTCATGACTTACAGGAGACCCAAGCACAACTGATTCATGCTGAGAAAATGGCAGGATTAGGGCAACTTGTCGCAGGTGTGGCGCATGAAATTAATAACCCAATCTCCTTTATCTACGGCAATCTCTCCTATTTAGAAACCCATAGCGCAGATATTCTGAAGATTTTGCAACTCTACCGTCAGGCTTATCCCAATTCGATCCCTGAAATTGAGCAAGCGATCGAAGAGGTAGACCTGGAATTTATTCAGGTTGATTTGCTCAAAATTTTAGCCTCAATACAGATGGGAACGCATCGCATCCAAGAAATTGTTCTCTCGTTGCGAAACTTCTCTCGTCTAGATGAAGCCGAGTTCAAAGCGGTTGATATTCATCAAGGAATTGAAAGCACGCTCCTGATTTTGCAGCACCGCTTGAAACGGATTCCTTCTCGTCCTGAAATTCTCATTGATCGAGACTATGCGGATTTGCCTGAGATTGAATGTCTTGCAGGGCAGCTTAATCAGGTCTTTATGAATATTCTCAGTAACGCAATCGATGCGCTAGAATTTGCCGCTCAGCCTCAGATCTCGATCCAAACTGCAATACAGCAAGATTGGGTAAAAATCGCGATCGCGGATACCGGAATGGGAATCTCAGAAGCAATTCGCCAAAAAATCTTTGACCCTTTCTTCACGACCAAGCCCGTTGGGAAAGGTACAGGAATGGGAATGTCGATTAGCTATCAGATTATTGTTGAGAAACATCAGGGTAAGTTGTTGTGTTCCTCGATCGAGGGAGAAGGGACAGAATTCTTAATTCAAATTCCTATTCAGAGGCGATCGCTGCGGTAGGGAAATCCCTATTCAGATTCGCGCTGTGTGAGTGCGTCGGATTTGCATCCCGGTGTCATAATTAAATCTGTTTGATTGTTGCCTTGGGCGGAAGCGGTCAAAGCAGCAATATCCACTCATTATTCACTAAAACGTTATGTCACAAGGACAGGGATTTGGCTTCGGTCTGGGCAAAATGCGCGAATTGACCGACGCAATTAAAAAGGCTCAACAGGTTCAAGAAGGCGCGAAACGACTTCAAGAAGAACTCGAACAAATGGAGATTCAAGGTGAAGCGGGCGGCGGTCTCGTGAAGGTGACAATGAGTGGAAATCAAGAGCCACTAAAAGTTGAAATCTCACCGGATGCACTGAAAGAAGACGCAGAAACCTTGTCGGATCTCGTTTTAGCGGCAACTCGTGCGGCTTATGAGCAATCGACTGCGACGATGCGCGAGAAGATGGAAGACTTGACGGGTGGTTTAAATCTGCCTGGTTTAGGTTAAGCGATCGATTTGACAGATTTTTGATAAACCCGGACGATGAGTTCATCGTCCGGGTTTTAACTGTTTATGAAAGGATTGATTTGCTATCTAGCTCATCTCAAAGTCGGTAAAATCGTTCTCTGGTGCTATCTGATTTGGTATATTGTCACGGTTTATTTCCATTTCGACCCGGCTCCGATGATTTGGCTGAACTCGATCGGGATTAGTGGAGTGATTGGAACGGCGCTAGTTTTGAGCGTTGCGACCTCCGATACAAAAATTAAGTCCTGGCAGACCGTTCGACTCTATTTAATGCCATTCTGCGTTTCAAGTTTTGCCGCTTTGATTAAAGGCAAAGATTTCTTTGTTGTGATTTCTCCAGATTGGCAGGAGACAGGAATTGCGATCGCGAGTTGTGTTGTTTTTGTTGCGATCGTCTTGTCAGCTAAACTGATCAAAAGCTAATAGTTCAGATCAACTAGCCACAATTAGAATCATCGGCAAAAAAAAGCTCCTCTAATTCTGAGGAGCTTTTTTCAATTTAGTAAGCGTCTTGCAGTTCGTAGAAGTCGTGAGAGATGTAGTCTTTCCGAAGTGGATAGCCGACCCAATCTTCAGGCATCAGCAACCGCTTCAGATTCGGGTGTCCCTCATAGACAATCCCATACATATCAAACGACTCACGCTCTTGCCAATCCGCCCCTTTCCAAATCCAGAACACCGAAGGGACTCTCGGATCTTCACGAGGTAAAAAGACTTTCAAGCGCACTTCATCCGGATTGACTGCGTTATCAGATAGCTTGATCAGGTGATAAAAACTCACTAACTGATTGCCAGGTCCCATATCATAAGCCCCTTGGCACTGAAGGCAGTTAAATCCACTCGCGTGAAGTGCCGTTGAGAAGGGAATCAGTAATTCTGGCTCAACTTTGATCATTTCGACACCGCTTGCATCCAAGCCAATGAACTCGTGATCAAACCCATTCTCAGTCAGCCATTTTGAGGTTTTACCCGCTTCAACGATCGTTGATTGTTGTTCTTCAGCCACGATCGACTGCCTCCTTTTGCGGTTCCAAAACTGTGGAGACCTCTAGTCCCATTGCTTCAGCCAATTCAAGCGGTGGAGCCATCCGGCTTTGGGCTTGGAGATACTTCCCGTCGTGGATCAGTTCAGCCGGAGTCATCGTGTGAGTCGTGCTGTAATAGCGGTGAGTTTGGCGCAATTGGGCACGTTCTTGAATTGACTCGTTGGAAACCTTCTTTCGTAGTTTAATAATGGCATCCACGATCGCTTCTGGACGAGGAGGGCAACCCGGCAAATAGATATCCACCGGAATCAGTTTGTCAACGCCTCGAACCGCAGTCGGAGAGTCAACGCTAAACATCCCGCCTGTAATCGTGCAGGCTCCCATGGCAATCACGTATTTCGGTTCAGGCATCTGCTCATAAAGACGAACCAGTGCCGGAGCCATTTTCATCGTGATCGTGCCCGCTGTGATGATCAGATCAGCTTGGCGAGGCGACGATCGCGGAACCAGTCCAAAGCGATCGAAGTCAAATCTTGAACCGATTAAAGCTGCAAATTCGATAAAGCAGCAAGCAGTCCCAAACAACAGCGGCCACAGACTCGAAAGTCTTGCCCAGTTATACAAATCGTCTACTGTCGTCAAAACGACGTTTTCCGACAATTCTTGCGTCACACCAGGACGCTCGATCGGATTAATCAGCGATCCGCTATTGAGCGAAGTCACTTCGGGATTCATGACCATTCCAATGCTCCTTTGCGCCAAGCGTAGACGAGTCCAACAACTAGAATTGCAATAAAAATCAGGGCTTCAATGAACGCCAACAATCCCAACCGATTGAAAGCGACTGCCCAGGGATATAAGAACACCGTTTCCACGTCGAAGATCACAAAGACCAAGGCGAACATGTAATAACGAATGTTGAACTGAATCCAGGCTCCTCCCATTGGCTCCATTCCGGATTCATACGTCGTTCGACGTTCGGGACCTCGACGGCTAGGGCGAACTAGCTTAGAAGCCAGAAGTGCCAGAACCGGAACTAAGCTGCAAATCAGCAAAAAGCCTAAAAGATATTCATAACCGCTT
>JALOOO010000071.1 GCA_025454375.1 Leptolyngbya sp. Prado105 | reverse complement strand
GCTGGACCGCCTGCAATATCCCGGAAATTCGATGTGAACGGAATTTTTTGCCAAATCGCTTCATCGGCAAATCCGCCCACCAAATGCGGGCGAAAGTCAGTCAAAGCACAGGCAAGCTCGATATTGCCAAGTAAATGCCCCGCATCGAGAAAAATCCGACGATAGGCGCGGTCTTGATATCGCCATTCGGAGCGGAAAAACACCGCAGAAACGACGATCGCAAGCTGCGTATCTTCAAGAACTGGATTCCAAAAACACGCCGACTGTAAAGCTGTCCAGACCTCATTCTGCCAAAAATTGATCAGCGTATGCGTTTTCGACTGATAGTTGTAGAGTCCGGCAGGCAGATAAGGCGTACCACGTGAGATCAAATATACCTCAGCCGGATATAGCCCTCCAGCCGACGGAGACGATCGTAAATAATGCGGTTCGCCATTGGTGGGAATCGCGCCCGTCAATCCGTAGCTGCAAACCAGCAGTTTTGAGAGCCTTTGCCACCAAATCGTCTCAGGATCTTGATCAGAATCTTCGCTCAAATACGGCTTCAGATCGAACGAGGTGCCAAATCGGTAGGATTTGAACGGAATCGGTTGTTCTTCCCAATTCAGAGCTTGGCTTTTGGCATGAATCGTTTTCGGATCGTATTTGGTGCGCTCGTGGTAGTGTTCAGCGATCGACACTTGCAAGTCCGGCATAGTCCTTGTTCGGCAGCGTACTATTTCTGATATTGACACGAGATTGAACTCAGAGCTAGTCATTGATCAATTAACTTGATCGCAGAATAGAAATCTCTCAATCCTTCTCCTTGTCGTTCCCCCATACTTCAGGGCAGTTTTTCCCTGATCCCTAAAGAAAATGTTAAGTATCCTTAACCTTGAGTGATTCTTCTTTACATTTCTAAATAAGCATTAGTGGGTGGACGACAGGACTGTAATGGATACGATCGCAGCGGAAGAATTGATTGCGAGATACAACCAGGGAGAACGTCATTTTGAACGGTGTAACTTAGAACAAGCAAACTTTTTTGAAGCGATGTTAGTCGATATCGATCTGACTGAATGTTGCTTAAACCGAGCTTATTTACCCTATGCGAATTTGCGAGGTGCGAATCTGAGTTCAGCGCAACTGCGACGAGCGGAATTGAGTGATGCTCAACTGCACCAAGCTAATCTGGTGAATGCAGATTTACAGCAGGCAACAGGCTTGCGCACGAATTTGAGCTTTGCGAATCTGAGTAGGGCAGATCTGAGGGAGGCAAATCTGAGTGGAGCCGATTTGAGAAATGCCGATTTGAGCAATGCGGATTTGAGCAATGCGGATCTGCGTCGAGTGAATTTTCGGGATGCAGATTTGAGAGGGACGAATTTGAGAGGGGCGAATTTAGCTCGATCGACGGATGTTAACTTGAGCGATGCGATCGTCGATGCGTTCACCGTTTACCCGGATGGACATCGTCAAGCGGATTAATCCTCGGTTTATGGTAAAACGCTCAGCCGTGATATCTCAGGAAGTGTCTATACCTGGTTGACTGACAAAACTCTGGAAAATCTCTTCGCTGCGTTGCCGCTCCGCCCCTGAACTGAAGTTCTGGGCTAATCGAGGAAAACCCGTTGAAACGGGTTAAGAACCTTTTATAGTCCACTGAAGTGGACTTTCCGCTATCAGCCCGGAGATTGATCTCCGGGTGGGATGACACCGAAGCGAAAATTTTTTATCAGTCAATCAGGTGTCTATACTTGAGTCTCTGATTCAACAAAATCTCACAAGGAGTACTTACTGATAATAGAATAAATTGTAGTAAGCTCACCCTATCTCTACTAGATATGAAGCAACGTATGCGTTTGCCCTAATCCCCCGTCACAAAAGCTTGCATTTTCCATTCGCCTTGTTCTTTACCAAAGAGAACGCGGTAGCCAATCGGACTATACGCATATCGACTAGAGACATATCCACGTTTGTCATTGGGAAGCACGATCGGAGTCCAGCTATTTGGATCGTTGAGTCTCAGAGCATCTTTATTAGAAGCATTTTGAAAGGTTGTGGTGTCGTATTTGACAATTTCATTCGTCAGTGTGGCAACAACGGGAGCCGTCGCATTGGGTTGCGATCGCACATTGACATTTTGACCGACGACGACGATCGCAGAAAACGCATCGGTTTCAGCATTGCTTTTTTTAATTGCTTCGTCAAATTGATGAAACACCGTCGGGCAAGAATAGCCTTGAGCTTCTTGAGAGCAGCCTAGAGACAAGGTTTTCTCTAAAGATGTCCAGAATGGGGATTTAGGATTTTCGGGATTGAAATAGTCAATCGATCGATGTTCGCCAAAGCTAAAGCGAGTTTCGGGGGTAACGATGCTGCGAATGTATTTTGCATCGCGATCGCGAACGGCTTGTTTGGTGCGATCAAGGAATTTGACAAATTCTGGGGACTGTACTGACTCATCGACCAAGGTAATCGCTTGGCGAGGAGAGGGAGGTTCAGCCGCAGGAGTCTTCACAACTGGGGAATTGAGCTTCTCAGTTTGGGGAGACTGCGCGGTTGTTTGTTGAGGGGGGGCGGGTTGCGCTTGCTCTACTTTTGGAGCTTGAGAGCGCATCGTTACAGCAGCGATCGTTGAAGTTACAGCAGCAGTTAAGACTACCGCGCCAGATAACACCAAGGCTTTGTATCTCATATATGTCATTGCCTGCACTGAAACGATTTGGGCAATGTCCTCTTATCTCTATGATCCACGAATAGGGCAATCTATTCCGGAGAGTTCATAATTTGTCAATCTCCACCCGGTTCGACTAATTTTCCAATGTTGAAATCGATACGCACCCAACCTTTGAGATGGCGCAAATTGTTGAGCAATAGTAATGGAATTTGCCAGTGATGCACCATGAGAAAGGGCAGCGGGTCAGAAAATTGGAAAATTGCATCTTTGCCGTTCAGAATGACATTGAGACGGTTTCGCGTTGTCAATTGTCTCCAGATTTCGTGATAGAGCCAGTAGGTAGGCTTGCTCGTCGGAAGCGGTTGAATAGGAACAGGATCGATCGCCTCTCCTAAGTAAGCTTTCGCAACATCGGGATGGTTATAAAACATGGTGAGAGCAGAGTGAGTTCTGGGGTTACATTCGATCGCATAAACTTCCCCCGTTGCACTCTCAATAAAATCGAATGAGATCTGCCCACTGAGATTCAGCGCTTTGACGAAAGTTGCAATCCAGGCTTGAATGGCGGGATGATCAACCTGCTCGTAGTTTACTTGAAACGCAGAAGATTTAGCACAGCAATGCAGAAGCAGTTCACCGTCCCGAACCGTACTATGCGTGCAATATTCTTGCCCGGTGATGAATTCCTGTAAGATCCAGGGATTCTCCTGACTCATTGGCAAGGTTGCGAGGTGATCGACCATTGCTGCTGTAGATTCTAAGGGGTATTTAGTCAGATCTAAGCGATGTACAGAATCGTAGGCAATGCTTTTGAGAATGTATTGACGAGCATCGAAATCAAAGTTCAGAACTTGCTGTGGATCAGTAATACGAATGGTTTTTGGAACCGTGAGATTCAGCGATCGAGCTTTCTCACTGAGTTCAAATTTATCATCAAGTAGCTGAGTAATCCCGACCTCGAAATGAAAGACTTCGCAAGGTAAATCTGGCTTAATCAACGAATAATAGTAACTTTCAACTGGACTCGTTACAGGAATGAGAATATCAATTTTTTCGCGTTGAACAAGGTCGAGTAAGGCTTTAGCAAAGGCAATGAAGTCTTGCTTCGGGTTAGGGACGGTGTAGAAGCGATCGACAGAGTTTGAGAAGCGATGTCCTGTAAGCCAGTATTTCTGAGTTTCGAGTAAAGTCACGTTGTGTCCGGCGGCATGAAATGATCGAGCAAGCTGCAAGGCTTTGGTCATTTTTCCACCTGTAATCAGAATGCGTTTGGGAGAGGAGGATTGAGCAATAGAATGGGGTTGAAATTTTCCGATTAGAACTGCGGTGAGAACAATGATGAGATTAAAGGGGAATGCGATGAGCAGGAATGTGAGCGTTAGTAGATTTTTTAGAATGACGATCGTGGTGGATTTGAACGATTGAAACATAAATAATTTGTCGTATCGATGAATGCGTGCGTTTACCCGATGATTGATTGTAGGGACGCGATGAATCACGTCCCTACCACCCGATTTGCGACACACCCGATTGGGGATACACATCCGGGGTTACGATGTTGTCAAATCCGGCGAATTAATGTCACCCCATCGCGTAATGGGATCAACACCTGTTCAACCCGTGGGTCATGAGCAACCACCTGATTAAATTCAGCGATCGCTTGCCCATTTGGCGATCTTTGCTGCAAATAAGGCTGACCCTGAAGTAACGTATTATCCACACAGATGAACCCATGCGGCTTCAACAACTCAGCATCAAGCAGCGATCGAAAATACTGCACATACTCTCGTTTATCCGCATCAATGAAGACGAAATCAAACGATTCACCTTGGTCAGCAAGCTGCTGCAACGTCTCGATCGCAGGAGCAACTTTGATCTGAATCTTTGACCCATGCAAGGATTGATCAAAATGCTTCTGAGCAAAACTTGCAACATACTCATCGACTTCACAGGCAACGAGTACCCCATCACTAGGTAATGCCTCCGCCATTGCTAATGCAGAATATCCCGTGAACATTCCGATATCGAGAATGCGAGAGGCTTGCGTCATGTGAACGAGCATTTTGAGAAACTGCCCCTCCACATGACCTGACAGCATTTCTTGCTCTAGTTGACGAACTGTCTCCCCATCGCTAAATCGTTGATGCCAAGGCTCTTGCTGAGTCTGCTTAGAGATTGCTTCTAGCTCTTTTGATTCGGGTGTTGTACAAGTATTCACATACTCCTCCAGTCCGATCGCAAGTTCTAATGCTTTCTGCAATTCTTCTGAACGTGGAAACTGCTCGATCGCGCTTTGCAAATGAGCCGTTAGGATGCCAAGCGGTGTAACAGGACGAGCCGCTGCTAGTGCTACTGTGTTCATCTAGCTTACACTCCCAATCAGTTCGCTACTTCCGACATAAGCATCAATTCCTGCACCAGTTCGAGGATAGTTTGCACAGAGACGCTTATGATCTGCGATCGCGCTTTCGAGTTCCGCGCGCGTCAAATCATTGACAAAATAGCAGGTTCCAATCGGGCGCGGCATCGCGGCTCTGAGCAATCCATCACGAGTCAGCATAATCGATTGAGTTGCAGCCCACATCAAATCGATCTCCATCAAGGGATGATCGAGTGCAAGCCCCAAGCGACTCATTAAGCTGAGAATACGATCGCGATCTTGCTCGGTAATGTAACCCCGCTTGGCTGCGATCGTTGCAGAAATTGCCATGTCAATGTTCACCGCATGACCATGTAATAGCGGGATCTGAGGCGCAAGTTCAAGCGTGGGACTCCAGGTATGACCGTAGGCAATGACGCGATCGAGCATCAATTCATGTAAGTTCGGAGCTTCTAAGTCCAACATCGTTTTGATCGATTCGTAATTGACTTGATGCCCGATTTGCTTCAGTTCTGCATCGTCACCTACAAACCCAAAATGATCGTATAGCAACGCTTCGCCATGCTGCTCTAGTAAGTCGAACACGTCAGAATTCGCAACGACTGCAATTTTAACCAGTTCTGCCATGCCATTGCGAATCTGATCCACAGGCAATGTTTTCAAAAATGAGAAATCTAAAACCACTTGCTTTGGTGGATGATAAGCACCGAGGCGATTCTTCAATTTGCCGTGATTGACGGCAACTTTGATCGCGACTCCTGCATCAATCAAGCCAATCAAAGTCGAAGGCACTCGAATGTAATTTGTACTTCTGCGATAGGCAGAGCAAGCAAATCCAGCCACATCTAGCACAAGTCCCCCACCAATTACCAGAACTGGCTCCTTGCGCTTAAGATTGAAGTCACAAAAGGCATCTGTAATTTTCAAAAACGTGTCGATCGTTTTTGCAGGTTCAGTAATCTCGATCGCAAAAACGCTCAGATCGATCTCATAGTATTCAAAGTACGATCGCATCTGTTCGCCGTAGAGTCGATCGACATTGTGATCGACCACTGCCAAACAACGCCCAAGCTCCTGATAGTTCTCTGCAAGTGCTGGATTTCCAATCTCAAACAAACCCTCTACTAGATCCAGATTAAACTCAATCTTCTCGTAGCCCTCTAAGTGAAATGACTTCTCGGTCGCTTCAACTTTTGCAGTAACAGAACTCATAGTTTTCTTCCCAGAATTGTCCAAATTGCCAACACAAACCGAGTCGCAAAGAAAATTGCGAACCCCACCTCTCTAAATGTTGAGAAAGATTTAAGTTTGTGTCAGGGAGTGTAATCGACTAAACAAAATCAACCGAATTGACTTCGCAGACTCCCAAAACATAAAGAGCGTGGTAATTTGAACCATGTGAACGCATCATAAACTACCCGTAGATTAATCCTCTCGTTCGCCCATAACATCGCCCAAAGAAGTAAAAAGGAGTACCTCTTGAAGACTAATTCTTGGGAGCGATTCTCTATCGCAAGCCAGATTAATCACAATCCCTACCCTGCTGCAAGGCGGGTTGTCATGGGATCGCGCGGCGCGGTTGCAACGAGTCAACCCCTTGCAACCTTAGCTGGAATACAAATGCTACTTGCAGGCGGCAACGCGATCGATGCTGCGGTTGCAACTGCGATTGCATTAACAGTCGTCGAACCCACTTCTAACGGCATCGGCTCTGATGCTTTCGCACTCGTTTGGGACGGCAAACTTCACGGACTCAATGGCTCAGGACGCAGCCCGCAGCAGATTCCAGTGAAGGATCTGCTCAACGCCTCAAAAATGCCTGATTTAGGGTGGAATACCGTCATGGTTCCGGGTGCAGTCTCAGCCTGGAAAGCTCTCTCAGAACGCTGGGGAAAGCTCCCGTTTGAGAAATTGTTTCAGCCTGCAATTCAATACGCCGAATCGGGATTCCCGGTTTCTCCCGAAACGGCTCGCGCTTGGCAACAGGCAGAAAAAATCTTCATGACTCTCTCAAAGGCAGAATTTCAGCCCTTCCAATCGGTCTTTTTCCCGAATGGGCGTGCGCCTCGTGCAGGCGAAATCTGGAGCAGTCCAAATCATGCAAAAACACTGCGATCGATTGCCGAATCTCAAGGCGAATCTCTCTACCGAGGTGAGCTAGCAGATCAGATTGCCCAATTTGCAGAACAGACGGGAGGAGTTCTCGATCGCAGCGATTTAGCAACTCATCAAGCCGATTGGGTGACTCCAATTTCTACAAATTATCGCGGCGTAGAGGTCTGGGAAATGCCGCCGAATACGCATGGGATTGCGACATTAATCGCGTTGAACATTTTAGAGGGCTTTGATTTTACTAAATTTCCGCGTGACTCTGTTGAGAGCTTTCATTTTCAGATCGAAGCTATGAAGCTAGCATTTGCCGAAGCCGATCGACATGTGAGCGATCCGGCTGCGATGATTGTCTCGAATGCGAATCTCCTCGATAAGACCTATGCGGCTCAAAGACGACAATTGATTGGCGACACTGCGCTGTCTTCAGTCAGTTCAGGACTACCAAAAGGAGGAACCGTCTATCTCACAGCCGCAGATACTGACCTAATGGTATCTTTCATCCAATCAAACTATGCAGGATTTGGCAGTGGTATCTTGATCCCTGGAACTGGCATCGCGCTACAAAATCGTGCTTCAGGCTTTTCTACTCAAGCAGGACACCCGAATCAAGTTGCACCGAGTAAACGCGCTTATCACACGATTATTCCGGGGTTCTTGAGCGTCGAGGATCAACCGCTTGGAACATTCGGGGTCATGGGTGGATTTATGCAGCCTCAAGGACACTTACAGATGGTGGTGAACTTAGTAGATTATGGAATGAATCCTCAAACTGCTTTGAATGCTCCACGATGGCGATGGCTTGCAACCAATCAAGTCTTACTCGAACAATCAGTGCGATCTGATATTGCAATCGCGCTTAGCGATAGAAATCACTCAATTCAACTCACCGCAGAACCGAGTGCATTCGGTCGGGGACAGATGATCCTCAAGTCTGGAAATGTCTTGATCGCAGGCTCAGAACCGAGAGCAGACGGATGTGCGATCGCGCTCTAGAAACTTGAGAAATCGGGGACTCTAACATACTCCGATTTCTCATCTGACACCTAAGCTACATTTGACCAGTATTCATAGGCATCTGCTAGCTTCTCATCATAGCGATTCACCCGGAAGCTCTCGCCATTGTAGCGAAGCGCAAACCCTGCCCAATCGCGATTAATCAAGAAGCGATCGAGGCGATTACTCTTGATGAAATTGAACATTGCCCCAAGTTGCTTGCCTTCGCTTTCGTGCATATCCCGCACAAACGACTCTGCATCCCGATAGCCTGCTGCCGGATGATTAAAGCCCATCACCTGACCCAATCCCCAAGACGCAGACTTCAAAGCAGCTTCTCGATCCAGATTCACCGCCTTATACAATCGATCCCATTCTCCAGCCCCGCCAATATACAAATTACGATTCCAGACCGGACTCGAAATATCCCCATTACTATTATCAAAGCGCCCATTCGTAAATTCCGAAAACCAATGCGCTTCAAACAAAATCTTCGGTCTCCCATCTCGCTGAAATCCAGATCCAGCCGCTTCAACATCCACAACGGCTCTTACCGCTGCCACATCACACCCAATCGATCGCGCGACATCTTGAAAATCTTTCGGCTGTAACGATCGAGTTGGACGAACGACCGGAATTCTTGGAATGGCAGGTTCGAGTAACATCAATGCAGCTTGAGGCGAAAGCTCATTTGCATTAAACCCATAAGCTCTCGCAAATGCAGCATAAGCAGCTTGAGTTCCACCTCCCCAAATTCCATCGATCGCACCAGGACGATGCCCCATTGCATCTAATCCCTGCTGGATCTGACGAGTCACCCGCGCATCCGCACTAATTCGATTCATTTGCCAAATCAGCCCTCCATTTGAGATGGGGCGCAGTCCAGTCGGGATTGCTTGATCTGCTGGAGCAAAGCGAGGAGATGGGGTCGGAGTCGGAACGGGTGCGGGGGTCGGAGTCGGGGCGGGGGTCGGGGCGGGGGTCGGGGTCGGGGTGACTGGAGGCTGTAGCACCGCAGGATTCGTCGGAGTCGGAGTCGGAGTTGGAGTTGGAGTTGGGGTAGTCGTTGGCAGTGGTTGACGACCGAGTAGAATTTGAGCCGCACGAGGGCTGATTTCAGTCGCTCTGAGTTGGGTGCGGGTTGCAAACGCAGCATAAGCCGTTTGAGTGCGATTGCCCCAGATTCCATCGACAGGTCCGGGTTGGAAGCCTAATGTTGTTAAGCGTTGCTGAAGCTCTCTAACGATGCCTTGAGCGCTTTGAAGCGTGGATAAAGCCAGGGTAAGCGCCCCTGATGCAATGTTATTGAGCGTTGTGATGCCAAGTAAGACCTGGGCGGCACGGGGGCTAATTTCAGTCGGTCTAAACTGGTTGCGGGTGGCGAAAGCAGTATAAGCGGTTTGAGTGCGATTGCCCCAGATTCCATCGACGGGTCCAGGTTGAAAGCCTAATGCAATCAGGCGTTGCTGAAGTTCTCTGGTTAAAGCTTGATTAGTCTGAACAGTCGTCAGAGCGATGGTAGTAGTTCCTGATGCAATGCTGTTAAGGTTCATATCTCTCACCCAGGCACAATTGGCAGTCTAAAAAAATTGGCAGTCTAAATTGTAAGCACGTTTGCCCTTAGTTCTTTAGAAGATTCTACGTATTTTCCAGAATTGTGAAATATTTTGTCACATCCTGACATGTGAAACGGTTTGATAGGATATTTGAGCGGTTTTAGCACGTTGCGCTCATGTCTCAAACGATCGTGGTGAAAATTGGAACGTCGAGTCTGACGACTCCGGATTCGGGAAAGTTAGCGCTCTCTACGATCGCGTCTTTAGTTGAGGTTCTCAGCCAGCTTCGCGCTCAAGGAAATCAAGTGGTTTTGGTGTCGTCCGGTGCGGTGGGAGTTGGCTGTGCGCGATTGGGATTAGTAGAACGCCCAAAATCAATGGCAAAAAAACAAGCGGTTGCGGCAGTTGGACAGGGGCGATTGATGCGAATTTACGATGATTTTTTCACCGCATTACAGCAACCGATCGCGCAAGTTTTACTGACGCGAGGAGATTTAATTCAGCGCAATCGCTATATCAATGTTTTGCACACGTTTCAAGAATTGCTGAAGCTCGACGTGATCCCGATCGTCAATGAGAATGACACCGTTTCAGTCGATGAGTTGAAATTTGGCGATAACGATACGTTGTCGGCATTAGTTGCCAGCGTGGTCGATGCCGACTGGCTATTTTTGCTCACCGATGTCGATCGCCTATATTCTGCTGATCCGCGCAGTCATCCTGAGGCTCAACCGATTACGATCGTCAAAAACTTAGAGGAACTTGCAGAAGTTCAAACTGGAAGCTCTGGGACGCAGTGGGGCACAGGCGGCATGGTGACGAAGATTCAAGCTGCTCGAATTGCAATAGGTGCGGGAGTCAGAACCGTGATCACTCAAGGTCGCACCCCCCAAAATTTGAGCAAGATTTTAGCAGGAGAATTGCTGGGAACCCAGTTTGAGCCGCAACCGCGCCCGTTTAATGCTCGGCAGCGTTGGATTGCTCATGGTTTAGTTCCTGTGGGAGAGATTTATTTGGATGAGGGTGCAGTCAAGGCGATTCGGGAACTCGGTCGATCGCTTTTAGCAGCGGGAATTGTGCAGATTGAAGGCGAATTTGAAAGTCAGGATGCGGTGAAATTGTGCGATCGTTCGGGTCAAGAAGTTGCGAGAGGAATTGTCAACTACAGTCATGAGGAATTAGAGCAAATTCGAGGGCATCAATCGGATCAAATTCCGGAAATTCTCGGCTACGCGGGGGAAGAAACGGTAGTGCATCGTGATAATTTAGTCCTGTCCTAACGACGAATTCCTGTTAGAATTCAATCCCTGAACCCCTACCCGTGCGAGGATCGCGTGATGAAAATTTCTGATTCACCGGAGACTGTTTCAGTTTTAGGATTGCCCATGCACCTTGTGAAGGATTATCCAGACTGGATCACCCATCGTTTAGCGCAAGGGTTAGGCTGTCATGTTATTACGCTGAACGCTGAAATGACAATGCAAGCGGAACAGACTCCGGTGCTTGCAAATATTATTCATCAGGCAGATCTCGTCATTCCTGATGGTTCGGGAATTGTGTTTTATATGCGAATTCATGGGCAACGGGTGCAGCGAATGCCCGGAATTGAACTTGCACAGGCGTTGCTAGAGCGATCGAGTCAATTTGGCAAACCCTGGTCAATCTTCTTTTTTGGCGGTGCGCCCGAAGTTGCGGATATTGCAGCCCAAAAATGGCAGGAGAGAGTGCCGGAAATCTCGATCGTAGGAACGCAGAATGGATATTTGAAGTCGGAAGATGAGGGTGAATTTCTTGATCGACTTCGATCTCTGCAACCGCAGTTAATTTATGTGGGGTTAGGTGTGCCGCGTCAGGAGCTATGGATTTCTCAACATCGCCACGTTTGTCCAAATTCGGTTTGGATTGGAGTGGGTGGGAGCTTTGATGTCTGGGCAGGAACAAAAGAGCGTGCGCCGCAATGGTTCTGTGACAATCATTTGGAATGGTTGTATCGGCTGTATCAAGAACCTTGGCGTTGGAAGCGAATGATGGCGCTCCCAAGGTTTGCAGCAAGAGCGATCGTCTATCGGATTATTAAGCGAAATCCAGTTAGTGAACTTTGAGAAACCTAAATCTCAAATAAAGAAGGCTCCTTGAGGAGCCTTGATCAAAGGATTAATTTTGGTATCTAGCTAACATATCGCCTCGCCTCTCAATCTTGATCCTACGCTTTTAACGAATTCTCAGGGAACAGGGTTTTGTGCCGCGTCAATTACTTTTGGGCTTCGCGTCAATTAGAACAAATGCTCAAACTCTTGCAAATGCACAGCGATCGCACCTCAGTATAATTGTCGCGAACCCGATTTGTAATTGACGCGGCATATCCCCCAGACTGTTACAGATCACCTAGTTTTTGATTGAATGCATCCACATACCCTTCCGATTGCTGTCCAATTCACCGTGCTTGTAGATCTTGAAAGCATCGTCCTTGCTCTCGCCAACTACGGCAGCAGCATAGATGCCATAAGCTGAGTACTGTACGTTGTCACCTGATGTACGTTCATAGGGGTAACTCCAGGATGGAAAATCGAATTCGCTCCAAGGATCGTCAACAATGAACGAATAGCTTCCATTGGCAGGATTGGGCTTGTAGCCCATCAAGTTTATGACATGTCCCGTTGTTAGGTATGTATGGATGATGAGTTTGTATCCATTATCCAGATCTCGCTTAGCATCATTTAGAGATGCTTGATCATTGTACTTGTAAGCCTTCACACGACTTTTCAAGTATCGTCCCATGAGATATGGAGATCCAGCTTCTTCACCGGGTTCTGCCATATTATCCAGTTCTTTCCGGATTCGGAGAACATCTGATGCAGAGCTTAGACCCAGCATTTGAGCAATACAAGCACTTTGGCAAGTTCTAGAATCCGGTTGTTGAGTGTACGGGGAAATTAGCTCGAATACATTCGGCATAGCATAGGGTTTCATGATTTATCCTCCTTAAAATATCATTGTGTTGGATAGCTTTACGGCTTAAAAGCGACAGCCGTTATTGCTGGAAGATGTACCCTGTTCGTGGATCTAGACTTTGATGACGATCGCGGTTAACCTTGCACTAAGTAATCCGCAATACCTTGGGCGATCGCGCCACCCTCAGCTTTTGCCAATTGATCCGGCGGCTCAGGTAAGCGACCTGTGATGAAGAACCCTTCTGTCAAGCAGCAAGCTTTTACGGAAGATGGCACTGTACTGAGAACTCCTAGTTCTTGTTTCCTCACGCCACCATCGCCTACCTTGCAAACAGCGACTAATTGTTTCTCAATACTTTGTGCGAGTTTGCTGTCCTCAACGGTTCCATTAGTGTGAATGAGCGTGAGGCTATGTTGAGCGTTTGGGTTATCTACGGAATTGTGATGAATAGAGACGAACACATCATGACCATTGCTGCGAGCACCCTTCTCGCTAAGTGTTAGTTGCGGTGATCCAGGATCATATTGAAAGATATCCACGGCTGCACCAAGGGAACGAAGTTTTTCTGCACATTCTTTTGCCGCAATCGTGTTCAAATCCCATTCGCGAATGGGTGGTTTTACGGCTCCCGGCTCCCATCCAGTGCCGAGATTGTCTTTGTAGGAGCCATGCCCCACATCGATCGCAATGCGTTTTCCAGCGAGGGTGGGTTTCGGCTGCGGGTAACTTTCATGCCACTGGCTGAATTCGGTCGCGATCGCAGAAATCTTTCTCCAGTAAGAGCCATCCGCAGCCCATTTTCCGGCTAATTCTTCCCACGTTTTTGCCTTTCCAGAAATCCAGTTCTTGACTGATTTTGTGTGCTTTGCAACTAATTCAGCATCGGCAATAGCTTGTCCTGCATAAGTTGCAAGATGCTGAATTTGTGCTTTACAACCCGCTTCCACTGTTGGAAAAGACTCTCCAGGTTCTCCATTTCCAGTTGCACCGATGCCAGCAAAGTTGTTTTGCGCTTTTTTCACATCGCCTTTGAAGGTAAACCATCCGGTTTCAAGGCAGCTTTGGAAAATAGCAAAATCCCAGCGGACACCATACTCTTTGCCCCATTTGGCATGGAATGAAGCTACTTGTTTTGCTAGCGCTGGATCTGCACTTTTCTGACTGAGCCAAGCAATGAATGCTTCTACGGGTTCGGCTACCGTTCCTAGAATGAACACACTCATGGCAATTCTCCTAATAATGTTAACTGAAGTGTTGATTCGGTCATGGTGAGAGTGAGTCGGCTTGCTGGGAAATATCGGCTCGAAACCGCTCCCTTTGCTGTAACGTTCAACAGCAAGATGTAAGTTTTCCCAGCAACTCTACTCGTTAGGATGGAAAGTCAGACTTGTTTGGACCAGGCAATCCATCAGGTGTGTAAAGCGGTTGTTTAGCGTCAATCCGCCCCATGATGGCTAAGGTAGTTGTTCCAAACAGCACAACAATTTGAGTAATGCTAGATCCATCAACCCTTCCTGTATTTTGATACTTATCAACCTCTTCGCCCACCTTGGGTGCGATAGCGATAAGCAGCGTTAGGGCTGCTCCCCAGAATGTCTTGCTAGCAAAGATGCTTTTTGCAACAGGTTTGTTGGTGGAAAGGAATTCATTCGTGGTAGTCATAATAATCTCCTTGCAATTTGCAAACAATTTGTCTTATCAGCCAGGACAAGCGCCGACTGAAAACTCTCAGTAAGCCAACCTGCTTCAAAACGTTTTTACGCTCGACCAAACTTCTCCATCAGCAATTGGATGAGAGGCATAAAGTTCAGTGGCACAAGTACACGTCCAACTTTAATATGTTCGGGGCTACCTGCTTTGTAATGAACCCAGCACTGTAATCTTGGTAGAAGCACAACAACTCCCCAGCCGGTAAATCGATAATCCGTACTGCCTCTAATTTCGGTTGCCTGCTTGTCGATCGTTAAAGCACCATTTTCATCAATAAATGCGGAAGGCAACCCTTGTTTTTTGCAAAGCTGATTCACTTGATTTGCAAAATTACGCAGAATGGAATCGTTGGGAAATACGATCGTGTAAGGGGGTTGGACAGGTGCTACAGAAGCATTTTCCTGGTTGTCTACATTAGTACTTAACATCATTAAACCTCTCTTGAATGTAAGAGTACAGTAGATTTGCTCGTGACAAATTCTGACAGATGAGTAAGAATCAATCTTCCATTCATCTTTCTGTTTTCAAGTCAGGAATCTGAGTATGTTGAAAACTGCAACTCTGTGAAGGCTAGATTAGGCAGAGATAACGACTTGTTTGCGTCTTGCCTTATCTCGTCATCAAGAATTGTACTTGTCTTTACACTGCTAGCTAGTTGCTTGTAACTCAAGTGAGTTAGTTTCGTAGACGCATTTAGGAGTGGTAGCCTACTTGTCTCTAACAGTGTTCTAGATGGCGATGCCCTGTTCTGTAAACTGAAGAGGAACTAGATTTAAGATTCAAATGATGAATTTTCTAGCCCAATTACATCTTAGATTGTTCAGTTCTATTGACAAGTGGGTTACTGCGACAGCCACATAGTTACCTGGAGGAAAAGAATTAAGTAATACTTGCAGGTTCAGAGGTATATAAAGAAACTATTAAATCTTAAGGGTTAGCTATGCAGAATCAGTATTTTTCAGGATGAGACAGATATTCAGAAGCTGATTTAGCGAAGCAAGACACAGAATTAGCGGCAAGATCCAGGCTGTCTCTACCGACGGATGAAGAGTAAGAAATATCACTTTAGCTGAGGTTTGACGTTTTAATCTGCCAGCGATGAAGTCCTCAATCTAGTCACTCCCAATTTTATTTTTTCTGGTTGCATATTCTGCTCCGTCTCCAAATACCGCGATCGCTTCCTCTCCTTCCGAATCTCCCTCACCTGTTACGCCTTCACCAATTCTCTCGACTCCAACGATCGAGAAACCGAGTCTAACCCTTCCATCATCCAGCGATCGACAAGCAACACTTACGGCTAAAGATCCCAACGCTCAAATTAATGTCCAATCTTAATGTCCAATCGGCACAAATGTTATCTGCCTTAAACGAACCTATGCCCATAGGGAGAGGAAAGAGCTAAGTTCTTGTTTCAATGTCTTGCTTGCGGCAGACAGAAATCATCAAGGTGATCAAGTAAACTCCTTATGTGTTGAATAAATCGCTAAATTCTAGCTACTGAAAAGTAGGAGATAGAAAATGGAATCCATTCGAGTCGTGCTAATTGAAGACCATGATTTAACTCGCATTGGCATTCGTGCTTTGTTGCAAGAGCAAAGTTATATCAAAATTGTGGGAGAGGCGCGGGATGCTCGTTCAGGATTGAAAGCGATCGAGACCTTTCAGCCCGATGTGGCGATCGTGGATATTGGATTACCGGATATGAATGGCGTTGAGTTAACGCAGCGATTGAGAGCTATTCAGTCTGATGATGACACGGCTAAAACTCGCGTGTTGATCATGACGATGCAAGATAATGAGGAAATTGTACTTGCTGCGTTTGCTGCTGGAGCAGATTCTTATTGTATGAAAGATGTGAACCGCGATCGCTTAGTTGAAGCATTGGAAGTTACCGCAGGCGGAAATGCTTGGATTGATCCGACGATCGCAAGAATCGTTCTACACCAAGTACAAACCACAGGAGCGTCGCTAGCAGGTACATCAGAAACGGTGGTGATTAATCGACTGTCTGAAGAGGAAGCAAAATCAATGTCCCAGTATCCCATCACCGAACGAGAACGGGATGTTTTATTGCTGATTGTGGACGGATGCAGCAATGCAGAGATTGCCCAACGACTTTACATCACGGTTGGAACCGTTAAAACTCATGTTCGGAATATTTTGAATAAGCTCTGTGTTAGCGATCGTACTCAAATTGCAGTTCGGGCACTTCGGACGGGGTTAGTTCAATAGCAGGGACACTACTGCAATACTTCGGGCAAATTTTGAGTAGATCTCAAGGCTCAAACCCTGATTCAACTGACGAGATTTCATTTTCAAAGTCAGGATTGAGCTAGCTTTGAAAAAATAGCTCAATCCTGGAACTACAGGCTCTGAAAGCCTTGTGGAACTGTTCAAAAAGTCCAGACTATTGATTTCAATCAACCAACCAACAGTTTAGAGATGGGAGAATTTTAAGAGCGTTATTTCAAACTTATCGCTTTCAGGTGAAAAAAGGGAGAGAAATTAGAAGGGGTTGAGCGCTTTATTCTCTTCTGTAAAATCCCGTTTTTTGCATTTTCTTCAAGGCTTTTTGAGTGGGACAATAATCAGAGCAATCGATCGCGCTTTTCGTCAGGGCGATCGAGGGATTCACTGCACATTTAAGGTAACCGTTATTGCTAAAAAATTGGCAACTGCGACAAGGCATGTGGCTTCCAACTGGCAGCGAAATCTCCGTTGGTTCATCTTTTCTTCGTCGAACGGCTTCCCAAAGCAATGCTCCATAAGTTGTAAGAAATCCGAGCAGGTAAATGCTGCTCATGACTGATGCAAACGGTGTTGAAGGGGGAGGAGGTACGGGAGTTGATTCGGCGGGGGACTGGCTGATTTGAGCCGTAACAAGTCTAATCTGAGTCATTTTAATACTCCAAAAACGGGGAAAAATATTTTTGAATGGCTTACACTTTTTCAATGATGATCGATAAATAGTAGAGACATCAGGTCTATACTTCTACCGTCGAAATCACCAATTTACATCCGTAGGCTTTTTACACAGTCCCAGTGTGGCGAGTGCTTGATTGCGCAATAAGCTCAGTAAGAAAACCAGAACGGCTGCGGATGATTCGTGCAATCCAGCGAGTCGGAAAATTCAGCAGAAACGCAGAAATGGCAGAAAAAACGAAAATAATGACAATGGTTTCAAAGTAAGCTAGAACTTGAACGATCGCTCAAGCTATTGCAAGTAGGAGCAAATACCGAATGAGTTTCGCATTGTTCAGCTTGTCTCACATCGACTGACAAGTTGGCTCATTCATAATGCTCTAAGTGTCATAAATTCAAAACAAGGATGACGAAAGCAGAGTGGCGAGCCAAGAATGTCACCTTGCTAGGAGTTGATAAACTGCAAAAGTTTTCTAGTAAGCAAAAACTTCTCCATTCGCTTGAATTCTGAGCGTGGTTTAACTGTTGTTAAAACCAGCAAAGCTACCAAGTAAGGTACTAATAAATTGAGGACAAAATTGCATAATTATCTCCTAAACTTGTAAAAAAAATGAAACTTACGATTGTTTAAAATGATTGCTAAAAAACAGTGAACTATTCTTGCGTCTAATGATGTAAATTGATGTAAATTTAAGTCTATCGCTCGATTCTGACTTGTGCCATTGCCTCCTCAATCGACCGAACCACAATTCATTTCCTCGGGGTCACCTCTATATCAACTCGCCCTGAATCTTGTATTATTACTTCGTTTCCTACCGCATTACTCTATCGGTAGTTCTAAATACTGACTAAATTCTGAATTGATTGCCACCCGTGATCTCTACCGTTCTTCTGATGCCAATACTTACATCCCCAAAGCATAATGGCGCTATCACCCAATCTTCTTACGGTCTGCACAAACTGGATTCACCTGCTCGGTTGGCAAACCGTAAGACGATAGAAAAAACTACTTCTGCTCCTGTCGGACATTACAGGCAATCCTTCACTTCACTGCGAAGTAGAAGTAACCGTCCGACGTGTCAGAATCGCCCAAATTCCATAAACCAAGCCCCCTGCAACCATTCCGGGCAGCACTTCATTTGTCACACCCGATAGCTTCAACCCCTGATTCCAAAGTAAAGCTGTTCCAATCCCGATCCCCATCATGGTTAATGCGATCGCTAAATTTATAGGTTGCCTTAGCACCCGCACGATCAACAAGGGACCCAAGCCTGAAGCTAAAGCCGACCAGGAAAACGTCACGAGAAAGAAGACATTACGATCGCCTACTAGCGCAATGCTAAATACAATTGCCGTGACGGCTAATGTCCCTAGTTTCACCCAACGGTAAGACTTAGCAAACTGGGGAAACATATCCTGAGTTAATGCCGCCGAACAACATAAAATCTGCGAGTCAGCCGTCGAAATCGTCGCTGCAAAAATCCCGGCTAACATCAATCCAACAAAGACATCCGGAAGTAACTGCTGTGCCAAAAAAGGAAGCGCTAGCTCCGGATCACCATTCGTCATCAACTCCGGTAAAATCACTCGCGCCGCCATGCCTACCCCTAACGCAGCAAATGAATTCACTAGACTAAAAAAAGCTTTGATATTTAAGGAAAGCATCACATTGTCAGCAGAATCGATCGCCATTCCTCTTGTCAGAATATGCGGTTGTCCGACCACTCCAAATCCTGCAACAATCCAGCCTACAAAGAAAGGTACAAACCCCAAAGGCAAATTTGTCGGGCTGAAGTTAATCAGTTGTGGATCGATCGTTGCCATGCCATTCCACAGTCCGCCGAACCCTCCACAAGTAATGATCGCAACTGTAAACAGCAAAAGTAAAGAGCTAACCATCACCGCCGACTGAGCCGCATCCGTCCAAATATCAGCCCTCACCCCGCCAGAAAAACAGTAAATAATGACAATCCCAACTCCCAAAAACACACCCAAGCTATAATTCCAACCAAAAGCAACCGACAGCGCCTTACTACCAGCACCAAGCTGTGATGCTGCATAAGCTCCTAAGAAAGCAAGAATAATCAACCCTGAAATGAACGAGATCCATCTTGCCCCACGCGAATTTTGAGCTAGGAATGCAGAGACTGTATCGGTTGAAGTCTCCTCAGAAACTTGTCTCAGTCGCTTAAAGAAAAGCCACCACCCCAAGTAATCCCCGATCGCCCATCCGATTGTGAGCCAAATCGCAGAAATACCAATCTTGTAAGCAAATCCAACTTGACCTAAAAACAAAAGCCCGCTCTGTCCCGTAGACATGGCACTGAAAGCTGTTAGCCAGGGATTGACACTCCGACTCGCAAGCAAGTAATCATCCGTCGTGCTTTGTGTTCGATGTGCAGAATAAGCCCCAACTGAAACAATTAATCCGAGAATCCCAACAAAGGTTATCGCTATTAAAGTTTGATTTTCCATATCAGCCCGAAACACAGGAGTCGCTTGGCAAATCCTACTGTTTCGCAATTTGTGAAAGCTCAAACGAGAGAGGGAGATTCGACGATCGTAGACTCTTTCTTATGACGGATCATTTTCTCCAATTCAGGCTATTTTGATTCAATTGCTGCACATAAGAGTCGGGTTCTGTGATCATAGACTGTGCGATCGCGATTGCCTGCTCTAACTGTTCCTCTGTTAATTGCTGGTAAGCAGGAATCCGTTTGCGTTCTAAAACTTCATACCAGCAGCGACCCAATAGATTATCTAAAATAATTTGCTGAAAGCAGTGATTGTAGCGAATTGGGAACTTACGAGATGTTGCTAAGCGGGGCAGAACTTGATTTGTGAGTTCAAGATACTGATTGCGGAGTTGGGTCAGACGATCCATGTTCTGTTGGAGTTGAGGGGAGCGGATGTTCAGAATGCAGATGTTCGTTGCGCCATTGGGCAGCACCCTTACGAATTTGTGCGAGTTCTTCTGCTGGAATGCGTTCTAGGTTGCGTAGAATCTGCGACATGCGGTGATTATTTTTTAACTTCTCATAGTGTCGCGCGAGAAAATCCCAGTACATCAGATTAAAGGGACAAGCCGTTTCTCCAGTACGACTCCGGGGGCTGTAAGTACAGCGCTTACAGTAATCGCTCATCTTGTTGATGTAATTTGCAGAAGCAGCGTAAGGCTTAGATGCCATCATGCCTCCATCTGCATATTGACCCATCCCGATCACATTCGCCTGCATTACCCAATCGTAGCCATCAATGAATGCTGTATGAAACCAATCTTGCACCTCTTGCGGAGAAATGCCCGCAATCAAAGCAAAGTTATTTAGCACCATCAGTCTTTGAATGTGGTGCTAAATAACTTTGCTTTGACCTGGTTCAAAATGTGATGTAAGCAATTCATGTTTGTTTCGCCTGTCCAGTAAAAATCTGGAAGCGGCTGAGTGTGGTTGAACCAATTACGATCGGGATAATCTTCGCCCATGTAGACATAGATCCCGTGCATATATTCGCGCCAGCCAATAATCTGTCTGACAAATCCTTCGATGCTGTTCAATTCCCATTGGTCACGATTTGCGTGGTAAGCTTGCTCAGCCGCTTGGACAACCTCTAAAGGATGGAGTAAGCCAATATTGAGATAGGGCGATAGCATCGCGTACCACATTGTTTGTTCACCAGTGACCATCGCATCTTGGTAGGGCTGATTGACTGACAAAACTCCTGAAAGCCTTCTCACTTCGTTGTCATTCCGCCCGCGCGTGAACGGCGGGCTAACAGAAATAACCCCACTCAAGTGGG
>JALOOO010000284.1 GCA_025454375.1 Leptolyngbya sp. Prado105 | reverse complement strand
ATCTACTCAGAGTTAAAGATTTTGATGAATTTGAAAGAGCCGAATTCGGCTCTTTTTTTTAGATTGATTGAGTTGGAGGGGTTTACTCCTTGACAAATCCCTCTCATTTTGAGAGGATGGCTTGAAGAATACTTATTCAATTGAACTCCACTCTTATGAAAATCTCCTATTCCTTAAATGCACATCATTCACATTCGCAATTTACGCGCTGATGCTGAACGTTATCCAGATGTAAGTTCTCAAGTCGAAAGTTGGTACACGACTGCAAAGAAAGCAGATTGGCGAAACTTGGAAGAGGTTCGTCTGATCTATCGAGAGGCTGAATCTGTCGGGAACTTCACCGTCTTTAACATCAAAGGAAATGCTTATCGCCTCATCGTTTCGATCGACTATGAAGACGCAACCATCTTCTATAAGTACTTCCTCACACACTCGCAATACGACAAGGACAAGTGGAAGAATGACCCTTACTTTTAGTATAGAAAAATATAATCAGCTTCTTACTCAATCAACTCCTCAAATCATCGAAAGCGATGAGGAGTACGATCGCGTTATCGCAATTGTAGAAAATCTGCATTTCAAGAAAGAGAAGTCTGCTGAGGAGCGCAAGCTTTACAAACTTTTCGTTGCGCTCGTTGAACTTTATGAAACTGAACATTTTCCAATTCCGACTGCCACACCTCGCGAAGTTCTGCTACACATTATGGAAGCAAGTGGAACTCGTCAATCTGATTTAGTTGGAGTGCTGGGTTCTAGTGGCGTTGTCAGTGAAGTGGTCAATGGCAAACGAGCAATCAGTAAGGCTCAAGCCAAAGCGCTAGCACTACGCTTTAAAGTCTCTCCTGACCTCTTTCTTTAAGTGAATTGAGTACGGTTTCTAAGGCTTGATTTGAGCGATCGACTCATGTAAGATTGTATTTCTATGGGCGATTGGCACAGGGGTAGCGCATTCCCTTCACACGGGAGAGGTCACTGGTTCAAATCCAGTATCGCCCATTTACCCAAAGCCCGCTTAATGAGCGAGTTTTATCAGTCCTCGTCGTTTAAGGTAGTTTTGGGACAGGGGTAGCTTCCTCGATCAGTGGCTTCAGCATGTCATGACGATCAGTTCTCACCGTCTGCCAGTCCCAACCTAAAATTCCGCCCCCCGATTCGTAGGATTGAGGATTCCATGCCCAGTACGCCCAGGACATATCCTTGCGATCGAGATAGGGAATTAACTTATCTTGCCACAGTCCATCTCGATCGTAGTAAGCAGGTCCCGGTCCTCCAAACTCACCCATGAAGATCGGCGCAATATTTTGATCATGAAGATAGCCAAACGCAGTATCCCATCGAGGCTCCAAGTTATTGGGGAAAGTCGGATCATTCAAGTAAGGAATGAACTCTTCAACTCTTAAAGTACGAGCATTGCCAGGACCATAGTCATGCGGTGAATAAACCAGTCGATTGGGAAGATTCAAACGCACAGGGAACTGTCCTGCTCGCTCTAAATTCTGACCCCACCAATACCGTTTTTGGCTGGTATTCGGATCGCTCGGATCTTCACCAACCCCTTCAACAATAATCAACCATTTCGGATTGACAGACAGGACTTCATTGCCCGCTCGCTCTGCCGCAAGTCGCCAATCGGTTGCAAGGTCGCCATTTCCCCAGGTTGCGGTCGTATTCGGTTCATTCTTCAAATCCGCTCCAATGACATTCGGTTGATTCGCATAGCGTTGTGCTAGCTTCTTCCACATGTCAATCCACATGCCCTCGCTATAGCCATCTTGATACCAAAGCTGAGGCTGGGTATCCGCCTGAAAATTGTGATTCTCTAGGACAATCATTAATCCTTGTCGTCCCGCTTCTTGAACGATGAGATCGAGAACTTCGATCGGGCGTTTTCCTCTGAATTCTTCGTTCGCACCGAGCCAATAATTAATGCCGTCATTGATCCGTTCTGGACCTGCATAGACCGAATCATAGGAGAATGGAACCCGAATCAAGTTAAAGCCAAGTCCTTTGATTTGGCTCAGCATACTCTTATAGTCACGTGCCCAAAGCCCTTGAGGAACATAGTCATTGGTGTTCATGCCATACCAATTGACTCCTGCTAGCTGTACAGGTTGTCCGTTGGCATCGACAATTTGATTGCCTTTGGTTGAAAGCGGATACTGTAAAACGCCTGTCGCTGCTGCTATAGGTTGTGTGACGACTGGAGTCGGTTCTGGAATCGGTGTGGGCTGGGTAACCGGAGTCGGCTCTAAAATCGGTGTTGGAGTGACGATTGCGGGCGATGATGACATCGTGGAACTTGCAGAGGATGTCAAGACACTCTCGATCGCAAAGGGGTTCTGAGGCGCTTCGATCTGAGTGACAAGGAATCGCTGAGGCGTAGTGGGTAAGGTACTAATGTGTGATCGCATAGTTTTGGTAGGCTTCTTGCAAACCTGATTCGGACGAATTTTGCTCCCGTAAACTTTATCTCGGAACACCATCGAGAACCACGGTAGTAAAGCACTTTATTTTCAACAATCGATACATAATCGATAATCAAGTAGTTGCTTCGTGCAAGGTGTCAGAAACGCCGCGAAATTTGACCTAAACAAAATCCAGAGAAGTTCAATTTCTCTGGATTTACGTGTTTGTTTTAAGAAAAGTAAATTAACGATCGAAAAGTTTAATGCTTGAAATCAGCCCCGAGTTCGATCGAGTTGTGAAATGACTCCACCAAATGCGAACCCTTGCACCAGATCGCTTGCAAGAAAGTCATGTGGGAAACCAAGCTCGATCGCGCTGACTTCATTTAACTTCTGAATCTGGTCTGAACTGAGTTCAAACTCTAGACAAGCAATGTTTTCTTGAAGTTGTTCGAGCTTGCGTGACCCAATGATCGGAATAATTCCACCGGGTTGTTGACGAATCCAATTGAGCGCGACTTGTGACGGGAGATGTCCAGTTTCGGCAGCGATATCGAGAACAGTCTGAGCGATCGTGAGTTGTTTTTCGGTCACAGGTCGGGAGGTGTCGGGACTGCTCAATCGTCCTTCAACCGGATCGGACTTGTTGTATTTGCCCGTTAAGACTCCCGCGCCAAGCGGACTCCAAGCCGTCACTCCAATGTCAAGCGCTCTTGCCATCGGCAGTAAATCTCGCTCTGGCGTGCGTTCGATCAGTGAATATTCAATTTGCAATCCAATAAAGGGTGACCAGCCTCGAAATTGCGCGATCGTATTGGCTTGAGAAACAATCCAGGCAGGCGCATCTGAAATTCCAATGTAGAGAATCTTGCCTTGCCGAACTAAGTCATCAAACGCTCTCATGACTTCTTCGACGGGAGTGGTAAAGTCCCAAGCATGAAGCCAAAGGAGATCAATGTAGTCTGCATCCAGTCGTTTTAAGCTGGCTTCAACCGCTTGCACCATGTTTTTTCGGTGATTTCCAACTGCATTCACTCCACCGCTGCCCATGTTGAGTGAGTACTTTGTCGCCAGCACCCATTTGTCTCGATCGCTCCGAATAAACTCTCCCACAAACTTCTCGCTGGTTCCATTGGTATAGAGATTCGCCGTGTCGATAAAATTGCCGCCTGCTTCCGCAAACGCATCAAACATTTTGCGGCTATCCTCATAGGCTCCACCCCAACCCCAATCGTCTCCAAAGGTCATGGTTCCTAAACACAGTTCAGAAACCCTTAACCCGCTATGTCCTAGTAGTTTGTATCGCATAATTTACTAGCTCTAATCAATTCAATAGATTGTTCTAGCTTCGGATTTTTGCTCCCCCTCAATCCCCCTTGTTAAAAGGAATTGAAAGAGTCCGCCGTTTACATCACAGCCCCTAGTGATCGTAGCTATTTCCCACTCGATTGACAAACACATTCGCACTAAACGGCAACCTTCCCGGATTTAACCGGGGTTCAGCCGCATAGCCAACCGGGAGCAACAGCGCGATCGCCCATTCATCTGGCGCACCAATGAC
The DNA here is from genome assembly GCA_025454375.1 of Leptolyngbya sp. Prado105. GTDB lineage: Bacteria > Cyanobacteriota > Cyanobacteriia > Leptolyngbyales > Leptolyngbyaceae > Leptolyngbya. The sequence goes on along the minus strand of JALOOO010000284.1, from coordinate 2,210 downwards.
TGCTTTGACTTGATCTTCAAGCCAACCGTTCATGTAGCAAGTCGAAAGTCCTAAGCTCTCGGCAGCCAGTGCTGTATGAGTCGCTGCAATCATGGCATCTTTGATTCCATACTCTCGCCGCTTATCGCCAAGCTGTTGCTGAAATCCAGGAATGGCAGTTCTGAAGTAATTTGCAGTGCCTTCATTCCAGGCTCCCGATGCTAATCCTTGCTCAATGATCGGCGTAAGATCTCCTTCTGGAGCATGAGGATCAGCCGCAAAAACAAATGTGACTGGCGCTTGAGTAATTTGTGGCTGATTCCAAGATGCAGCACATAGCGCTTGCTTTTGGGCTTCATCTTGAACGAGGGTGATTCGCCAACTTTGGGTATTAAAGCTACTCGGTGCTGCAACAGTGAGTTCAACAAGCTGACGGAGCAGTTCAGGCGCGATCGGGTCAGGCTTGAAGCTCTTTATCGATCGACGTTTCAAAATAGCACTGGGAACATCCAATGGTGTCGTAGCACGATCAGCAGCAATCGTCATAATTCAAACCTCTACTACAGCTTTCTTTCTGGTTCTAACTAAATGATTTGGCAACATCAAAAAACGCTTATCCTGCAATCGATAGACTTACAGACATCAGAATTCGCAGTTTGCAACGCTTGCAATGGAATGAGACAATTTGAGGAGGTTACCCATCGCGTGTTTTGACTCAATCAAAATGATTTCTCAGAAAATCGCAAACAAGAATGAGGTTGCGATTTAACATTATTTATTAAGAGATTAAATCCAAGCGATATTCTTGAATGCTGTTTGGACTAATTTTTAGCGTTGTTTTACAACTCGAAACAAACTAATTTAACTTCGTTCACGATTCTGTAATCCATCCCAACTCATGCGATGATTAGAATCACTCTGATCCCGCACTTGCTCTGATGTAGACTGTAGAATTTACTCTCCTTGGCAGCGAGTCCGTTTCGAGATCAAGCCGCATCGAAATTGAATCTCGAATGTTCCAATAATCCGAACAACCGAAACTATATCGTACCCGATGCTGGATTGCAAGCAGATTTTACTGTCGCAATGAAGCCAATCATTCATCCCGATCGAGACACTATTTCATTAGCAAGCGTCCTGTACGCCTTAGGAGATCCCATTCGGCTTAAGATTGTTCAGAAGCTTGCACAAGAAGGGGAGCAAGTCTGTGGAGCGCTGAACTGTTCTGTGCCAAAATCAACCTTATCCCATCACTTCCGCATTCTTCGAGAAGCAGGTGTGATTCACAGTCGCAAGTCTGGAACACAGTACATCAACACTCTCAGATGCGACGATTTGAACAGTCGATTTCCTCAACTACTAGAGGCAGTTCTTACAGCACTAGAAGCGAATTCCTGATGCCCTTCACAATGTCGCATGTAGATCATTTCTGAGATTAGCGGCGGCTCTTGGGCGATGTGAAAGGCACGCACTCTTTCTTCAATTACGCGATCGTCATTCGTCACTCGCATAAATTGCCGTTGATGTTCTGCCCAGGATTCGACGATCTCGGTTTCAATAAATCGCCCTGGATGAGTCATAGTTGCCGGGGAAAAATCGATTGGCTCCTAGTGTATAGCAGTCCTAGATTGAATCGTAAATTCAAATTTCTCAACCCTGTACGCTTCCAACTCAACTCTGGGAACAATTAGACCGCCTACCAAGATACTCAAGTCTTGTCCGCGTACCCCTTGGATTGACGAAACAGGAAGCCAGCATGTCCATCGAGAAACTTCAACCCGCACCTGCTCAGCAAGTCGGAGTCTACGCGCCATATTATCCTCAACCAAACAAAAAGCAACTTCTCCCCTTTGCCATTAGTCTCTATCAAAAAGGTTCACTCGAAGGAGAACGAACCATCGAAGGGGCTTCGAGCATTCCGTTCATTGCAACTTGGAACGTTTCGACCTTGCCAGCAGATCTTTGTCGCTGTCGGATTCAATTCGAGGGCAATGCCGAACTGAGTTATGAAATCATGATGGCGAATTTTGAGTTTGTCGATTTCTTGATTGACTTGATTCTGAACTTTAAGCGGAGTCGGCTCTCTGATTTTTCTCAGGGGTTTTATCGCAAACTGTTACGCATCGACGAATAGAAGGGTTAGAAAAAGCTTTGAGAGTTAGGGCGATCGTGAAGTCACGATCGCCCTAACCTTTTTTTGTCGTAGCTACGAACTGAGTACCGCCAAGATT
>JALOOO010000070.1 GCA_025454375.1 Leptolyngbya sp. Prado105 | reverse complement strand
AGGAAATGGATTGCTGTTTCTCAAGGACAATTAATTGCTGAATTAGAGCCTACTCAACAAGAAGAAAATGTGTTTGCTGAATTTGCAAAGCTAATCCTGGCAAATCAACTGGATGAGTTTAGAAAAATCGCCGTTTCGCTGCAAACGGACTTAGGCAAGCTCTTTCAAGGAGAAGTTCACGATATCTCACTGCAAGCACGTGATCTCGTTAAAGATCAAATTCAAGTTCAAGAATTGGAAGTAAAGAGCGATCAAATCTCGGTTGATCCGCTCAGTATTTTATTTGGAAAAATTCGATTAAATGAACCTTTAGATAGTGAAATTCGATTAACACTCTCTGAGGAAGATTTGAATCAAAACATGAATTCAGAGTTTGCTCAATCTCTCTTAAAACCGATTGAATTAACGCTTGGCTCAGGTGAAATCATTACTGTCGAATTATTGCCTCCTGCTAATATTCGTTTGCTCAATGATCACAAGTTACGATTTACGGGAATTTTGAAGATTGAAAGTAAAAAGAAATCGCAGACATTTTCATTTTCTTCAGTAATTTGTCCCCGCACGGAGACAGAGCCAGTTCGATTAGAAACATTCTGCTGCACTCCCCATTACGGGCAATCTATTCCCTTCATGATTGCCTTGCTGCAATGGGCAGAATCGTTGATTAATCAGCCATATTATGAGATCGAAGGCGTTGCTTTTCGAGTTAGAAATTTGGAAATAAACCATAAAAAGCTAATGACTGAAATTGAAATTCACGCGCAAAAAATTCCAGGCTTGTGATTTTAATCACATCAATTTTCTTCTGAATTTGTGATTAAAATCACAGCCATTTTCTCTCGATTTCGTCTTATCAACTTTCCTATCATTTGTGATTTCCAGCATATCATCTGGGAACCTTAACAAGGAACGTGTATAGGACGGAAATTGGGTGATGAGCCAAGCTCAAGACGTTGAGGTAACACTCTTCTTTCAGAAGGGGTTATATCTCAATAAACAGAAAGCCTACGAAGCCGCGATCGCCAGCTACGAAGTTGCGCTAAATCTAAAGCCTGACTATCCCGATGCTTGGTACAACCGAGGCAACTCGCTTTACCACTTAGGAAAATTCGAGCAAGCGATCGATAGCTACTCTCAAGCGATTGAATACCAACCGGGTTTCCCCGAAGCCTGGAACAATCGCGGTAATGCGTTAGACGAACTTGGACGGTATCAAGAAGCAGTCAATAGTTACGATCATGCGATCAAGTACCGCTCTGATTATCATTGGGCGTGGTACAACCGGGGCATTTCGCTTCGGAATATGGAGCGCTATGAAGAAGCGGTCAATAGCTACGATCGCGCGATCGAATTCAAGCCCGATTACTACTGGGCGTGGTACAGTCGCGGACTTGCCTTGCGAAAACTCGGTCAACTTGAACGAGTCGTTGCCAGCTACGATCGCGCACTCGAACTCAAACCTGATTTCGAGGAGTCTTGGACAAATCGCGGCAATGCCCTTTACCACATGGGCAACATTGACGATGCGATCGAAAGCTATGATCGCGCTCTTGCTCTTAAGCCAGATTCGGCAACGATCTGGTATAACAAAGCCTGCTGCTATGCACTTCAGGGCAAAGCCGACCTCGCTTACGAACATCTGCGGCGTGCGATCGAGCTAAATCCTGACGAATATCGCGACTTGGCTCAGAGCAATTCTGATTTTGCAGCATTGCGTCGAGACAATCGATTCCTATCGCTGCTCAGCTTCCGCGCGCCTCGCGAGTCGTAAATCCTGCCCATGCTTCCCTCTGATGAAATTCGGTTTCGTAATGTTGGACGATCGCTCTCACTGTTGGGTCGATATAGCAAGCAGTATGCAAGATTTGAACAAATTTTGGCGGTCGATCCGGATCATCCCAATGCCCTTCTGTGTCGGGGTTATGCGCTAGAAAAGTTGGGTCGCTATGAAGAGGCGATCGCAACTTTTGAGCGTGTGATTACGATTCGTCCTCGCATGTCGGCTGCGTGGCAGGGGCGCGGCATCTCGCTGGGACAACTTGGACAGTACGAAGAGGCTTTGACGAGCTTCAATCAAGCGCTGAAATTTGAGCCAGCAGATTACCGCAGTTGGCAAAATCACGGCAAAATCTTGATGAATCTGTATCGCTACCAGGATGCGGTCGCAAGTTTTGATCAAGTTATTTCTCTAAAGCCAGAAAACTATAAGGCTTGGTATAACCGAGCGATCGCATTGTCTTCGCTCAACGATCATCACACTGCGCTGACCAATCTAGATATTGCGCTCAAGATTAAACCAACCTCAGACTATATCTGGAATTATCGGGGACAGGTGCTAGGCAAACTGAATCGGATTTCAGAAGCGATCACGAGTTTTGAGAATTCACTAAAAATTAACGCTCGCAGTGCAAGTGCCTGGTACGGAATGGCTTGCTGTTATGCCCTTCAGCGTAGTGCAGGTGCGACGATCGAGAATTTAACCCACGCGATCAAGCTTTCACCCTCGATCTATCGCAACCTTGCTGCCACAGATGCAATCTTCAGTTTTTTACACCCGAATGCTTGCTTTCAGGCATTGCTAGAAGCCGGGACAAGTGCCTCTTGAACAATCAATACAGAACAGTGAGCATGGTGCATCACATGATTACTTACGCTGCCTAGAAAGAATTCACTCAGTCCTGATCTTCCTCTGCGTCCCATCACAATCAGGTCTGCATTCCAGTTTTGCGAGAGCGCGCAAATTGATGTCCCAGGATCGCCAACATGCTGTGTAAATTCGCACCGGACTCCAGCGGCGGTTGCTGCTGCGTCTTGTGTCCGTAATTTGTCCAATCCTGTCTGTTCAAGTTGTGAGAAGAGTTGTGCTGAGGACTGGATCAATGCTTCATGCTGCATCGGATAGAGACTATCAGGCATGGGATAAACAGGAGTGGGAACCCCTTCATCGATCGGGCTAATGACATGAAGCAGCATCAATTCGGCATGGTTTGTTTTCGCTAGCTCAACGGCCTTCTCAAACACGGTTTGGCTTGAATCAGCATGATCTAGTGCGACCAAAATCTTTTGAAACATACGATTCTCCTAATGCTTCAATCAAAGCTTATACCTGACGTTGTAGAGGATCTGATCAGTCTTTCTATTCACAGTATAAAAGCTTGCTTTGCTATCTCTGCTTGATTTTTTCGCTTCTTAACATTCGATGTGATCTCTGCTTGGGTAGATTGTGATCATACGATCGACTCATCTGCTTCAAACGTTGCAAACAACTTCGTCAGGATGACGTTGGAGAAGAGAAAGCCTTCTGGATCGGTAAGCCTGATTCTTTCGGGTGTGAGTTCAAGCCAGTTCACTTTTTCATAGGGCGCTAAACACTTTAAGACTTGCGCCATTTTAGACTGTCCAAATCGCTGTTTGAATTGCGCTAGATTGATTCCTTCTTTCAGCCGAAGCCCGACCATTAAGCTATCAAGCATTAGATCAATTTGGGAGATTTCGCGATGCGATTTTGATGTCTTGATCCAGTCGTAGTACTCTTTCAACTTACGAGGACGAGCAACTCGATCGCCGTTTAAGTAACTTGTCGCGCCCATGCCAAAGCCATAGAACGAGCGATTTTCCCAATACACGCGATTGTGCTGGCATTGATATCCCGGCTTTGCATAATTTGAGATTTCATAATGCTCAAAGCCTGCATGGGTTAAGGTGCGCTGTGCGAATCGATATAAATCTGCTGTCAACTCATCAGAAGGAAGCGGTTTTTCTCCAGGTTTGAGTTGTTTTCCAAACGGAGTTTGCGGCTCGATCGTTAAGTCATAGGTCGATAAATGAGTCGGCGAAAGCTCAATTGCTTTGAGGAGCGAATCGTGCCACAGGTCGATCGTCTGATGCGGCAATCCTGAAATCAAATCCAAACTAAAATTCTCAATCCCTGCCTGTCGTATCAGATCAATTGAAGTGTAGATATCTTCAACTGTATGAGTTCTGCCACAAGCTTTTAGAAGTTCAGACTGAAACGCTTGAGTCCCCAAACTGAAACGATTGACCCCTGCGGATTTGAATCCTTTAATTTGTTGAAAATCAAACGTTCCCGGATCGATTTCCATTGAGATCTCTGCATCTGCAAGGATGCCAAATCGGCGATCGAGTCTTGCTAAAATCTGCTCAAGTTGGGGCACTGCTAACAGTGAAGGCGTACCACCGCCAAAAAAAATAGTTTTTAACGATTCACCAAAATTATCAGCACGATCGATTTCTTCACAGAGTTTTTCAATATATTGCGCGATCGTTGCAGAATTATTGCCATTGCGCCGATCGCCCACGACTGAAATCGGAAAATCGCAGTAAAAACAGCGCCTCCGACAAAACGGAATATGCACATAGACAGAACTTGGAATATTAAATTCCATAACGATTAGCTCATTTTTTAGACTGAATTGCAGACTTTCCAAAACTTTCTAGCTCTTGTCTCTCAGAAATTAACAGGATCTGTATCACAAACTACGACTCGCGGGGGCAGACCCTTCATGTAATAAGCATTGGGACACATGAATCGATAAGCTCTCAAGATATAATGATGCAGAGTCAAGCATCTCGCTAAGCCTGACATACTTTAAAATTTTAGTCCGGCGGATTCTGTCTTGATTTGCCTCAGAGCCTTGGCGCTAGGTTTGACTTGTAATTTTCCCGTACAGACGCGATCAAATGCGTCTCATCTCACCCATTATGCTTGACGCAATTATCATCATTTCATTCATCCTAGCAGGGGCGGGAACTGGCTTTCATGGCATTGAAGCATTGCCGGGAAGTGTACTGCAACAAGTCTCAAACCCAGATGCACTACGTTGGATCTGCGCGGGGTTTGGCGGGATTTTTGGCTTAGCGATCGGACTTATCGCCCAAAGCGGTTTTCGCCGGATTGAACGCCAAATTCGTCAACTTCCAGCCTATACCCTCCTAAGTCGCTCAATTGGGCTAGTTATGGGACTTCTGGTTGCAAATTTACTCCTTGCGCCAACCTTCTTGCTGCCGATCCCACCCGAATTCTCATTTCTCAAACCACTCGTTGCCGTGGTCGGTAGCATTATGTTTTCGGTTTCGGGAATGTCGTTGGCAGATGTGCATGGTCGATCGCTGTTGCGCTTGATTAATCCCAGCAGTGCAGAGACGCTCCTCCTGTCTGAGGGAACGATTAAACCCGCATCGACCAAAGTTCTCGATACAAGCTGCATCATTGACGGTCGAATTGCCGATCTTTTAGATACTGGATTTCTCGAAGGTCAATTGCTGGTGCCGCAATTTGTGTTGCAGGAGCTTCAGCAAGTTGCAGATGCTTCAAATGATCAAAAACGAGTGCGTGGAAGACGAGGACTCGATATTTTAAATCGGGTGCGAGAAAGTTATCCCGATCGAGTGATCATTCATCCCGCAGATTACGACGATGTCCAAACTGTCGATGCCAAACTTGTTCGCCTCGCACAAGAAATTAGCGCAACTCTTTTGACAACGGATTACAACTTAAACAAAGTTGCAACCGTTCAGAAAGTGCCTGTCTTGAACGTGAACGATTTGACGCAAGCGATTCGACCTTCCTACTTGCCCGGTGACAGCATTGATCTGAAAATCTTGCGAGAAGGAAAAGAGCCTGCTCAAGGGATCGGCTACTTAAACGACGGCACAATGGTGGTGGTCGAAGATGGGCGTAGCTATGTGGGGGGTGAACTGCAAGTCGTTGTGACGAGTTCGTTGCAAACCTCCGCAGGTCGCATGATTTTCGCCAAGCCTAAAACATCTGCTTTGGCCTGAAATGAGCCGAGAAGATTTCATGAAGCGAAGCTTGCGAGAAAAACAATGCGCAATTTGTGCTAAATCCGCTCCAGTTCTCTACCGTATTCAACACGATGAGTCACAGGAGTGGATTTTTATTTGCCCTGACTGCTGGAATCAAGTCAGTCAAAACAATCCGTTCTATGTTTATGGCGGTACTTGGAAAGCTCACAAACGTTAAGATTACTAAACTCCTCTCTATCCGCCATGTCTTTGAATTCTGCCCAACTGACCGAAATCCGCCAAATCGTTCGATCGTGCGGTCAACAAGCAAAGATGCTCTCTGCTCAAAACTTTGAAGTTTTCCAAAAAGCTCCTGGCGATTTTGTCACCACCGTTGACCAAACGCTCGATCGACGACTTGGCGACTTTTTTGCCCATCTTTTCCCGACAGATGGCATCATTACCGAAGAAAATGCGGCCTCTCGAAAACGCTATCAGTCGGACTATCCAAGATTTTGGTGTATTGATCCCCTGGATGGAACTCAAGACTTTATTCATGGCGATCCTGACTATGCCGTATTAGTTGGACTATTGGAGCAGCAGCGTGCGATCGCAGGTTGGATTTATGCGCCAGAACACGACACGCTTTACTATGGTGGAAAAAATCTTGGGGTCTGGGAAGTTTTGGGCGATGCAGATCCGCAGCCTTGCTTCAGCCCCATCACTCCGCCGAATTCATATCGCGTGATTATTGGCGACAAAGATTTTAGAAATACATCCGAAAAAATCTCAGCCGCAATTCCTGAAATTGAATTTCTGCGATCGCCGGGTAGTTTTGGCTTGAAAGTGATGAATGTCGTCTTGGGCAAAGCCGAAGTTTATATTTATCTCAATCGCCGAGTCAAGATTTGGGATACGGTTGCACCCATGGCGATCGCAGAAGCTGCGGGATTAATTTGCCTGGATCTAGATGGCAAACCGATTCAATTCGTTCCAGACGTTTTAGATTTAGAAAGTTTGGCGCATCTGCAAGCGATCGTCATTGGCAAACCCGCAGTTGTTGAATTTCTCCTGCCGCAATTGAGAGCCGTTCTTGATCCCCAACTTTCGTATTGAGCGATCGCAAATTCAAATCCAATTTTTTGTGATGGATATCACGGCAAGAAAATAGGGAACGTTAATACCGACCCCTTTTCTCCGTGGCGTGCAATGCAGACGACCGAAGTATTCAGTGAACTATTTCCGTTACTGGCGGCAGCAAATCCAGAAACCTTAGACTGGTTACTTTCTGTCGCAACTGAGCATGAGTACCCGGCTGGCAGAGCCGTTTTGATGGAAGATGCTTGGGGTAACGCAGTGTATTTTGTCGTATCCGGCTGGGTGAAAGTGCGACGGCACTCTGGAACAGGTGAAGATGTCTCGACGCTAGCAATTCTGGGGCGTGGTGATTTCTTCGGCGAGATGGCAATTTTGGATGAATCTCCGAGATCGACCGATGTGATTGCCCTCTCAAATGTCCGGCTGATGAGCATTTCGGCTCAGCGCTTCATCCAGACGCTATTCAAAGATCCGCAATTGCATCATCGGATGCTGCAATTGATGGTTAGACGGTTGCGCCAGACCAATTTCCGCTTTCAGTTGCGTCATCAACCTCCGGCAATCAAGTTGGTGAACACTTTGGTCGGATTGGGCGAGAATTATGGACAAGCTTCAGGATCAGGAGTCGATATCTTCAATATTCCTGCAAAAGATTTGGCAGACGTGACGGATATTTCGACTGAGGAAACGAGTAAGATTTTAGAAAAATTAAACGGTAAAGGTTGGATTCAAACTAATCCTGATAAACAAGTGATCCATTTGGTGAATTTGAAACAGTTGATGCAGTTGGCTGCGAAAAAATCATAGTTCGAGTTTGGGTTTTAGCTGCTAGATTTTGGTGTTCGGTCAATTGATCGGACACCGTTTTATTTTTGGGGTGAGATTCGTATGATAGAAAATAATCATTTTGAGAATTGAGGACGAATCAGCATGAATCGTGAGGATTTTGAATGGGCAGGATCAAAGCCGTCTGAAGAATATTCTGATCCGACAAAATCTTTCATGCTTTACTATTCGATCGCGATGCCTCGCCCAGAGACACATCTATTTGAGGTGACGCTGCACATTCGCAATTGCCGTGCTTCAACCGTCGATCTCAAAATGCCTGTTTGGACACCCGGATCGTATCTGGTTCGCGAATATTCTCGGCATCTCCAGGGATTTACCTCTGCTTCGCCCTGGCGAAAATTAGCGAAAAATCATTATCAGATCGAAACTCAAGGCAAAGAGTCGATCGAGCTTCATTATCAAATTTTTGCCAACGAATTAACTGTCCGAACGAATCATCTGGATGAAAATCACGGCTATTTTAATGGAGCCGCCCTATTTTTCTATGTTCCGGGTTTGCAGAATCAGCCGATTCAAGTGACGATCGAGCCTCCCTATCCTGATTGGAAAACTGTCACTGCATTGCCATCCATTGCAAAAAACACGTTTGTCGCAAAAGATTTCGACACGTTAGTTGACAGTCCGTTTGAAATTGGCAAGCATCAATCTTATGGATTTGATGTGTTAGGAAAACCGCATCAATTTGTGATTTGGGGAGAAGGAAAATTTGATCTCGATCGCTTGATTCACGATACGAAAAAAGTGATCGAAGTCGAAGCAGAAATGTTTGGTGGATTGCCTTACGATCGCTATTTCTTCCTATTACATTTGACCACAAATTCCTTTGGCGGATTGGAACACAAAGATTGCTGTTCGTTGATTTATTCGCGGCTAGGATTTCGAGCGAAGGATAGGTACGATCGCTTCATCCAACTCGTTGCCCATGAATTCTTTCATCTTTGGAATGTGAAACGAATTCGTCCAAAAGCGCTAGAAGGATTCGACTATGACGGTGAGAACTATACCCCTTCTCTCTGGTTTAGTGAGGGAACAACCAGTTTTTATGATTTGATTCTGCCTTATCGAGCAGGGGTCTATGATGCGAAAGCCTATTTGACTGCTTTGAGTCAGGAAATAACGCGCTATTTGAATACGCCAGGTCGGATGGTTCAGCCTTTAAGTGAATCGAGCTTTGATGCTTGGATCAAGTTATATCGACCTGATGCAAACAGTGCAAATTCTCAAATTTCCTACTATCTCAAAGGCGAGATGGTGACATTGCTGCTCGATTTGGCGATTCGGATTAAACATGCGAATCAGCGATCGTTCGACGACGTGATGCGCCAGATGTGGGAGCAATTTGGTAAAGATGAAATTGGATTTACGCCAGAAGAATTAACGATCGTGATTGAATCAGTTGCGGGATTTGATTTGACGAGTTTCTTCGATCGCTATCTCCACGGCACTGAAGAACTACCCTTCGATGAATATCTGACTGGATTTGGGTTACGGCTCACTTCTAATGCCGGAGCCTCGAATTTAGCTCCCTTTATAGGAATGACTGTAAAAACTGAGGGCGGGCGAGAAATGATTAAGTTCGTCGAAGCGGGTTCGCCTGCTCAAGGAGCGGCTGTTGATCCGGGGGATGAGTTGCTGGCAATGGATGGATTGCGGGTTGCATCTGGTCAGTTTGAGGAGCGTTTGAGAGACTATAAACCTGGTGACACGATCGAACTTACCCTTTTTCATAGTGATGAATTGAAAGTACGATCGCTGACTTTAGCAAATCCTCGTGCGACTCACTATGCGATCGAAGCGATCGAACAACCCTCTCCTCTGCAACAAAGCAATTTTGAAGGTTGGCTCGGTGTGCCTTTAAGTGTAGTCAGCCGTTCGGTTGAAAAGGGAGTCTGATTCTGATAGTGGGGCAGGGAGCAATCCAAGCCTGGTTCCCAAAATGAGCGCAGTTGACGACTAACTCGAACGCTGCTCCGCCTCATCCGTCTCCGCCTTTTCTGGCTTAAGTAATGGGAAGGCAATCACATCGCGAATACTCGCAGCATCGGTTAGCAGCATCACTAATCGATCGATGCCAATTCCTAATCCTCCCGTTGGCGGCATTCCATACTCTAATGCTGTGAGAAAATCCTCATCTACACCTTGCGCTTCTAAGTCTCCCGCCGCTTTTCGAGCCGCTTGCGCTTCCAGACGTTCGCGTTGATCTAAGGGATCAGTTAACTCTGAGAAGCTATTCGCAGTCTCGCGTCCGACCATAAATAATTCAAAGCGCTCAACCAGTCCAGGCTTCGATCGATGCGGCTTCGCCAGCGGAGAAATCTCAACCGGATAGTCCAAAATAAAGGTCGGTTGAATCAATGTCGTTTCGACTGTTTGTTCAAAGGCTTCGTTGAGCAATTTACCGATCGAAGGACAATCCTCAATATCTTTAAGCCCAGCCGATTTTGCAGCCGACTTCGCCGCTTCTAAATCGGTGAATTGAGTAAAATCAAGTCCAGTTTTTTCCTGCACAATCTCGTGCATGGTCACTCGTCGCCAAGGGGGAGTTAAATCCACTTCTTCCCCTTGATAGGTAATTTTTAGCGTGCCAATCACATTCTGAGCAACAGTCGTGATAATTGCCTCAGTCAAGTTCATCATGTCGTGGTAGTCGGCATAGGCTTGATAAACCTCGATCGACGTAAACTCTGGATTGTGTCGAGTCGAAATCCCTTCATTTCTAAAAATCCGACCGAGTTCAAACACTTTCTCAAATCCGCCGACGATCAAGCGTTTGAGGTGCAATTCGGTTGCAATTCGCAGATACAACTGCATATCCATCGTGTTGTGATAGGTGATAAACGGACGCGCATCCGCTCCACCCGCTTCACTCATCAACACAGGTGTTTCGATCTCAATAAAGCCTTGCTCATCTAAGTAGCGTCGAATTCCAGCCGTAATCAAAGCCCGCTTGCGAAAGGTATCGCGCACTTCAGGATTCACAATCAAATCAACATATCGCTGACGATAGCGCTTTGCTACATCCGTCAAGCCATGCCACTTATCGGGCAAAGGCAGCAGTGATTTGGTCAGCATTGTGTAGTCTTTTACATAGACTGACAATTCACCTTTCTCAGTGCGTTTAATCGTGCCTCGTGCCCCTAGAAAATCGCCTGCATCGGTCAACTGTTTGAGGTGATTGAATGCTTCAGGATCAGCAGACATATTTTCTTGGATTCGGCTTTTTTCGAGATAAAGCTGAATCGTTCCCGTCTCATCTTGCAGCGTGAAAAATGCAAGCTTTCCGAAAACTCGACGCGCCATAATTCTGCCTGCGATCGCAACTGCGATCGGGTCTTCTTCGCCGCTGGGCAACTCGGCAAATTTCTCTTGCAACTGTGCCGCAGAATGCGTCGATTCCCAGCGGTAGGCATAGGGATTGATCCCCAACTGCTTGAGTTGATCAACCTTTTCGATCCGAGTTTGGCGAAGTTCGTCTGACATGAGCGGCACGAATTGAGAGAATTGCAGCCTTTTATTATAGAAGCGCAATGGACAAAGCGTCGGAAAGCCAGCAGATCAATTTGGAATTCATGAAAAATACGGTTGCTTTACCATTGCTTAATTCACTGAGGTTCCTTGACACGCTAAGATAGGCTTTGGACTTATCGCGCCACATAGGGATGCCACTGTGCTGAAAAGCCTGATTGCTGACTTCAAAATTATTTTCGATCGTGACCCTGCTGCCCGGAACTGGCTGGAAGTTTTGTTCTGCTATCCAGGGCTGCAAGCTTTGATGTTTCATCGTGTCGCGCACTGGCTCTATCGAGTCGGCGTTCCATTTGTGCCTCGCTTGATGTCGCAGATTTCGCGATTTATCACTGGGATTGAGATCCATCCTGGAGCGACGATCGGGCAGGGAGTATTTATCGATCACGGCATGGGAGTTGTGATTGGTGAAACTGCGATCGTTGGAAATTATGCGCTGATTTATCAAGGCGTAACGCTGGGTGGAACGGGTAAAGAATGCGGAAAGCGTCACCCAACCCTGGGCGAAAATGTCATTGTCGGCGCAGGCGCAAAGGTCTTAGGCAATATCCAACTGGGCAATAATGTCCGAATTGGAGCCGGATCGGTTGTGCTGCGGGATGTCCCTTCGGATTGCACCGTCGTTGGCGTACCGGGGCGGATTGTCTATCGCGCAGGTGAGCGAGTCGAGCCATTAGAACATGGGCGATTGCCGGATTCAGAAGCGCAGGTGATTCGTGCATTAGTCGATCGCATTGAGTCTTTAGAACAGCAGATTCAACTGCTACAAACTCGTGATTCCCTGGCGGTTTGCTATGCGATGCCTGCGGCTGAAGCTCAGACCGTTGAACCTGTTGCAGATGAATCGACGAACGAAGGGCAGGCTTGTCGGTTGCGCGATCGTGTGATTGATGAATTTCTTGACGGATCGGGAATTTAAATCACTTCTAGAGAGAGAGGGAACTTTCATTCAGATTACGACCATAAATGAAGTGGCATGATGCTGCTTTAAAAATTTGGCGGAATCAAGGAAACTCCCGATGATGAAAAAATATTTTGTTTTGTCCCTCTGTGCGATCGTGGGAATTTGTTTTGCGATTGGAACGTCTCTATTTGGGTCACAAGCCGTTGCTCAAGCACCCCGTGTTCCTGCAACACCGGGGCAGCAGGTCAATTTAATTGATGTGTCGTTTGCGAATGAAGCGGCACAGGCAGGAGTCGGCAACATTATGCTGGGTCAGTTAGCGTTGCGCAGGTCGAATAATCAAACGGTACGAAATTTTGCCCAAGCTGAGATTCAAGAACAGCAAGGGATCAGTGCTGATTTAAACCGAATTGCCCCTCGAATTGGAGTGACACTGCCGACGACTCCAGCCGCAAGATTTCAAGCTATCATGTCGCGACTCTCCCAATTGTCAGGGACTCAGTTTGATACGGCTTATCTCGATGAAGGTGGGGTAAATGCTCACCTCGAAGTGGCAGCGCTCTTTCAGAGAGAAACAGCCTTTGGACGCAATCCTGAGTTAGTCTCGGTGGCAAATCGAAGTTTGCCGACGATCAATCAGCATTTCACGATCGCAAGTCAGGCAACAAATTATCGGTTTGCACAGGTGCCACGACGTTACAACGACGGACAAAGTACATCATCGCAATAAGCTTACTTCTCCTATCTGTAGAGACGTTCCCTGGGTCAGGGTAGAGCGTCTCTACATGTGCCCGAGTCAACTTCAAACGACAAAGCTTGCTCCTTCTCCTTGTGATGCCTGCCAACTGCGAGCGTCATAGTAAAGGTCTTCTAGCGAAATACTATGCAGCGCATCTTGCAGCTTCTGGTGCAGGCGATTCCAGACGCTAAATGCCACCCAGTCTTCAGCTTGACTATCATCTGGCGTATGATGCGGCAACGGTTCAATACTTTCTCCCACGGCTGCTAGTATCTCACCCAACGAGATTTGTGAGGGATGACGGGCGAGTTGATAGCCTCCTTGTGCGCCGCGAACCGAAACGACTAATTCAGCCCGACGCATCTCAATTAGTAACTTTTCTAGATAAGGTGCTGGGAGATCCTGTCGATCGCTAATCATTTTTACCGAAGCAGGTCCATACTCCGGCTGAAAACAGAGATCCAAAAGTGCTTTCACGCTGTAATGTCCGCGTGTCGTGAGCTTCATTGTTTTAAATTGACTAACTCTTGA
The DNA here is from genome assembly GCA_025454375.1 of Leptolyngbya sp. Prado105. GTDB lineage: Bacteria > Cyanobacteriota > Cyanobacteriia > Leptolyngbyales > Leptolyngbyaceae > Leptolyngbya. Next base: position 7,819 of record JALOOO010000070.1, on the reverse strand, counting down.
GGAGAAGCATTGAGTTTGATTCGAGTGAAGGCAATTTTATCATCTGCATCGATCGTAAAATACCAAGTCACATTCACCCCAAACATCGGCATCTGAACTTTGCCCGCAATTTGATAGTCGGTTTCTGTGACTGCACTCCCGGCTTGAGGCAAGGCTGTTAATCCTGAAGCTTCTTTTCGCAAATATTGTACGATCGCATCTCTGCCAACCATTGCAGACTCAAACGGCGGTTGCATCGCCCCTTCAGGCGCAAACAATTCGCTCGTTGCCTCAAACTCACCTGCATTCAAGGTTTCAAAGTACTTCAAAATCGTTGAATGCGAAATCCCTTCAATCTCCATAGATTTGCCTCACTCAAGTCAAACTAGAATAGAAGACCTGCAAAAGAGATGTCATGACGCTGACGGAAGAGATTAAGCAAAAAGCGATCGAGCTAGGATTTCACAAAGTCGGAATTGCTTCAGTCAGCGATCCGGCTCAAAGTTCTGCGGTTGCGGCGTTGCAGAATTGGATCGATCGAGGATTTCAAGCAGACATGGCATGGATGGAGAATTCTAAACGGCAAAATATTCTTGAATTCGTACCGGATGCCCGCACTATTATCTGCGTTGCTTTGAATTACTACACCTCTCAGCAGCGACCGGAAGGGAAGGAGTATGCCAAAATTTCTCGCTATGGCTGGGGACGAGATTACCATCGAATTTTGCACAAAAAGCTCAAAGCATTCTCAGCTTGGCTAGAGCAGCAAGGATCTCAGACTCGCTACTTTGCAGATACGGCTCCCATTCAAGATAAATTTTGGGCACAGCAAGCAGGACTCGGCTGGATTGCAAAAAATGGAAATCTCATTACTCGCGATTATGGTTCTTGGGTGTTTCTTGGTGGTGTTGTTACAGATTTGGATTTAGCGATCGACAAACCGCATCTTCCGCATTGTGGAACTTGCACCCGTTGTATTCAAGCTTGTCCGACTGATGCAATCACAGAACCATTTGTAATTGATGCAAATCGGTGCGTTGCTTACCACACGATCGAGAATCGGGCTGAGACTTTACCAGAGATCGATCTCAAAGGTTGGGTGGCAGGCTGTGATATCTGTCAGGATGTCTGTCCTTGGAATCAGCGCTTTGCACAAGAAACCGATGTAGCAGACTTTCAACCCCGATCCTGGAATATTGCTCCGACGTTGCAGGAATTAGCTGAAATTTCAGAAGAGGAATACGATCGACGATTTACCGGATCAGCCTTGCGACGAATTAAAATTGACATGTTAAGACGAAATGCAAAAGCGAACTTAGTCTAATGATGGTAGGTGTACAACAAAAACCTCTTAGGGATTTGCTCACGAATCAAGTCCCAAACGGATCGACCTGCTGCGTTGCTTGTTCACTCTCGACTGCGATTGTTCGGAAATTCGCATCAGATTTGTCTGAGTCAGAGGAGCAAGTTTGTTAGCCTATAGATACAAGAAATCGGGCATTCTGAACATGCCAAATTAGGACATTGACGCTATTTTTTACGAGGGGATGAGCGAGTGGCTGCAACAAACTTCAAAGATTACTACCAAATTTTAGGGGTGAGTAAATCCGCAAGCGCTGACGATATCAAGAAAGCGTTTCGCAAACTCGCACGTCAATATCACCCCGATGTCAATCCCGGTGACAAAACTGCCGAAGCTAAATTTAAAGAAGTCAACGAAGCCCACGAAGTCTTGTCTGATCCTGACAAACGCAAGAAATACGATCAGTACGGGCAATACTGGCGACAAGCCGATCAAGCGAATCCCTCTCGATCGACGTCCACCTCTCGATCGCCCTTCAACACAAGTGGCTTCGATGATGTCGAATTCGGGCGCTACGACAATTTTGAAGAATTTATCAACGATCTGCTGGGCAAATCGCCCTACGGACGCACGGGCGATCCGTTCCGCAATGCAGCAGGATATCGCGCTCCCGGTGGTTTCAGTACGGAAGAACGCTCAGCAACTGGCGAAAATCTCGATATCGAAGCCTCGATTAAGCTGACCTTTTCCGAAGCGTTCAACGGCACTGAAAAGCGGCTCAGCGTCAACAATGAAGAAATTAATGTCCGAATTCCCGCAGGTGCAAAAGTTGGGAGTAAAGTCAGAGTTCGCGGTAAGGGACGTTCCAGCCGCTTCTACACGAGCCAACGCGGAGATCTGTATCTCACGGTTGAAATGCTGCCGCATTCGTTTTTCCAATTTGACGCGGATGGCAATCTCGTTTGTGAAGTGCCGATCGCTCCCGATGAAGCCGTTCTAGGGGCACAAATCGATGTGCCGACTCCGGATGGAAATGTCGTCGTGAATGTTCCGGCTGGCGTGAGATCGGGACAATCGTTACGTTTGCGCGGCAAAGGCTGGAAGAACCAAAAAGGTGAACGGGGCGATCAAATGGTGAAAATTACGATCGCACCTCCGAAAGAATTAAGCGCGATCGAGCGAGAAGCGTATGAAAAGATTCGCGACAATCGCAGCTACGATCCTCGTAGTGCGATTAAAACAATCAAACTCTAACCCCGTATCAAAACCGCGTCATCGAAATTCGCGTCATTTCGACGATTGACTTTATTTGAGTTGATCGATCGCACTTAACAAAGTCTCAACACTGGCATTGTGATCGAGAAACGAAAAGAGATGCTTGTATCTGAGAATCCCTTGTCGATCGAGCAAAAATTGAGCAGGCAAAGGCGCACCCAAAGCCTGTCCGGTTTGATAGTTGCGAAACGTCTTACAGCTTGAATCACTCAGTAAAGGAAATTGCAATCCCAGGTCTTCGACGACTTTTTTGCTTTGCTGTTCATCAGTGCTAGTGATCATGAGAATATCAACTTGTCGATCGACAAATTCCTGATACTTCTCATTTAATGCCTTAATATGCGGAAAGCAAAACGGGCAGTATTGCTTCTCGGTAAAAATTCTTGTAAAGGCTAAAAGGACAGGTCGATCGTTGCGATAATCTGCGAGTTTTACCCGTCGATCGTTTTTAATATCTGGCAAATCAAACGCTGGAGTCACGTGTCCCAATGGGAGCAAATTTGTTGCCGGAACGGGCATAAAATTCTGAAAAAATCGCTGATTGATTAAGCCGCTGAAATCGTAAGAAGTCAACATTGCAATAAAAAAGAGGGTGTGAAATGCACCCTCTATTATCAATCAATCCGCCTTAAAGTGCTGCGAAGTATTCCTTCGACTTCACTGGGTCAGGATTCATCGTTTGATCGCCCGGTTTCCAACCTGCGGGGCAAACTTCATCCGGGTGCGATTGAACATATTGAATCGCTTGCAGCGTCCGGAGGGTTTCGTCCACGCTGCGACCAAATGAAAGGTTGTTGATGGTCGAATGTTGAATCACACCATCTTTGTCGATGAGGAACAACCCACGCAATGCAATGCCTTCATTCGGGTCAAGCACGTTGTAAGCCGTGCTGATTTCTTTTTTGATGTCCGCAACCAATGGGTAGGTCAGATCGCCAACGCCACCCGATTTACGATCGGTTTGAATCCAAGCCAAGTGTGAAAATGGGCTATCGACTGATACACCCAACACTTCCGCATTGATTGCTTTGAATTCTTCGTAGCGATCGCTAAATGCAGTGATTTCGGTCGGACAAACAAAGGTAAAATCGAGCGGGTAGAAAAACAACACGACATATTTGCCACGATAGTCGGACAATTTGATGTCTTTGAATTCTTGATCAATCACAGCAGTCGCTGTAAAGTCAGGAGCCGATTGACCAACGCGCAAGCATCCTTCTTGAGTCATGGACTTTTTTTCTCCTTGCAAGAGTAGCAGGTTTCGTCGTTAAGGTTACGAAACAGTTACAACTATATCATAGTCATTACGATTTTGACCTACGATATGTTTTCCTCAGAAGTTGACACGGCGATCGCACGGCTCGACTCTCGCAAAGCCGCATGGCTCACGGTTGGAACTCCGGCGCGGATTGATTATCTCAAGCGCTGTATGACAGGTGTAATGACGGTAGCAGAGGATTGGGCGATCGCGGCTTGTCAGGCGAAAGCGTCGAATTTAGCAGGCGAGGAATGGCTGACTGGATCAGTTACGACTTTGATGACGTTGAGATCTATCGTGAGAACTTTAGAAGGGCGAACTGCAAGAGTCGAGCATGGAATTGCGAAGGTGTTTCCGGATAATTTGCTCGATCGATTGCTTTGGTTGGGGTTTCGGGGAGAGGTTTGGACAGAAAGTAGCTCGCTCAATTCCTTACAAGTGAGGAACTTTGACCCTGGAATTTCTCTGGTTTTGGGAGCGGGAAATGTTGGATCGACTCCGCCAATGGATTTACTCTATAAGCTATTTGCCGAGAATCAAGTCGTTCTGCTCAAGATGAATCCTGTGAATGAATATGTCGGGGAGTTTTTAGAGCAAGCCTTCGCGCCTTTAATAACAGATGGATTTCTACAAATTGTCTATGGCGGTTCCGATGTCGGAAGCTATCTCTGTCAGCATTCCAAAATTGATTCTATTCATATTACCGGGTCGCATCATACGTATAATGCGATCGTTCAATCTCTTCCAAATCCCAAACCCATCACCTCGGAATTAGGCTGTGTTACTCCAGTGCTAATTGTTCCTGGAAATTGGTCGGAATCGGATTTGAAATTTCAAGCGCGTCATGTTGCTAGTATGGTTGCTCATAATGCTAGCTTCAACTGTGTTGCTGCAAAATTACTAGTCACCGCGAAAGGTTGGCATTTACGCGATCGCTTTCTCACTCTGCTGCGCCAAGAATTCGCCAAAATTCCGAATCGCAAAGCTTACTACCCTGGGGCACAACAACGGTATCAAGAATTTCTCGATCGCTATCCCCAAGCTGAGATTTTCGGCACTCGCACCGAAGAGATCGTCCCCTGGACATTGATTCTAGACGTTGAAGATGACTACGCTTTGAACACCGAAGCCTTTTGTGGAGTAATTGCCGAAGTGAGTTTAGACGCGACAACCGCAACAGAATTTCTCGATCGAGCGATTCCATTTGTGAATGAGAGAGTCTGGGGCAATTTGTCTTGTGTCATTTTGACAAAAACGAAAGTAGACAGAGCCATTGAGAATTTGAACTATGGCGCGATCGGGGTGAATGTCTGGACAGGTGTGATTTACGCCTTGCCTGATTTTGCTTGGGGCGCTTACCCTGGCAACGATTCAGACGATATTCAGTCGGGACAAGGATTTGTGCATAACGGATATTTTCTCGATCGACCCTTAAAATCCGTCTTATCTGCCCCGTTCCGAATTTTCCCTACACCGTTTTGGTTTGCGGATCATGGCAATTTAACAAATTTTGCTAGACGAGCCGCAGAACTCCAGATCACACCAACCTGGAGTAAGTTTACTCAAGTGATATTTGAAGCGTTGCGGGGATAGTTATCGATCATGATTGCTCAAGTATTGATCATTCTGTTTAGTTTCATTAGCTTCTTTATTTCACTTTGGATTGTCATTCCTGCTCCAATTTTTTCACTTTTACCCTTGAGTATTGGCGCACCAGAGATTAGTCACTGGCTAATTGTGACCAATGAGATCGCAGCGTTTCTCGCAATTGTTCGTCTCAAATCAATCCCTATCTTGATCGGAATGCTATTCGCTTTGAGTTTGAGCTTACTTCCAGTGGTGCAATTCCCAACAACTGCCGAACGAGCCGAAACTGCGATGCGATCGCAGCTTGATGAAATTCCATCTTTACCGAATTTCCGACCTGCACCTTTCAATCTACTCGATGCTTTTCAAGGGATTCCTCGCGCTCAAGTTCGGCGCACCCTGGATATTCCTGTTGCAAATCCTGATAATGTGCAACTGACGATGAATGTCTATCGTCCAATAAAAGCAGGGAGTAATCCAGCGATCGTCATCATCTATGGAGGAGCCTGGCGATCAGGCAGTCCAGATTCAAATGAACAGTTTAGTCAGTATATTGCAGCACAGGGGTATACGGTTTTAGCGATCGATTATCGTCATGCACCCCAATACAAATTTCCAACCCAGCTTGAAGATATTAGAACCGCATTGAAATTCATTCAGCAACATGCCGATGAATATGAAGTCAATCTCGATCGAATGGCAATTATGGGACGTTCGGCAGGGGGGCATTTAGCGATGTTAACGGCTTATGCGCTCGATGCTTTTCCGTTCCGTGCGGTTGTCAATTACTACAGTCCCGTCGATTTGACCGATGGCTATAATCATCCTCCATTTCCTGATCCGATCGACAGCAGAAATGTTTTACGAAATTTTCTCGGCGGTACGCCCCAAGAATTCCCAGAACTCTATCGTCAGGCATCGCCCTATCAAAATGTACGATCGAATCTTCCCCCGACTTTGCTAATTTACGGCGGGCGCGATCACATTGTTCAATCAAAATTTGGTCGCGCGATGTATGAGAAGTTAAATCAAAATGGTAACACTGCCGTATTCATTGAAATACCCTGGGCAGAACATGCTTTCGATGCCGTTTTCAATGGAATTAGTAATCAATTAGCGCTTTACCACACTGAACGTTTTCTAGCCTCCTGGCTGAAGTAGGCATCCAAGCATCAACGTTGCTAACGGGATTTGAGATTGAGGGTTGGATGCTAAGCATGAAAAGCTTCTTAGTACAGTATGGGTCACGTTTTTATCTCTTACTTCTGCAAAGATAGAGCATTTGTGCAGAAGTCGCCGCATCGGAGTACCCGAAGTTTGGTTCTGGGAAGATGGCATGATCTCGGTCTATTGCTTGCGCTCGATTGAATACGAATTAGTCCGCCAAAGCGAATTGCTCCCAGAATTAGATCTGCGATCGCTAGAGTTTTATTCCCGCATGGCAGACCAATACGATGCGGTCAACGCCTTCATCGAAACCCTGCAAGCCAAGTAATCAACCCACCGTCTCATTAACTGGGAAGCGATCGAGCAATTGAATCGCCCGCCCCGCATTTGCCTTCAACACCTCCGAAACATGCGGCGTATGCGGAATCTGCGACAGAAAATCCAACGTCCGCCGCAGCAATCTCACCACATCCCCCTCATCCAAACTCGTATTCGCACACAACTCCAACCAATCCACTCCCAAAGCCCACTGCTCAACCAGTCCCACCATCTCATCTTCTAACCAAACCGGAAGCACCACCTGATAGCGCCGCTGCACCTGGAATAACTGCCGTCGCAGACTTCTCAACTCACTCAACGCCTCCAGCACGGGTTCCGACACATCATATCGAGTCCAACTATCCGGACGCGAAATCTCTGTCACTAAAGCCGCACAAGCCGTTGCTAAATGGTGCGGATCGAGATGATCGAGATCATGCGACATCAGCGCTAATCCTAACCACAACTCGTTATCGCCTCGAATCGCGGCGGTTGCCTCTCCCAAAATCGTCGGTTTCAGATCATCCAAACAGCCAAACTTTCTCAAAATCTCAATCAGCGCAACGAATTCCTCCCAATGGCGTTGACTTTGACGATCGAGCTTCTCTTGACGATCAACAATCTCAGACTGCAACATCTCGATGCGCTTCTGCCGCTTCAAGACTTGAGGACGATCGCCCCATTGATGCACCGGGTGCGCCTCCATCTGAGCTTGAACCGCATTCAATCTTTGCTGCTGTGCATATACTTCTGGAGACTCATCCGGCAATCCAGGCGGATCGGGAATCATTTGCGCGATCGCTTGCGTTTCTTCTGTCCCTCTGCGAGTCTGCCCTGGCTTAAAGACTAATTCAGGCGGCAGTGGCTATTCCAAAACGGCTGACCCCAATCAGCGGCGACTCCTTTGTTTTGCATGTACGTAACTTAATAAT
>JALOOO010000283.1 GCA_025454375.1 Leptolyngbya sp. Prado105 | reverse complement strand
ATCTGCTGTGATCAGAATCGGCTGAATATCATCGGCAGTTGCCCCTAGCTTCTGTAAGCTGCCAAATCCACTAAAGTGAAATACAACCACATCATTGGGCTGAGCTTGGCGAATCAGATGTTCTGTGAAAGCGGTTTCGATTTGCGATCGCGTGGCTTGCTGATCGCTCAAGGTGAGAATGTCGCTAGAGCGAAATCCAAAGCGGTGAATGAGCAATTCTCTCTGCAATTCGATATCAGTGAGACATCCATTGAGAGAAGCATTGCGATATTGGTTGATCCCGACGAGAAGTGCCAGTTTTCGCGAAGTGGGGTCAGCGAGAACTCGAGCCGTGCGAGCAAACGAACTCGCTCCCCAAGCTCCGAGAAAAATTCCTGCTTTGATCAGCGATCGACGTTTCATGTCCCGATTCTGCGCCTTCTTTCATTTAGAGTAACAGGTCAAGATGTCAGAGAACGTAACCAATTTGCAACACCAGAGTTATGTTTTTCTTAACTTTGCTCAGATAGAAAGAAGAAATCGCTACACTTCCAATGCTCTGTGTATCATGTAAGACGCTTAGCTGAGCGTCAGGGAGAACGATCGATGAATTTACCGTTTGTTTTAGATGTTGCGATTGGATTAATTTTTACTTACTTGATTTTGAGTCTGCTGGCTTCAGAGCTACAAGAATTAGTTGCAACGGTCTTGCAATGGCGGGCGAAACATTTGAAGGACTCGATCGAAATTCTCCTCGGCGGCGGGATTAATACACCTCAAGAGCAGCGTGTCAAAGACTTGGTGGGACGGCTGTATGAAGATCCATTGTTGAAGAATATCAATCAAGAAGCAAAGGGCTTCATGGCTCAAGGATTTCGTCGAATTACGAGAATTTTATTTCCCGGCAATCGACCGGGTGCATTTGGACAGAATCAAGCTTCAGGTCCGTCTTACATTGCGCCAGAGACCTTTGCGTCTTCGCTGATTGAGCAGTTGGGCATTACTTCAATGGTGGATAAACTGTCTGAAGTGCGGTTTGAGAAGTTTGTCAAACGGATTGTTGGACATTACTGGGTGAATGAATTTGGCGAAGTGGGATTACCCAATGATGATATGTTCCAGGATGGTTGGGAGCGCGGAGCTATCCGAATGATCGCGGCAAAATCTGAGCGATCGAGTCTGAGTGCGGATCAAAATTTTCGCGTATTAGTTGAAGATTACGATCAGATTCTCAACGCTTACCGCACTCGTGAGTCGAGTTTGGAGACGAGTGTCGAGCGCTTAGGAGAAGGGTTGGATGCTTATATTTCAGCTTGTGCAAGTTTCGATCAAGATTCACCAGAAACAGTACTGTTTGTGCGGCGATTGCAGTCGTATAAGGCGAGTGTCTTTGGTCAGAACAATGACCGCGCGATGCTATCCGGTGGGTTGAAGCCGAGTATTGCTGAGGTTGCAGAACTCGTCAATCAAGGCAGTAATACGCATCAAGAAATTGCTGGCGCTTACGATCGCATTGCGAATCAAGCTCGTCCGATCGATGCTCAGGTGAATGCAACTGTGCAGGCACAAGTTGATGACTATCGCATGGGACTCGATCCAAATGCGATCGACCAACCCACCAAGTATGAGGATCTCGACTACGATTTGCAGCAAGTTTTCCTAGCAAATGCGCTCAAAGATCTCACGCCAGAAGAACGCAAGCTGTATGAAGATTATCAGACGTATAGAACGATTCGAGATGGCTTGAGCCGTTTGCCGGATTCGGTCAAAGATAGTATTTCGATTTTGGCTCGACGAGCGCAGACTCGAATTCAGCGCACAGAAAATGAGGTCAATCAGTTTCGAGATGAGGTGTCGCTGTGGTTTGATCGATCGATGTCTCGTGCGTCGGGGGTTTATAAGCGCAATGCGAAAGGGGTTGCAATTCTACTGGGTTTAACGTTAGCGGCAGCAACGAATTCCGATACGTTTCATATTTTCAATCGGTTGTCGAGCGATGATAGTTTGCGGCGATTGGTGACGGAGCGGGCTTCTCAGTTGAATTTAGATCCTCAAAGATCGCCGAGATTTTCAGCCCAGCTTGAGGAGTTGAAGAATGAAACGGATGCCGTGTTGCGAGAAATTGCCTTTCCAATTAGCTGGAATTCGAGTAATCTCGGGCGACAGTTGGGCTGCCCGACGAGTGCAATTTCAGCCACTCCTCCTCAAGATACGGCAAACACGGAAGCAAATCAGATAAAGGCGCAGTGGGACAATCTCTACAAGGGCTGTCTAAATACAGAGCAAGTTTCGACCGCACCGATTCCAGTCCAGGTTGCCGAGATTATGTTCAATCGTCCTTTAGGCGTGGTGCGGATGCTGTCAGGCTGGGCTGTGAGTGGGATTGCGATCGCGATGGGTGCGCCGTTCTGGTTTGATTTGATGGGCAAGTTGGTGAATGTGCGGAATTCAGGAGGTAAGCCTAGACCTGCGGCAGGAGAGGAGCAGAAGACAAATTAGTTCTGCGTTTTGGCTCTGCTCAAGGTTTCGACATGTGTTGAATCACTCGATCGATCCCATTAAAACCTTACATCTGCAATTACTTCCAAAATTGCGCGATCGCCAAAACATGAAAAATCGGATGCTTTGATTGGCTCGGTTCGATCTTCACTTGGACTAGCTTTCCAACTTGACAAAACCTTGCTGATTGATCCGGCTCATTTGCGAGCGTTGTTGCAGAATCGATCTCAATCCGAAGTTGAGCAAACTGCTGAGTGTCAATATTTGGAGGAGGTGCAGCCGCATCTTGCCCCAAAGTTTGACCTTCTGCGGCGCGCGGGCGAATCGTTTTGACTGTCCCTTGGAGGGTTTGACCCTTGTTAAATTCAATTCTTGCGGCATTGCCGATTTCGATACGATCGAGATCATCTACATTCACATAAGCATCGACCCAGCGCTGACGACAATCGAGAACTTTGATCAGTGCCTGCCCGGGTGTGACTTGCATTCCATTCTGGACTAGCACTTCCCACACTACCCCTTGCACCGGACTGACGGCATTGTAATTTTGTGTGTTCTGGGCTTGAGCGATCGCTTGTTCGCGCTGGGTGACGGACGCTTGTAGTTCTGCTTGCTGTTGCTGAATCGCTTCGATTCTCTGCTGTCGAGACTGAATCGCTTGCCTGTCAAATTTTGGCTGGAGTGACTCTGCTTGTAATCTCTGCTGCTCGGCAAGATTCAGGCGTGCTGATTGTAGTTTAGTTCGAGCAATTTCGACTTGTTGATTTAGCACTTGCGCTTGTGTTTGCACTTCTCCCAAGAGAATGGATGAAATTGCGCCTTCTTGTCCAAGAGATCTCATGCGATCTGATTTTGCTTGAGCTTGGTTCGCTTGAGTGATTGCAATTTCTAATTCGGTTTCTGCTTGAGTGACCGCTTGAGTTGCAAGTTGAATCGCAGCCATTGGCACAGGATTTGCAGGCATCATCAGGCTAGATGGATCTTCTGCGATCGTTTGTAACTGTTGACTCAATCCTGCAATTTTTGTTTTCTCAGTGACGACTGCAAGCTGTGCTGCTCGAATCCAATCGGTGCTTCCTTGTGCATCCACAACTTTCAAAAAAGACTGCTGAGGAAGCACAGAACTTCCCGATTCGAGCGGGGCAATCCTTTGAACCTGACCTGCGATCGGAGAATGGATCGTGACGATACTGCCATTGATCACAGCTTTTGTTGCGACGACTCCCGTAACATGAGGAGCCGTTTGAGCAACGCCCCACCCTAGCAAACCCGCACCAGTTCCGCAAAGTAGAACGCGGTTTAATAGACCTGATAGATATTTCATCGCCGTTTGTCAACAAGGAATCAATTTGAGCGAAACAGCATTAAGAGGATGTTTGAGAGACATTGACACCCGCTTACAGCAATTCAAACCCTAATATTCCCCAGTTGAATTGAATGAATTGTGCCTCTGAAAATAATCCTGTTGCAATGCGATCTTTTAGCGTAGATTTTTTAGCGGATAGAGGTCGAATAAACTGAGAAACAAAGACTTCAAAGCAGTTGCTTCATCCGCGACTTGAGGGCGACTCCAGCGATCGTGCCGACAATAGATCCAATCCATCAAATCAATCTGCTGTTCGTCACTAATCGCTAAGAACTGACACCCTACTGCTGTCGAACTTATCCAACAAACTTGGGCTGAAAACTGCATCGATTCGGACGGAATTCTCAGTTTTAGTAACTGACCATGGTCAAACTTAAAACCCGATGGCAATTTGAATGTTAGCCCTTCTTCTGACAGGTTAATTAAGCGCGATCTCACTTGTGTCTCAGCTTCATCGGCAACTACAATTTCACATTGTGCTGACTCATCGACTCGCAGGCTCGATCGCTCTTGCACAACATCAATTCCTGCAAGTATCGCCAGCCCCAAAATCATCGTATTCCAGCCTGCCCAAAGTGTATTGATGAGATGAGTCTCGCTGTAGTTCAAGTTTTTCGTTTCAAATGTACTCGTGATGAATAAAATAAGATTCAAAGCAAAGAGAGCTAGCACTGGAGCCATTAACTTCCAGTTTATCTGCGATCGTTTTTGAATGACTCCTTTGGGCGTGACCTTAAATTTGACGCTAGCATTTGGGCGTATCAGACTGAGAACGATCATCGGGACAAGATGAAATGACTGGAGTGCATTGTAAACATGCGTGATGATAATTGTGCGACTGCCGACCACCCAAGACACCGTAAATAGTCCAGCAATATAGTTCGGAACCCAATAGGCAATAATATTGGGAACACTCGCATTCATCGATCGCATTCCAAACAGAAAAAATAGTGCAGGTGCAATATATCCGATCGATTGAGTGGCTTGGTCGATCCAATACAACACACCTGAAAGATGATTGATCCGTTGCACAAGATTCAAGCCTGGAAGCTTCAAAGGATTGTGTTCTCCAAACATTGTTCTCAAGGTTCCTTCTGCCCAACGAATGCGCTGCAATAGGTAAGCCTCTAAGTTCTCAGGAGCCGCACCAATACTGAGCATTTCATTGAGATAGAGCGTTCGATAGCCCTTCGCCTGAAGTCGAAATCCAGTCACCCAATCTTCTACAATTGTCCGAATCGGAATTCTACCAATCTCATCGATCGCACTTCGTCGCATCACCGTTGAAGTTCCTGTACAGATCGGGCTATTTGTCGCATCGCGTCCTGATTGAATGATGCTATAAAAAGTCGTTTGCTCGTGCGGCAACAAACCCCCACCTAGATTGATCTCTGGTGGATCAGGATTGTAGAAATTCTGCGGTGTAATCACCATGGCAACCTGGGAGTCTTCAAACAATGGCAAGGTTCGCTCTAAGAAGTGATTGAGCGGAATAAAATCCGCATCAAACACAGCAACGATCTCTCCGGCTGCATGTTCTAAACCATGGTTGAGATTGCCTGCTTTGGCATGAGTACTCTCTGAACGAGTCAGATAGTTACACTGAAGCGATCGAGCAAGTTCTGCGGCTTCAGGTCGATTTCCATCATCAAGCAGCCAGATCGTTTTATCTGCATACGCAATCTTTTGACAGCCAACGAGAGTTCGACGCAAAATCTCGATCGATTCGTTGTAGGTTGGCACAAAGATATCGACACTGGGTGCAAATCGCCCTGATTTTAAGCGCTCAACTCCAGCATCGACCGTTGGCGAATGATTGGTGCGCACAAGCGTTTGGTAGCTAATCAGGGTGACATTGAGTATTGCAATCATCTCCATCGCTAGCACGATTATACTAATCCAGCCGTTGTACCCGTCGAGGACGAGTGTATGCTGAATCCGCCAATCGAGATAGCGAAAATTTAACCCCGAAGCTGCGATCGCTAAAGTGATTTTCAACCCCACAGGGGCTTCAGAAAAGAGCGATCGACAGATCAAGGTTACTCCTAGTACCAGTGAGATCGGACTCAGCATTTCAGAACGATTGTGATAGCCTTGAATGCTCTGCCAAACTAATCGACTATTGTGCAGCCCTAACCCAATCATTGCGCCTGTAAGAAACAGTTTCCACGCTCTGAAACTGAATGGATTGTTTGCGATGTGTTGAATCATAAGATCGATCACATCGGCAATCATCAACATTGATAACGACTGCCAAAATACCGCGATCGAGTAAATCCAGTTCTACATTGGGTAGTGCCCTGAAGGAAATGATGAGAGTTAAAATAGAAAGCGTTGCTTAAGCTC
>JALOOO010000069.1 GCA_025454375.1 Leptolyngbya sp. Prado105 | reverse complement strand
GTTGGTGAAAGAAATTATTAGCTATAGCATTGGGTTCTCAGCCGCAAACTGGGCATTTCAAGCGAGAACTTTGGTGAATCCGCTGATTGTAGGTCGATTTGCGGGGGCAGAGGCGGTTGCTTATGTGGCGTTGGCGGTGCGAATGGTCGATGTATTGAGCTTTGTCAGAACTTCAACGTATCGGATCTCAATTTCAGCCCTAGCCCAGATGCAAAGTGAGACAGAGCGATTGCGCAAAGCTTTAGCGGACGGTATGAATTTACAGGTTCTCGCATTGGGTCCGCTGTTGGTGTTAGCAAGCTGGTTTGGTCCGATTATGATCCCGCTGATTTTTGGGGAGAAATGGTCTCCGGTGATCTCAGTATTTCCGTTGATCGCATTGAGTGCTTTGTGGGGTGCGCTGTTTAACCTGCATTCCTCTGCCTTGTATGTGCTGAAGCAAAATTGGCAGGTTGCGATTTTTCATGTGCTGCACATTGTGCTGTTTATAGGTGGGGCATGGTTGTTTGTGCCGAGGTTGGGTCTAATCGGATATGGCTGGGCTGAAGTTGCAACTGTTCTAGGATATGGATTGATTCATTACTACTTGGTCAAAGCGATCGGAGTGCCTGACTATCGAATTCCGATCCTTTGGTGCGCTGCATTAAGTTTGGCTTTGTTCTGCTATCAGTTGGGATGGTGGGCAGCCCTTCCACTCGCTGCTATCGGGCTTTGGTCAGAGACGCGCCAGACCGTTGGACAGTACGTTCGGCAGATGCAGGGAGCGAAATAATGCAGCCGAAAGTCAGTATTGCCATTAATAACTACAACTACGATCGCTATCTAGCCCAAGCGATCGAGAGTGCGCTGAACCAGAGCGATACAAATGTTGAAGTGATTGTCGTAGACGATGGTTCAACCGATCAGTCGCGGCAGGTGATTGAGCAATTTAGCGATCGTGTCATTCCGGTTTACAAATCCAATGGGGGACAGGCTTCGGCATTTAATGCAGGATTTGCTGCAAGTTCTGGAGACATCATTTGCTTTTTAGATGCAGATGATATGTTCTTGCCTCACAAGGTCAAAGAAGTAGGGGCAGCGATCGGCGATCCGACTGTCCCTCAATGGTGCTTTCATCCCTTGCAAGTTGCGAATGCAGAAATGCAGCCGATTGAACCAATGTTTCAAGTGGGTGAACTGCATCGATTAGACCTCCGGCAGGATGTTAAAAAAGGGAGATTAAAAGGTAAATTGCCCTTTGCGATTCCAGCGACATCAGGGTTGTGCTTTACGCGATCGCTGCTGGATAAAATTCTACCGATGCCCGAAGCCGAAGCAATTTTGCTCAATGATAGCTTTCTCCAGTTTGCCGCACTTGGAATTGCCCCCGGTGTCGCACTTGATCAACCTTTAGCCCTACAACGTCTGCATTCGAGCAATGCCTATACCCAGAATTCGCAAGCTCATCAAATGAATGCCCCAATTCGGATTCTGACTGCTTCAGCCTTGCGCGATCGCTTCCCCGTGATGAAACGCTTTGCCAACTGTCTGTATGCCGAAGGTATGGGGTTGTATTGGAAACGAGTTGGCATCGAAACCAGAATTCAACCCTGGGTCGATCGCTATCAAGCTGAGCTATCCCCAGTTGAAGCTTGCGAAATTTGGATGAGAGCGACTTATCACCTGTTGAAACCATGATCATTTTGAACCGCTTTGAAGCTGTTTTTAGTGTCTTTACTGTCCTGTTTTATAGTTCAGCCCTGTATCGAATCTTTGTGGCAGGACTGAGTGCAAGTACTTCAGAAACAGAAGCCGCAGGCGATAGTAATCCAACCTTACTTCTGATGCAGCTTGTGATTTTGGCAGTGTTTGCCGTGCTGAGTGCCTTGAGGTGGCGCAAGTTTCTTCCAGCCGCGATGAAGGTTCCGCTCTGCTGGGCTTTGCCGATTTTGGCGACGCTATCAACCCAGTGGTCAGAGGTTCCCGACCTCACGTTGAGACGAGGCTTGCTGCTGATTGGGGCGACGATGATTGGGGTTTATTGGTCGATTCGGTATCCGCTGATCACGATTTTGAAGCTCGTCGCCTGGGGCTTTGGACTTGCTGTGATCGGATCTTTTGTGTTTACGCTAGCATTTCCGAGTTTTGGGATTGATTCTGTGGTTCATGCTGGTGCTTGGCAAGGAATGTTTGCCCAAAAAAATGCCTTGTCAAGAGCAATGATTTTGGCAATGCTTGCCTACATCTGTCTCGCACTGAACCGGGGACAGCCAAAATGGCTATGGTGGGGCGGATTTGCGCTTTCATTTGTGCTGTTAATCCTCTCAACCTCGAAGACGGGTCCGATTATGCTGCTGACGCTGTTGATTTGCATCCCGCTCTTTCGCGCATTGCGGACGGGGACGGCTCCAAGAGCTTTACTTTGGGTTTTGGTCACCGTGTTAGTTGCGAGTTGTCTTTCGCTTGTGATTATTACTAATGCAGAGCTAATTGTGACGGCGCTCGGGAGGGATATGACCCTGACGGGGCGAACTGGAATCTGGGAAATTTTGGGGTCTAAGATTTCAGATCGGCTGTGGCTTGGCTATGGCTATAAGAGCTTTTGGCGAGATATGGATGGAGAATCCGCTGATATCTGGTATGCGACGATGTTTATGTCGCCGAATGGGCACAATGGCTACCTCGATTTAGCACTCGACCTGGGAATGACGGGGTTAGGAATCTTTTTTACGAGCTTTGTTTCTGCTGTTGCGAGAGCAGCCGTCTGGCTTCGGGTGCAATCTCAGCCGATGCTGGCTGTGTTTCCGCTGATTTACCTGGTCTATCTCACGCTATCAAACATTACTGAAAGTTCTTTGATTATTGAACCAAACTATATTTTTTGGTTGCTTTACGTGACAGTTGTGTCCGTGATTCAGGTCCAGATGCCTGTGACAGCACGATCGAGAAAACTGAAACCGAGCTTAGAGGAGTCGAACTATGCCTGATTTAGCAATTTTTGTCCATTCATTGTTTGGCGGTGGCGCTGAGCGGGCAATGCTCAATCTCGCACGTGGATTTTCTCAACGTGGACTGACGGTTGATTTAGTGTTACTCCGAAAAGAAGGCGCTTACTTAGATCTGCTTCCTTCAGAGATCAAAATTGTTGATTTAGGCGGCGGCAAACTCTGGCAATGCCTCCCTGCTTTAGCGAATTATCTGCGGCAAAATCGCCCACCCGTCCTATTATCGACCCTCGATGATACGAACCTAGCTGCAATCTGGATGAGGCAGTTGACGGGGGGCAAAACCCGCCTAATCGTGAATGTTCAGAATACACTCTCGCAAGAAGCTCAGCGATCGACTTCGCTAAAAACGCGATTGATGCCCCTGTTCACACGATGGTTTTTTGAGTGGGCGGATGCGGTGGTGCCAGTCTCGGAAGGGGTTGGAGAAGACTTGAGGCAAATTGGAGTGCGGGGTGATCTGATTCAAGTCATTCATAATCCAGTCGTGACTCCAGACTTACTAGAACGCGCCCAAACCTCGATCGAGCATCCTTGGTTTGCATCTGAGATCCCGGTGCTCATGAGTGTGGGACGATTAGCGCATCAGAAAAACTATCCACTCCTGCTCGAAGCATTTGCAAAAGTGCGCCAGTCGCGCCCTGTGCGCTTGATGATTTTAGGGGAAGGCGAAGCACGAACCGCGCTCGAAGCTCAGATCGAACGCTTAGGCATCGAGGAAGATGTTCTACTCCCTGGATTTGTCTCGAATCCCTATGCTTATCTGCGTCAGGCGGATTTGTTTGTGCTGTCGTCCTGGTTTGAAGGATTGCCCACGGTACTGATCGAAGCGATGGCAGTTGGAACCCCTGTGGTGGCAACGAACTGTCCGAGTGGTCCCGATGAAATTCTTGCAGGTGGGAAATATGGAGTGCTGGTCGAAGTTGGCAACCTGGAGCAGTTAGCTCAGGCGATCGAGCAGACGTTAGCGCGTCCGATTTCCTCCGCTATCTTACAAGAGAGAGCCGCTTACTACTCGTTGGAGCAATCGCTCGATCGCTATGCTAAAGTTTTGAATCTTCCACCCTCAAAGCTGCAATGTACTGAGATTAGATGAAGAACTGTCAGGACAAAATTAAAAGAATCAAAAGTTGTAAAAATCGCTTTTTCTTCAGAAGAGGTATCCAGCGATTCTCGTATGGTATGAGGACACTGATTCAATGGATTCTTGGAATCCTCCTCATGGGATACCTAACACAATCGAATGCGCTCTGGAATGATAGTTTACAGGTTCATTCTCAACCTTGGAATTGGGATCATTCCCCCTTAAGCGCTGCTGCTACTGAGTCTCGCTTTGCTGCTTTGAGTTCTGATAGCACAATTTATGTATCCGTGAATGGTGCAGATAGTAACTCTGGCGAGCAAAATCGCCCGTTTCGGACAATTCAACACGCAATTGATGCTGCAAATCCTGGAGATACAGTTCTGATTCAGGAAGGGATCTACTACGAACGTCAGCTTAGTTTTCGCAAAAGTGGCGAAAAAGACAAGCCAATCACCATGAGAAGCGCACCTGGGGCGCGGGTGATCATTGATCACGGGTTACAGACCCGTGAGTGGCAAAATATTGGGGGATCAATCTATCAAGCAGCAGCAGTTGTCTCAGATGCGACAAACGACAATGTTGATTTTACGAAACGGATTGTGGTCGATCATCAAGCCTTAGTCCGCGTGGATGATCCAGATGCGCTAAAAGAAGGCACTTACTGGGTCGATACCTCCAACGGTAAGATTTCGCTGTGGGCGATGAATGGTGCAAAGCCGACTCAGGAGAATACCGTCTTGATCAACTGGCACGATCAATTCAAAACCGGGATTCATCTCTTCGATCGAGTGAATCATGTTGTGATTGATGGGATTGTCGATCGAGGGGGTGAGACGGGAATTTGGGCAGCACATTGGAAAGATGGCATCGGGGAAGATCTCGTCGTGCAGAACTGTGAAATTACCGCATCATGGGATAGTGCGATTCGGTTTGACAATTGGAATCTAGCGCGACTTTCTAACAATAATATTCACAACAATGCGATCGTTCAAGCTCCGCGAAACAGTGGGGTAAACTGGCCTCATGCCATTGTTGGCTCGAAAGCGAATCACATCACGATCGACCATAACAAAATTCACGACAATCACGGAGAAGGAGTCGGACCCACTCAAGGCTGTAATGACTGGACAATTCGGGATAATGAAGTCTTTGATAACTGGTCAGTGAATATCTATCTCGACAGTGATGGAGAAAATCTGACAGTAGATGGCAACTTCATCTACAACACAGGAAAATACAATCAATCCGATCGCGATCGTCCTGACGGAGTGCGAATTTCAAATGAACCGATCGATATTGGAACAGATGGGGAGAGTGCTTCAGTTCGTCGCGTGTCCGTGATCAATAATGTAATTCTCAACACAGGAGGCGGGATTCGCTTCTTGAACTACAACAATGGACCAAGTTACTTAGCAAATTCGATCATTGCCAACAATACGATTCATGCAGTCGATCCGAATACGGATTCTATCTATATTGTGCGGGGAGATGATGTCAAAGTCATAAACAATATTACCGATTCTGGCACGATCGAACTTGGCAATGGTTTAGGAGCGGGCATTGCCGCGAGTCATAACTTAATTCCACACAGTAGCGCAATCGTCTCACATGGCAACAATGTGCAATTAGGAGAATCTGTAATTGGCATACCTAAATTTACAGTAGGTCGAGGACATGTTGCTGAGAACTATCGAATTCAAGACGACTCCCCTGCGAAAGATGCAGGAGTCGAGTTGCCAGAAGTGCCGCATGACTATGCTAGCGAGTCGCGTCGTTCTAGTGCGATCGGGGCTTTTCGTTGAATCAAGGCACACTCCGGATAGTCCGAGTCGTTCTCGAAGAGAGAAGTAGGCTCCAAAGTTCCTGAAGAAATTTTTGTAGGAGAGCGGGATGAAATTTGTAGAGTTTTTCGATCGCATTTATGTGGTGAATCTTCCCCATCGCGTCGATCGACTGCGGAAAATGGAGCAGGAGCTAGCACAGGCTGGAATGCCGTTTGCAGCAGGGAAGGTCGAGGTGTTTGCCGCAATGAAGCCAGAGAGTCCTGAGCCATTTACTTCCATTGGCTATAAGGGATGCTTCTTGAGCCATTTGGCCGTTTTAAAACAAGCAAGAGAACTGCAATTGCAGAATGTTTTGATTTTAGAAGACGATCTAAAACTGCTCGAAACCTTCGCAACTTATCAAGCCCAGGTTATCGATCAGCTTCAGCAGACGAATTGGGATATTGTCTACTTCGGATATGGCTGTCCGACTCCAATCGCTGCTCCAGAATCTCTCCCAGCGTTTCAATCCTGTCCGCGAGAAGTGTTTGAGATGCACATGTATGCGGTCAATCATCAAATCTTCGATCGCTTAATCAACTTTTTAGAAGCCATGTTAGAGCGACCGCACGGACATATTCTCTGTGGTCCAATTCCATATGATGGCGCGATCAATGTATTCCACTGGCAAAACTTGGACATTGCTCGATTGATCACGGTTCCAGCTTTAGGCGTACAGCGTGGGGCACAGAGCGATATCAATCCACTCTGGGTCGAACGCCTCCCCGTACTGGGATCAGCCGCCGCGATCGCGCGGGATTTGGGCATTGCGAAAACGCTGAAAAAACTGGTGAGCTAATTGCTCAGCAGATCTAAGAGATGAAAGCATAGTAGAGCGCGATCGCTCGAATCCGAAACTGCTCGGCTTGCGATCGCTCTCGCCAGTATTTTTTCACAAGCTCTAGGTCTTCCGCCTCAAATCCACCTGTTTTGTAGTACAACCCTAATCCAATCGCAAAAAGCTTATCTGTATCTCGGCAGCGTTCTGGAAATCGCACCCTTAACCAGTACGCAGTGAACAGGTAAGCTTTTGCATTCAGTCGTTTCTTTTCCCGATTGCTCAAGCGTCCACCATAGATGCGAGACTCATGCAGAACCGCAGACAGCGCCAGACCGGGCGCGATCTCACAACTGGCATAATATAGATACAAATGATTCAAACGAGGACTCTCAGGCATCGGTAACAGTCGCTGCAACAGCGATCGCCGATACAATGCGCCACTGATTCCTGAAAATGGCAATGGCGCTTGATGCAGTGAACTTTGCCGCAGGTCAAATTGCTTGAGAATTTGCGGCTTGAACAACAAGGGATGCAGCGGTGGATGCAGCGGTCTGCCACTCATATCGACCGCACTCGATTGATGATACGACCAGCCTGCACTGGGGTGATTGAGCAAAGCATTTAACTCAGTTGAAATCCGAGCCGGCTTTAGCATGTCATCCGCCGCCAGAAAGCAGACAAACTCCCCACGACTGGCAACCAATCCAGCATTGATTCCCGCCGATTGCCCCACATCGCCAAGGTAGATCGCGCGAATTCGACTGCCGTAATAGGTCATGACATCACGCGATCGATCTGTCGAACCTTGATCGACGACAATCACTTCAATCTCAGACCCATCTTGAGCCAGAGCGCTATCGATCGCACCGCCCAAAAACGCACCCTGATTTTGATTCAAAATCACAAGACTTGTTTGCATGATCATCCCGCCTTCAAGGTGCGCAGATGGCTCATATAGGTCGTCAGACGATTTCGAGTATCCGGCAGCAACGCAACCAATCCTAGCACCCCAACTACCCACCATCCGATCTGATAACTAAACAACGCCAGTGAGAATGATCCCCACCAAATTGTCGCCATCCGATAATTTGGACTGCCAATAAAAATATCAATCAACAAATGCACCACCATATACGTCGCGATCGTGAGCACTTCCGCTAAGGCATAGCCTAAAATTCCAGCTTTCGGAACTAAAATCAATGCCAGCAGTGCAAAGGAAATGACATAAGCCGCATGAAAAAGAGTAACCTCCCAAGTTTTCCGTAGCACAAACAGCGTTGAAGAATGGAGATTGAACGCAGCATTCGTCAGATAAGTCAATGCTAAGAAAGGAAACACCGTCATTACAGGAATCCATTCTGCTCCAAACAAAATTGGGAACACAATTGGACCAATCCAACAGGCAAGCACCAAAACAGGTCCCAATACTAATAATTGCAGTTCCATCCCTTCAGAAATTGCTCGTCGCAAACGCTTTTCATCGGTTTGTAGTTGCGCTAATGCTGAAATCGAGATCCGATAGGTCGCAGCCTTCGCAAAACTCAGCACGTCTAACATCCGAATTGCCAGTGCAATTTGCCCGACGGCTGTCTCACCCGCAAATCGTCCAACCAGGAGCGGATTAATCAAAGTCTTTAAATACCAAACCCACATTGAAGCTGAAAGACCGGAGCCATAGGCTAGCATCGATTTTACCTGGCTCCAGTCCCAACAAATTTTTGGACGCAATCGTGATGATCCCCAGAGTAAAAAGCAGGTCTGGGTCTGATGCGCACACCAGCCCACCACGGGAGCCCATGCCCCAAATCCTCGCAAGGCTAGCGTGAGCGACACGACAAACAAGAGCGCCTGTCCGAGCAATTCAACCCAAGCAACCTGCTTAAACGCTAAGTCGCGCTCTAACTTCGAGAGAGGAGCTTGATTGACGATCGTAATACAAGAAAAAAGCACCAATATCTCAAAAATCGGCGCAAATCCTTCAATTTTGAGCCATGACTGCAATAAAGGAGTCGCAAGAAATGCGATCGAACCAAAGATAGCAGCTAAGACCACTAGTAAGGTGAACGCTTGCTGATAATCTTTTGCAGACTGATCTCCTTCTTGCCGAATCAGGTAGACTCCGACTCCCAAATGCCCAAATAGCTGTAAAAATTGGCTTAATCCAAACGCGGTTGCGAACAATCCATATTGCGTGGGTCCAATGGTTCGGGTAACGAGTAAAACATTTCCGATGCTAATCAGCATTCCTAACCCTTCACGAAAAACCAGGTAGGCGCTGCCTCGCATGACTTTAGTTCGCAGACTCATAGATGATGCAACGAGATTTCAGATCGATCAATTTGATGTTTTTTAGTAACACCCTCGCTGATCATGTATCACTTTGGGAAATCAAAATCTAGTGCCAAAGGGAAGAAATTTAAACTATGAAATGGATGTGAATCAGAACAAGAACAGAAACACGATGTAGTCTTTGAGACGATTGATCTCATCCTTCAACTACATCGCGATCGAGATATAGAAGCTAGTAGACTCGCTGCATTGGCGTTTGAATGTAGTCGTCGTGTTCGTAGTACGACTCATGAACATCGTTTTCAAGCACTGCACCATTGATTACCATACCGAGAACATTCTGCGAAGATTGATCCAGGAGTTCTTTCGCGGTGGTTGCATTGGCTTGATCGACAACACCCGGTCTTGCAACTAAGATTAGCCCATCGACAATTTTGCCCAGTGTTAGAGTCTCTGCGGCAACAATCAGCGGAGGCGCATCCACAATCACAAAGTCATATTGTTGCTTAAAGGTTTGAATTAAGGATGCCATGCGCTTAGAGTCGAGTAATGCCAGCGGATTCGGTGGAATCACCCCACAGGTCAAAACGTCAAGATTCTGCATCACAGGCACGATCGCATCTCTTGTATTCGTCTGCTCAACGATCACGTGACTCAATCCTCCCACATTCGTTAAATTCCAAATATGGTGCTGTGACGGATGGTGCAAATCTGCATCAATCAACAAAGTTCGCCGCCCCAGAGTCGCCATAGTCGCTGCTAAGTTTGCCGCGATCGTCGATTTGCCTTCACGTGGGACAGAACTGGTAATCACCACGCTTTTGAGCTTTTCATCCAGGCTCAAAAACTTCAAATTGGCTTGCAGCATTCGATATGAACCACTGACTACTGAGCGCGGAGCATCCCGGACAGGCAGTTCTGGAATCGACCATTCTTGTTTCCTCGATCGCGCCATGATCGGTCTACCAAAGTAAGGAATTGTGCCCAACCAGGTATATCCAAAGAGATCGCGGGCTTCTTTGAGCGTTTTGATTGATTTATCACGCAGTTCAAGAAATGTCACGACTCCAAGCGATAGCAAGGTTCCAATTACTGCACCAAGGAGTAAGAACATATTACTTTTTGAACCTGATGCGGTATCTGGAACGGCGGCACGTTCGACGATTCGAGCGGTTCCGACATTTTGCTTCTCAGTCAACTGCACCTCTGGAAGTCGCTTCAATAGCGTTTCGTAGGTCGATTGTGCGGCATCTAGACGACGCTGAAGTTCTCGCTGGGTTTGCTCCAAGCGTGGAACTTGCACGATGCGATCGCGGTAAGCATTGCGCGCGGCGATTAAGGATGCTAATCGACTCGACACCCCCGTTTTCTGAACTTCGGTGGTGACAAAATCTTTCATCAAATCCTGACGCAATGAGCCAGGAGCCAGATCTCTAGGGGTGATTGAGTCAGCATTCACCGTCTGAGAGATGCGGTCTTCTAGCAAGGCTTTGAGGGTTTGCTCTCGCTCTTGCAGATTGACGATCGCGGGATGCTTGTCGGTATAGCGAGTGCGCTCTAGCTCTAGTTGAGTTTGCACCTGCTGAAGCTGGGTGGCAACTTGCTTGATGCTTTCATCTTGGCTGAGTGAGCTAATGTCTAATGCGCGATCGGCACTCATATTGAGCGTTTCTGCGAGCTTTTCATACCGGGTTGCGGTTTCTGCGAGATCAGTATTCGCTTCTAAAATTTGCTTCTCAAGCGTGCTAATTGCTTCGTTAAGCCGAGTTTCTTCTGCTTTGGTATCAGCAATTCCACTGCGCTCTTTAAACTGCCTGAGGGCTGCTTCGGCTTGACTCACCGTTGCTTCTGTTTTGGGCAACTGCTCGGCAATAAATTCCCGAGCAGCAGCAGCTTCGGATCGGTTCTCGACCACATTTGCCTTCAGATACTGAGTCATGACTTGATTTAGCACAGCGGCAGCTTTCTCGGGATCACGGTCTTCATAAGTGATCTGAAGTACGTCTGCGCCTGCGACATCTTTGACTTTAATCGCTTTCGCTAACGCATCGGGATGTAAGGGGTTACCAGCACCATCGGTGAGTTTTAATACCTCGATCGTACTTTGCATGACCGGACGAGAGACGACATTCTGCGCTTCCGTTCTCACGGGATTGCTCTGCATCGTCAGGTTAGAAACTCGTCCTGCCGCTTCGCCTCCCAGTCCAGTCAGTGAAGGAAGCTTGTTGGGCTTCAGCACGATCTTCCCGGTTGCCATGTAGGTTGGCTTCTGAGAAGATGCAACAAACCCAGAAGCGATCAGACTCGCAGCAATGATTGCAGCCGTCGGCTTCCAACGTCGTTTTGCAATTAACCAATAATTCTGAAAATCAAGTTTCTCTAGACTATCTAAAGTCATCGCGCCAGAGTCGGCATTGTTCTTCGCTCTCATTGTTTAGATCGAATGAATTTGAACAATTGAAACCATTCTAGAAATAGTTCTAGTGGTATTTACAACCCTGTTACCTTGACGGTTTCCTGCATGATTCTAGAATGGGTCATTGCAGTATTCGCCAGTTTCTAATACTTAATGCCACTCCACTCTACATCAAACTAATTCACTATTTGAAACATTCACATACTTAAAGTGTCACAAACTAATTAGTATTAGTGTTGTGTTTTTTACTCTGCTTTTGCTTCAAATTGCGGTTTTTCTAGATGTATGTTGCATTTCTACCTGTGACAGTCTGCCAAAATTTACGTGTACGATCGCAGTAATGGAACTCGCGGATGCGATCGGGTTTTCCATCTCGACAGCATCTCTTGATAAACTTGGCTGACAATGGCTCGTGCCGCGTAGGGTTGAGCCGCTCGCAAGCAAGCTTCAACCGGATAATCATCCGAATTGAATAACACTCGATCGAGAGCGTGGGAGATCGTCTTTGGGGATCGATCTGGACAGACAATGCCGCTACTCAGGCTCAAGAGTTTGGGGGTATCGCCGCAGTCTGTTGTCACAATTGGGGTGCCGCATCCTAAAGCTTCGAGGACGGCAACGGGCAATCCTTCAAATTGACTACTCAACACAAAGACATTTGCGGCTTGATAGAGTGTCAGCATTTCGGCTTGAGTTTGCGCACCGAGCATTGTGCCTCGAATCCCTAATCGAGCTATCTCGGCGCGCACTTCAGGAGCTAGCTCTCCATCTCCGGCGATAAGTAAATGCGCGTTCGGGTGAGAGAGTGCTGCGATCGATTGCACAAGTAATAGCGGATCTTTCTGGGGTTGCAGTCGTCCTGCAAACAGAATGAACTGCGTCTCTTCAGGCAGGTTTAATTTCTGCGCGAGTAATTGGCGGTGAGTTCTGCGATCCCCAGCAGGCTGAAAGACTCCATCATCAAATGAATTATTGATATAAGCAACGCGATCGCTCAAGCTGGGATACAGTTCTCGA
Organism: Leptolyngbya sp. Prado105; assembly: GCA_025454375.1. GTDB lineage: Bacteria > Cyanobacteriota > Cyanobacteriia > Leptolyngbyales > Leptolyngbyaceae > Leptolyngbya. Next base: position 8,870 of record JALOOO010000069.1, on the reverse strand, counting down.
TAGAGTTCTAGCGATCCCGTGTGGCAAGAGAGAATTTGATCAAACTGATGAATCAAGTAGCGCTCTAGAGCTAGATACAGCGCGGGTGCTTTGAGTTGAGAAGCAAGCTGTTTGAGGTCGTTGTGGACAAACAGCGTCTTTTCACCTCGCCAGCGTTTCGATGCGATCGTGGGTTCTAGACGATGAAAGTGCATGAAGTCGGATTCGAGACAGGTGCGAAGTAACGCAGATGTGTATCGGGCGGTGATTGGAATCCGTTTGCGGTGATTGTCGTCTTGTAGGGTGAGGATCGGCATGAATTGGATGGCTCGACCCGCATAGTCCATTTCTCGCCAAGTAAACGGAATTTCATCAGGGTCGTCGCTGGTTCCAACAAAGCGAACCTCGAAGGAGTCGGGGGCGTATTTGAGAAACGATCGAATAATCGTTTGAATGCCGCCGATGCTACTTCGCCAAGGGTTGAATTGATAAAAAATAGTGAGGACTGGTTTTTGCATGGGAAAGGCTTAGAGAAGGGCAAACACCGCGAGAACCCCAAGTCTTCAACAAGCTTGGAGTTCCGAAACAATCTAGAGCAATCTAGTAAGCTCCTTCGCGCACTAAGACAACTTTCAGCGTTTTTAGAATGATCAGCAGGTCATAGCCAACATTCCATCGCTCTTGATATCTCAGATCCAGATTCACAACCTGTTCAAAGTCTTTGATCTTAGAGCGACCACTGACCTGCCATTCTCCGGTCAATCCAGGCTTGACTTCTAAACGTCGCCAATGTCGATCGTTGTAATGAGCGACTTCATCTAAGGTCGGGGGACGGGTTCCGACTAAGCTCATATCTCCGATCAATACATTCCAAAGCTGCGGGAGTTCGTCTAAGCTAGTTCGACGCAGGAAATGACCTACTTTCGTAATTCTAGGATCATTCTCGTTTTTGAAGAGCAACTCACTGCCTTCGTTTTTAATGTGTTTCTTGAGCAGTTCGGCATTGTCTACCATCGATCGCAGTTTGCGAATTTGAAAGGTGCGACCGCCTAATCCACAGCGGATTTGCTTGTAGAAAATCGGACCTGGACTATCGAGCTTGATCGCGATCGCAATCGGGACAAACAGAATCGATAAAATGAGTAGCCCAACTAGACTTCCCGCAATATCAATGCTGCGTTTCACCCAGGATTGTGTTGAGCGATGAAACCGATTGAGGGGAGCGATCATTAAGTTGGGAGAAAATTGGATAGGTTGTAATTCAGACGCTTCAGGAAATTTCATTTCTGCTCCTTCTTCTTCAATGGTGCAGCAGTTCACAAGTGATGCAGGAATCGAGGCAATCAGTTTTGTGGATACCGGGATTTGCAATGCCGTGTGCTGAGGTTAGCTCGCAGATAGGTTTAGGGTCTGCTCTAAGCGAGTTCGGACAAAGCTCGCGCCCTGAGAGAGGCAGGCTGGGCAGAGATCGCCTTGAGCTTCATCCTTGGTGTAGACAATCACTCTGGCGAGGTTTGGCTGGAAGAAGTGAGAACAGATGACACAGGTCTGCCGCGAGGGCAGGGAACACACATGTTCGATTTGCAGTTGCATAAATGTTGAGTGACAAGTCAATCAGGAGAGTAGTTTGGATGTTTTACAAGAGGTCTTCGATTGGGGTTCTCAGTAATTTAGCTGAGTCAACCTCTGAATTTGTGAAGTCTTGAACGGTAACATCACCGTGTAAGCAAGTTTTTGCAAATTTGTCCAGTGGAATAACGCGGAAAATTTGCAGCTACCCTTAATTTTTATCATGCCTATCTATGGAGGGCAATAGCTTGTGCTACTAATCTGTGATCAAATAGAATCTTTTTACATTTGAGCTAGTTTCGTGAAGCAAGATACACAAAGCAATGCAATCGATAGGAGTAAAGCTATCGATTGCAATCCAATGACCCTAGAAAACGGTCGATGTCCTGGGACAGTTCGATCACTGTCTACTTGAAATTACAGGGGATCATTACAGTGCGATCGCGCTGGGGTGCATGACGGGAATGTTTTCTGCTCTTGCCATTTGCTGAGCATGTTGCGAAATCGTCAGCACGGTAAACTGATCTGTCAGAACTGAAATGATCTGGCTCATCATGGCTAGCTTCTTATGACTGGGCAAGTTCATTGCGGGAAAGAATGCAAGCTCTGGTAAATCATCACAACCCATGAAGTCCAAGGGATGAAGCAGAATGGATGGCTGCACTCGGAATAAGCGACAGAGCGCGATCGCACTGCGGAAATACAGCATTGCTAACAGCGGAGAGAATACGCCGAGATAGAGAATGTAGCTCGCATGAATCGGAACCTTAAACACGGGCATCGTCGTCACGGGAAGCTCGACGAGACTCCCTGCATCCATTCTCAGGCGATAGGGTTTGAGTGGACGAAATCCATCCTGAAATCGTCCAAACAATTGCTTGCGTTGTTCTAGTTCTTCTTTACTGAGCTTACTGGTCATGAAATAGTAAGCGCGCGCCAAAGGACCTAAGAATGTTGGAAAAGTGGAAGCATCGCAGAGATAGCCACGTCGGGCGAGAACTTGTAGCACGCTACGAGACAGACTAAATCCAGGTCCTCGAAAACAAACTGGGCGCTGTCCGGTCGCCTGTTCGATGTGTTTCTCTGCGATCGCGAGTTCTGTATCGATCTGTTCTTCAGTGTACAGATGCAGCCAAGGCTCATGTAGAAACGAGTGATTGCCCACTTCATGACCCTGTTCGGTGATGGCTCTTAAAGCAGACACATTCTTCTCAAGCGCAGCATCTTGCCCCACAATGAAAAACGTAATTTTCAGATTTCGCTGATTCAAAAACTGCAACACACGCGGAATCAGAATATTTAGATAAGACGGAAAAGACTCCCAGCCTTCATCTCCATGGGTTTTCATGTAAGACCACTGGTTATCCAGGTCTAGCGATAAACTTGCGATCGACTTTCTGCGATGACTCATAGGGTTCACACTAATTCAAAGTAGCTGCGAGATGGCGCATTTTTGATGTGGTGCGCCAGTAGATGTCCTCCATGAGCAAGTGAGCGAATTCACCATTGCGCCCAATGCTATAGAGTCCTGAAATGCTTGTGGAGTGAGCCAATCGCTGACGATGCTCCTCATACTCACTCAAGAAAACGGGATAAGCGATCGGAGTCTTCAGAACCCGACAGCCAAAGTAGCGTCGCCGCGCATCTGGAATGATCTCACTGAGATGCTCAATGCAACGCTCTCCGAGTTCTTCTTCTGACATGCGCCAGATTTCATCGCCCATCTCACAGCCAATATCTGCGGTGATCAGGGTTTTTCCTTCAGGCGCAAGCCACGGCATCGACAATGGCGTTTCAGTTAATCGGAAGAAGAGAGAATGCTGCTCAGGGGTCCAAACTACTGTGTCAGAGAGCAATCCGCGCCCGTGCAACCGCAAATTCACAAATACCATTGGGCGATATTTGAACTGTGCAAGCGGCTTGAGCGCATCAGACCCTTGAACAAGCTTTGCTAAAATATGACAGGGCGCAGTACTAATTACCGCAGCAGCAGCCTGTTCTTTGCCCTTGACGCGCACGGCAACGGCTTCTCCGTTTTCGACTAGGATCGCTTCAACAGGCGAATCTAGCTGAATGCAGTCTTGAAGGTCTTCTGCAAGCTTTTGGCAGAGTAAGCCTAAGCCCCCTTTTGGATAGACATGCCAAACATTGGGATTCTCAGGCATATCATGACTATAGCCATTGGTGACGGCTCGCTGGGTGAAGCGTGCCATCAGCTTATGCACAACAGTTTGGGTAATTCCAGCTTGAAGCTTATCGCCTACTGAAGTGGCGAGATCTTCAGCCGCAGCCCCCGACCAAGCTTCAGTCAAAGGAATTGCAACTTCGTCGGCTAATGTTTTGCCATATTCAGCGCGGTACCATTCTGCTGCATTTTTGGGCTTGTGTTGCTTGAGTTTGCTGGCAATGCCGCTTGCCACATAGCGCGGATTTTGCAGCAGTCCAAAGGGATAGGTGTAGTTTCGACCTTTGAGATAGACGGTTTCGCCATAGTAGCGGACATCTCGACAGAGTGCGCCAATCCCGATCGCTGCCGCAAGCCGATTGGTGACAAAGTGAGCGCCAAAGTCGTAACTAAACCCATCGGGATCGTGAAAGCTCCCTGCTAGTCCAGCAATTTGCTTTCCGGCTTCGTAGAGCTTGACGGGAACTCCCTGCTGTCGAAGTGACCAAGCAGCCGTCAATCCAGCTAATCCACCGCCAACGATCGCGACAGGCTTGCGTTCAATATTCATAAGTTTGGGACAAATAAATCAGGGTGTAAATCAGGTTATACAGGTCTTCTCAAAACGGCTCTCAGTAGCGCGCCATGCCCGAACCATTGATGAAAGTTGTCAAAGATCGTAAACACACCCAGCGATAAAGTAGATTGCAGGCTGAATTGATTGATCAGCCATTTTGGTGCTTTCCAATCGACGAGCGTATTTCGGATGGAATAGACCCAGTTCACTGGCGAGACGATCGTATTTATCTGAGCAACTTCTAAATCTGCTTTCTGAGCAAGCAGCGTCAGATTGGTCGCGTTAAACAAATTCCAATGTCGCGGAAAATGATAGCCGCCCCAATGCCTGGATTTGAAAAGCTCAAAATCCAGCGTATCGGTGTTGTCGGTGACCATGACAATCCGACCCCCCGGTTTGAGCAGCGATCGAACTGCGGCAAGCACTTCAACTGGGTGATCCACATGCTCGATCGTGGCAATCATAAATGCCAAATCATAGCTCTCTTGCGGTAAATCTAGTTCCTGAACGATCCCTTGATGAATCTCAAGTCCTTCATTCATGCCTGCTTTGACGGCTAGATCGCTCGGTTCAACGCCTTCTAGTCGCCAAGTCGCCTGTCCAAAGTCTCGCAGCAATCGCAAATGGAAACCATCTCCACAGCCGACATCAATGATTCGAGCCTCTTTGCCCAGACCTTTACAAGCGGACAGTAACCGCTTTGCTTCTAAGCGCTGTCTCACCCGGTAGACAAAGCCAAATCGCTCCGCCGAAAATCCATACGCATGATAGTCACGCGGATAAATGCGATCGAGTTGACTCATGGCAGGACGGGGATTGAGATAGACCAGACCACAGCCCCGACATTGCACAGCGAGAAACGTATCTGGACTCGTGCGATACTCAAAATCCTCACCCACCGCGACCGCATCAGCATCGTCAATCTCACAGACACAGCACTTCACACGGGTCATGGCAAGCGGTTCAGCCCCATCGGGGCGACAGGGTGCGCCGTAAGCTTGAGGAAATTTGTCAGATAAATTTTTCATAGTTATTTTCAGGAAATAGCGCTACTTAACCGAAGGGGAAGAGCTAAAGTTCATGCCTGAGCGTTTCGACAACACGAATCTCTGAATCGGCTTGCTCGACAGGACAAGCCAAGCCAGCAGCAGACTTCCAGAACCTAGACTTAAATACATCCCGAGTTTTTCTTGCGCCAGGATTGCGAGATGAATTGCAACGCTCTGTTTGCCCGCTGGAATCTGAATTTGAAGCAGTCCCTCTGGTGAAGGTCTGATTGAGAGCGCCGTCTGCTCAGTATGAGCCGTCCAAGCTGGGTAGTAAAACTGCTTCAATGTTAACCACTGCTCGGTTTCTAACTCAGTCTGTAAGGTCAAGTTTCGAGGCTCCCAAGTCGTAGCTTTCACCTGATCTTGAGCTTCGATCGTCACCGCAGAGCGAAATGTCTCATCGATTAGCTGTCGCAGCCCATCGGTTGTATAGAGCGATGCAGACACCCATTTTGGACGATGCAAAATCGCATCTCTCTGAATCTCCAGTTCTGACTCTAAATTGAGAACAGGATATAAACTGCGCTTCATCACAATGCTGCTCGACAACAGCAATACGATCGTCAGTAAAAGACCCGCTGCAACGAGTCGAGAATTGATGAATCGCATTCTGTATAAGAGAAAGGCAACGACGATCGTCGATAAACTCACACTCACAATCAGAAGCACTTTGTAAGCTGGAGTCCAGGTCAATAAAAGCTCTCGCACCGGAAGAAGCGCAACGAAAGCTAATCCCGCCCCAAATGTAAGCACGACCGCCCTGCTGAAAATCGTTTTGAGATCGAGTCGCACAGGCTGCATTCCTGCACTAGCGAGTGCGATCAAAGCAGTGGTTGCCAGCGTCAAAATGGTATTAAACCGCCAGGGCAATTCAATAATTTGCAGCGGTGGCAGCAATTGCCAGACAAAGTTACTTTGCGGCAGACACATCCATCCCGAAAAGATCGCGATCGCGATCCAAAATAGGCTCGAATGCCGCGTTAGACTGACACGATTTGCAATCAAGAACGCGACTGCTGCAAGTTCTACTGTCAAAATACTAGAGATTTCAACAAAAGCAATCACCCCATTAAATGGCTCTCGGATCATTTCCGAGAACAAAAAGTTCGTCGTGTAGTCATAAAACTCGTACTGGTTTGGATCTGCTTTGAGAATGACGAAATCTTTCGTCGTCATCGCAGGCAACCAGTAGATTGCAGCTAATCCCACCGCTAAAATAAATGCAATCCCAAACGCGATCGTAATTTTTGCTCGATGCTTCCCGTACCAAAGGAGGTAAAGGAACGGCATGGGTGAGAAAATTAGAAACGTTGGCAGATGCGTCATGATCAAGAGAGCTTGGGCGATCGCAAATCCAATCCCTGCTTTTTTTTGCCCTGCTGCTAGCTTGTGAGTAAAGTACAAGATCACAGGCAACCAGACAAAACTCCAGAACTCTGCATAGGCGAATCGAACATAGAGATCAACCGCTAAATGATAAGGTGCAATCACATAGAAAACTGCCGCGATCAGAGCAGCTTTCGGTGAAACTAAGCAGCGCAACCAGAGATAAGCTGTGATCCCCGATGCAACTAACCCAAGCAATGCTCCCAAGCTTAATTGATGCCAACCCAGGGGATCAGCAATCCACACTAAGGGTCGCATTAAGCTCGTGAAATAGTAGGGAATTGGACTATAGAAAAAAAACGTGGGACTCCCCAATCCCCCATTCAAGTTCAACAACCAGCGCGGATATAGCTCTCCCGCCCAGAATTGATCAGAGAACTGCTTTGCCCAGCGCAGATGAAATGCAGGCAGATCATGCGCGTCATAAATGCCATACAGCAGCATTGGCAGCATGACCAAAAATGCGATCGCCGCAATCATCACCAAGTGCAAGGGATAAATAGGTTTAAATTGCTTTGTAAGCATTGGCATTGTCCTCATTTCATCGATAGCAATCCAGCTTGAGTTCTAGGCTTCGGAAACATCGCCTCTCCAATCTACGACTCATCTAGGACTGCGATAGTCCTACTAGGCGCGAACAGTATCCATCGCTGATTGTCTGGACAAAGTGATGAGTTCTGCTACCGATTTTTCTGCAAGCAGTACCGTTTCATTCACATTCAAGGTTCCGTTCGGAATATGAGCCGAGTTAATGATATGAACGCCTGGAATCGAGGTGTGCATCGGGGGTAATTTGTCCGAATAGTTCAGCGTTGAGATAGCAAATACCTGCCGCACCCGCGACACACGAAATGCGAGTAAATCATTGCGATCGAAATTGGGATACATCAGCACTAAAGTCTGAATAAATTCTTCTTTAAGCTGCTCATCGGTTAGTCGAAAAGCAGGATCATGGCAAGGAACATACTTCGGTAAATAAACGAGCGATCGCTGCTCAAATTCTGAACGATCGACGAGGGCTGACATTTCAATGACACCTGTAAATGGAACCCAGGAATCAGTAATATTCGTGACGTAGTAAGGTGCTAACGGCTGCTTCAAGAGTAAAGAGGCACAGATAATTCCTTGGTATTCGACATTTTTGAGCAGATCAGATTCCATCGCCGATAGTCCCTGGCAGACCTGCGCCACGATCGGAGATGCCATCGTGAGGACAACTTGATCAAAATTCTCGCTCTGTCCATTGGTGAATTCAAGCTGAACCTGCCCATTTTTGCGGGCGACTTGACTCACACGATGCCCAACTTTCATTTCGACATCATGTTCTGCAAGAACCTCCACAAACCTCGCCAGCAGGCGAGCATATCCACCCGGAAGATAGCCGAACATTTCCTTTTTCAAACCAGTTCGGCGTGCTGCATACATCCGAGCAATAATCGCCCAAATGAATGAAGCAGAAGCAATGCGGTAATTTTCACCCAGCTTCGATCGCAACAATGGCAACCAAATTTTTTCAAAGGTACGATCGCCTGATAGCTTTCTCAACCAGGTTACGACCGGAATTTTTTCTAGCTTTTTCCAGTTTTTCACCTTCGAGGCATACCAGATTGTAAAACCCAACCGCAGCTTATCGATCAATCCCAATGCTGGAAAGCTCAAAAATTCCAGCGTGTTCGACATCGAATAGAGTTTGCCATCCGTAAAAAATCCAGTTTTCGTCTCCACCCACTTCATGTCTTGGTCTAAGCCAAGTTCTGTGAGCAGCGATCGCAAGTGCATATCTGAGAGTAAGGTCACGTGATAGTGCCGATCCCAGAAAATATTCCCCAATCGCCAAGCACTTGCTAGCCCACCAAACTGATGAGCGCTTTCAAATAAAGTAACTTGCTTGCCTTGTTGAGCGAGCCGGAGTGCGAGGGTCATGCCTAGAATGCCGCCGCCTACAACTGCCCATCGTTGTGATGAGACTGACATGAGTGAGTATCTTGGTTAGGTGAATGGAAGTAAAGAGGAATGGGGTTTGCTACGTTTAGGGCGGAGTTCTCGCCAACGTAGCGAATCAATCTCAGCGAGGAGGCGTTAATTCTTCAACAACCCCCTCTCTGACTGCATACCGAAGTCCACAAGCTGGGCAATTAATCTCAGC
>JALOOO010000068.1 GCA_025454375.1 Leptolyngbya sp. Prado105 | reverse complement strand
CCGAAGCTTCTCGATCGTCATTTCCATCCGAGTTGCAATTTCTTCTTCAGTCGGCTTGCGACCCATTTCTTGCGACAACAGTTTCGTGGTCTTCTTAATTCGCGAAATGGTTTCATACAAGTGAACCGGAAGACGAATCGTTCTCGACTGATCCGCGATCGCTCTCGTAATCGCCTGACGAATCCACCAAGTCGCGTAGGTCGAGAATTTGTAACCTTTTTCGTGGTCAAACTTCTCAGCCGCTCGAATCAGACCTAAACTGCCTTCTTGAATCAAATCTTGAAACGACAAACCGCGATTCATATACTTCTTCGCGATCGACACCACAAGACGAAGGTTCGACTGCACCATTTTGTCTTTCGCACGACGACCAAGATGCAACCGATGTCGGAACTGTTGCAGCGGCATCTTGACCTCGTTTGCCCAGTCTGCATCGGTCGGTTCGCGATCTAATTTATCTGCAAGACGGAAGCGAATCCGCTCAAGTTCAAGCAAATCAGCAATCTTTCGAGCAAGTTCGATCTCTTCGTCGGCACGCAATAGACGAATCCGACCGATTTCTTGCAAATACAACCGGATCGAATCTTCGGTGTAATGCTTTTTCTTAGCTTGAGTCCGGCGACGAGTGGCGCGTCCCTTACCGGGTTTCCCCTCTTCATCGTCATCCCCTTGATCCGAATCGTCGAGGTCCTCAAGGTCGTCTAGATCTACGTCTACCTCTAGCGCTTCTGAAGGGTCGAAGGTTTCTTCAACAAGTAAGTCTTTGGCTTGGGTCATGCCGCGTTCCTCATGCTCCTTAAGTAATGAAGTAAAATGTCCCAGCACTGAAAAATCCAGATGTTGGTCTGGTCGATGCAGTCTTGCTGACCCAGAGGTGAATGGTTCTCGTGAGAAATCTCACGGGTTCAATCTGGCTGGTGTGCAGTAGAGAGATCGTATTTAATGATCATTCAAAATTTTTTGCCACTCTTATTTTCCGAAGAATTACGGTTGGCATCTCTCGAATTTTTGAGATCATTATTTCTAAAATGTTTAGAATGTCTCCCCGATTGTAGCCTTTCTCACAAAAGTTGCACCCTCTTTCTAATTTCTTTATTTGCAATCTTGATGAAATGTACTGTGCTTGGCGTTCACGTTGCCATTGCGATAGAGCATTCACAAAGGAATTGCGGCTCTTTTGTTTAGGTAACACAGCTAGATTTTCTAGATTGCTAAGGATGGGTTGGCTTTGTGGTCGGTACTGAATCTGGCTCTAAATCTAACGCAAAATCTTTGTGAGATCCACGCTTGTTTGGTGATGCGTCCTCCAAAGGGTGTAAATCTATCTATCTCTGTTGATAACGGTAGCCGATATTTTGGGGACTGAAACAGTTCAAAGATTAGCTTAATTAATCAGGCTTTACCCTAGAAATTGCGGTAGAAGAAGGTGCAAAGCGTGAAATTACTTAGATTTATCGCAAAAGACCAAAGATAAAGAGGAGTTATTACTCACGCACTTTGACTATTGGGTGAGGCAGGAAAATTAGATTTCTTTATCTTTTTTAGATGAGCCATCAGAAAAATCTGTCAACGGAATGATTTCAAAAAACTGGAACTTTAGAACAACTGACAATATTGACGGGCTGAAGCAGAATGAATCAGAGAGAAAATCACGTCCGGGCTGAGCGGTTTGACGAGAAAGCCATCGACATCTGGATGCTGTTCTTGATGCAGCCAACTTGGAGAATCCGTTTCAGTCACAATGACTAATGTTGTGCGATCGGCATGACCAATTCTTCTCAATTGATGAATTAATGACTGCGATCGCAGATGCTCCTGCAAGATAATCAAGCACGGCGGCTTCTGACTGACCTTCGCAAGAGCTTGATCGGCAGTGTTAACAATTTCCACGTCAAGAGCCATTTGTTGGAGTAGAGATTCTAGTCCGTCTAATTCTTCAAGTTGTGGAGCTAAAAGTAGGATGTAGGTGGACGGAAAGACCATGACAGAGTTACCAAGCTAGAGCTTCAATATAGCCGCTATGTTTTGAAGTTCTTTTTAGATGAAATGAGCTAGAAACGCTGTAACGATTGAGTTTTAATCTTAATTTGCTGTTTTTTTCGCTTCGGTTTTTCTTAGCTTTTAAGATTTTAGAAATATTTCCCGCAAACTTTATCGAATGAATCTTCAATTTTCTTAGAAACAATCAAATCCTTCAGTGATTTATTTCTCACCTGAACTTGGCAACTCTCAGGTGAGTTCTAGCCGATATAAGGCTTGTACAATCACTTTCCAAACAAAAAGTAGCCAGTCTTAAACAGGCTCGACTACTTTTTTGTTTTAGATTTCATTTCCGATTTATTAAGTAATGAATGAGCATCTGCACTCATTTAGATTTAACGTTTATTCATCTTTTCAAGTTGTTTCGATCGTAATTTTCTTAACAGTTTCGATAGAATTCCTGTCCTGATGCAGTTGCAAATTGTGAATGTCCCGCTTCAATCAGAGCGCGATCGCGAATTCGACAAGAATCACAGATTCCACAGGGTTCTGCTCCGCCTTGATAGCATGACCAGGTTTTCTCGATCGGGACTCCTAATTTCACCGCTCGTTTCACAATGTCGGTTTTGGAGTCCATGATCAAAGGCGCAATCAATTTCGGCGCATTGCCTTCTAATCCTGTCTTAGAAGAGAGTTGAGCTAGGGTTTGAAAAGCTGCAAGGTATTCAGGACGACAATCGGGATAACCTGAATAATCGACAGCATTAATGCCTAAGTAGATAGCTTCTGCGCTTTGCGCTTCTGCAAGTGAAAGCGCGATCGCAATAAATACAGTATTTCGTCCCGGCACATAAGTGATTGGGATTTCATTCGCTTGAACGCCTGCGGTCGGAACGGCGATCTCTGAATCTGTCAGTGCTGACCCGCCCCACTGTGCCAAATTCACATCAATCGTGAAATGTTGCGAGAGGTGCAAATGGTTGGCAATGTCCTGAGCCGCTTGAAGTTCGCGATCGTGGCGTTGACCATAGCGAAACGAGAGCGCGATCGCATCATATCCATCTGCGATCGCTTGAGCAGCGGCAGTTGCTGAATCCAATCCGCCAGATAATAAGACGACTGCTTTTGGCATAACGGCTAAATTGAACAACAACTCAGATCTAGAGATCGATTTGAATTGACCCTATCATACTTACTTACTCTCAGAAAGGGGTGAGGCTAAGCTCTGCTGGCTGGGCTGTCAGCGCTAGCGATGTGGTTAAAGCAAAACTGGGGCGTGATTGATACATCAGAAGTCGTTCTTGTAGCGATCGATCGGCGCAGGCTGTGAGTAAATCGGGGCAGCGAAACGCAATGTAATCTAATCCAACTGATAACTGTAAGCTCGCGATATCTGGAATTTCTGTAGGTGCAAAGCTCGGCAAATTCTCAGTCGATAAGCCTTGCAACACTCTAGTCAGTCCTTGGTAAGTCTGCTCGATCAATGGATGCGGTGGGCCATCAATTAGAGAATTTCGCTTGAGACTGACATGGCGGAAGGCGGTTTCTAGCAGCATTTTACCCAGGGCTAATCGCTGCAATTCTCTCAACGATGGAGCGGCAGTAGGAATCAGATAACGAACGATACTACTACTTTCATACAAGGCTTCACCTTGGTCTAGCTGCAATACCGGAACAGTAGAAAATGGATTAACCCGCGTCAGATTTGCGGGAGTTGCCCAGGGATCGACCCAGACTAATTCCAGAGTTGGAATGACATACTCTAATCCACAAACTAATACCCATCGGGCAAAGGGAGAAGTATTGTTGAGATAAAGTTTCATACCTTTACACAGATTCGGAGAGTGTGACGTTTTGGGGAATGCAGAGAATACAGACAATCGAGAGGACTAGAGCCGTCGCACTCATTGCATAGAGCGGGAGATAAGAATTCAGATGATGCAATAAAGTTGCCATGCCCATGCCTGCGATCGCTTGCGTCAAAGCGAAAGAAAACGTCATCGCTCCCCAAGCGCGATGATGCTCCTGAGAACCGACCAACATTAGACAGTACGTTGAAACCAGCGTCACAATTCCTGGCGTAAACATCCCAACCAAAAAAGCAGAGCAATGTAAGACCCAAAGCTGCTGAGTCAATAAAGGTAACGCTACCCCAAACGCTTTTAGTCCAAACCCGATTAATAAGCAGCGACGAACCCCCAAGCGATCGCCGAGTATTCCAGTCAAGATCGGACCTACAGCCGCCCCAATCCCAAACAGCGCCCAAGATAATCCTCCTGTTGCTAGCGAGAATTTTAGATCTCGAACGAGAAAATCGACCCAAAACAATGTGTGAGGCAAAAATCCGATCGCATTAAACGCATAGGCAACGAGAAGATATGCGATCCATCGCTCTTGTAACTTCTTGAACTTTTGCGACGCAGAGGTTGAGACTTGAGGAGCAGAAACAACATTGAGCGGGCTGAAGCGCTCTAGTTCAGCCCAGATTTTCCAAGTCATTCCTGTTAATCCAGCACAAGTCAGACCCAGTGTGATCCAAGCAACGGTGATATGAATCTCGACGAGAACTGGAATTAAGAGTCCAGATAATGCAGCACCTAAGCCAATTCCCGAAAAAATCACGCCAGCGACTCGACTCCGACTCTCCTGACGAATGTGAGGAAGAATCATCGGAGCCGCTAAGATCATCAAGATTGCTCCCCCAACGCCTGAGCAAAGTCGCCAGCCATAAAACCACACAAAACTCATGTCTGGAAAAGCACAAGCCAAGTAGCTACTCGAACAAAGCACCATTCCCAGTCGCATCAAATTTGCACGGCTGACGTAAGCGTGAACCTGTTGAATCAGAAAAGGACCGAGAAGATATCCGAGTAAAGAGGCAACGCCCAGTTGAGCCGCTTCTTCCTTAGAAAACCAGTTCGCTTGAATCAGAACAGGCATCAGGGTGATATAAGCAAACCGCCCAATTCCATTTCCGGTAAATGTTGCAGCTAATCCAGCCAGCCAAAAATTCGATCGAGAAAACATTTTCACTTCATTAATCACCAAAGAATGCTTTGAAAGCAACTTGAATCTAATGCAGTACCTGAATCTGACTAGACTGGCGCATCTGTTGGCAACGAAGTTGATCGCACAATGCCTGTACAACTCGATCGGCATCCAACAGTGCAGTTGAATTGACAAACGGGCGAGGCAAGATAAATGTGTAGAATTTAGGTCCTTCGATCGGGGTTCCCAATACCCAGAAGTTAAGATAAACAACATTCATCTGGTCAATCAAATTCAGCCCTCTCGATACATCCAATCCACCTGGATGAAATTGCCCATTCATAAATGGGCGAGAGATCCCATCCCCAACCAATTGCCGAAGCAGAGGATTAGAACTCGCTTGAGGTGGAGGCATGGCGATTCGAGAGCGAATCAACACATCAGCTTCAACCTGCTCAAACCGTCCTTGGATGACAAATCGCTGCCGAACTTGGTCAAATTGACACTGTGGATTCGGTCCAATATCGAGCTTTAAGATTCCGACCGCTTGCAGTGCCAGCATTTCTTCAAGCCGAGCTTTTGGAGGGCCTACTGCTAGACGGTTCATAATCGGAAGAAACGTCTGGACGAGCCATCGGTGACTTGTCTCAGTCAAGCCTCCAAAGTCGATGACGTAGCGCAAGTTATCTCGTACATCTCGCAGGACATCGCAGGCAGCTTTCAAAGGATTCGAGAGATTGCCTTCATTCGCATCGCTCAGGTCTTCATGTAAGTAATCGTGCAACCAGGTTTTGTATTGCTCATGAGACGATAAGCTACTTTGAGGAATCGGCTGCACTAAACGACTCCAATTAAAGCGCTGGTCTAACGGAATCTCAAACGCAATAATCGACTGCCGCTGGGCTTCTGTAGCAGTGAGATAGTGATTGGCAAAGTCATGAGCCGCAGTAAAGCCTTTGTGCTTTTGAATGTAGGTTTTGCTATATACAAATTCCATATCTGCAAGGAGCAGAGGTAGCACTTGCCTTTCAAAATCAAGCTGACCATACTGCTGTTTGAGTTGAGCGATCGCGTCTCTCGTGAGAAACTGTGCTTTGTATTGTTCGCGCAGTTCTTTCTCATTCACAGCCCGAGCAGTGATCGGCAATCCCGATCGCGCAAATCCAATGATTGTTGGCTCCTGTCCTGAGGCTTGATAGCAGAGATGACGGCTGCGATCGCGAACAAATTTACCGCCTCTTCCTACCGTTAGCATCGAGATCACATCACAAGCTGAGAGTCCTAACCCCTCCATTGCAATCGTTTCATGCGGCTGAATCCCTGAGACAGCCGTTTCTAACGGATAGGCTGGAAACAGCCGTTGTTCACATTGCTCTGGGGTCAATGTCTCCTGTTCATGCCCAGTGGTTAGAAACACATACTGGACAACATGAGTGTCACCGCTCTCAACGGTAAGTTTCCAGGTTGGGCTAGCCGACTGTGCGATCGCAGATGCAGCAACCACATACTTTGAGACCGTAATAATCCTGAGGGTCGCTGGAGCAAGCTGGCGCAAATAGTCAAAGCTCCATGCCAGATATTGCCCTAAGTACTTGCGGGGATAGTAGGCATTTGGATCAGGCGATAAGCCGGAGTAATGGTCACAAAGCCATTCATAGAAAGAAGGACCATTCAGGGAAAATCCTGACCCCTGAACAGTTGGGTCAGAGAAGATCGTGATTTGACTAGCAATGGTATTAACAAGTAAATGCTCGGGTTGCTTGATGGAGTGGCAGCCCGGACCGAAGATGTCACGATCGAAAACTTTAACCATCATCGGACATCGAAACTGATCTGCTCTTGCAAAGGCAATGATCCGCTCTAGAATACTTAATCCTCTAGCCCCTGAACCCACAATGGCAATCTCAATGACATCCTCCTGATAAGCGAACTCTGAATCTATTTGATGAGGTGTATTTGTCTTCATTGGATAGTTCTAAAGTTTCCAGACATTGCACGACTGGATATAGCCTTTTCTTGTCTCCAGTGCTAATTCATAGTGCCCAATCCAAAAAAATCCGGCGCAAATTATTGTGACCACTTCGGATTTTCAGTATAGAATATTACTTCTTTTCAGAAGGATGTGCCTTGGAACAAAGAGAGAGATGCTTTCTGAGCAGAACTAGCGTCAGTCACATTAAGAAAAATCGAGATTTAAATCGCTAGAGTATAATGCGGTGAATCTAGTTCTGATTTGGTATATTTTTAATGCCCCCAGTACCTACTCCCACGATTGAAGAGCTAAAGCAAGGCGACCTAGCAGTAATTGTGGCTGACCAGCAGGGAAACGTCGTGGATGTCAACGCGCACTTTGAACAAATTTTTGGATGGAGTGCGGTGGAGATTATTGGACAGCCGTTGACCGTGATTTTACCGCCGTTTTTTCAAGATGCTCATAACTTAGGATTTGCGCGTTTTTCGGCAACAGGACAATCAAAAGTGCTAAATCATCCTTTGAATCTGAAGGCTGTCACGAAAGATCAGCAGGAAATTGAATCTGAGCATTTCATTGTTGCAGAAAAGCAAGGCGAACAATGGCTATTTGCGGCGACTTTACGTCCACTATAAAGTTCATCGACTTTAAACTCATAGGAATCAATCTAGCGAAGGACTGAACTGTATAGTCTTGCTGATCGATCGCAGATATCTAGGGAGAAATAGTCTCTCAGCATCTGTACCACAATGAAATATGCTGAAAGCGAGATAGAAGTAGATGGCTAACACAGATCATCAAGTCAGACACCTTCGTTCGACCCTCAGTAAGATGGAGATCGCACTTGGGGCTGTTCGGGAGTGCATCGTCTGGACAGATCGGCAGGGGCGAATTAAATGGTGCAATGAAGCCTTAGAGGTATTGCTGGAGCAATCTCGACTGATGCTTCTGAGTGCTTCACTTCAGCAAAAGTTACCCCTGTGGCTTGATGGTGAAGCGTTGCCGAGCCGCCTTCATCCTGTAACGATCGCGCTCGAAACTCATCAAGGTGGAAAACAACGGTATGAATTTCACAGTGCTGAACAGACGCACACTTTAGAAATTTCATGGGCATTCGTCAACATTGATGATCAGCAGATCAATGTCGAGAACGAAGAAGGTTCGGTCTTGGTTTTACGAGATGTGACTCAGCAATGTCTGGCTGAGCGTCAACTTCAAGAGAGTAAGAAGAACCTAGAAGAACAGGTGATTCGACGCACTCAAGAAGTCCTCGAAACTAATGCTCGCTTGCAAAAAGAATCACAACAACTTCAGCAATTATTAACAGAATTACAAAACACTCAGGCTCAACTGATTCATGCTGAGAAGATGTCTAGCTTGGGACAAATGGTGGCAGGTGTTGCTCATGAAATTAACAATCCTGTCTCTTTTATTCATGGCAATCTGTCTCATTTACATATGTACACCAAGGAAATCTTAGGAATCTTGCAACTCTACCAGAAGCATTATCCTAATCCTACAAGTGAGATTCAGGATGCAGTCGAGCAAGCCGATCTCGAATTTATCCAATCAGATTTGCTGAAGATTTTAGGATCGATGGAACTGGGTACCGATCGAATTCGAGAGATTGTATTGTCGTTGCGTAACTTCTCTCGCTTAGATGAAGCTGAATTCAAAGCTGTAAATCTGCATGAAGGGATTGAAAGCACACTCTTAATTCTGCAACATCGTTTGAAAAGAACGCTGAGCCGCCCTGAAATTCTCATGATGAGGAACTATGGCGATCTCCCCTTAGTTGAATGCCATGCAGGTCAACTGAATCAGGTTTTCATGAATATATTGAGCAATGCGATCGATGCTCTAGATGATTCTCAGCAGCCGCAAGTTACGATTCAAACTTCTGTAATTGGGGAATGGGTCGAAATTGCGATCGCAGACAATGGGGCTGGAATGCCGGAATCGATTCGACAGAAAATTTTCGACCCTTTTTTCACAACAAAACCCATTGGACGAGGCACAGGGATGGGGATGTCGATTAGCTATCAACTCATTGTCGATAAGCATCACGGTAAGTTGGGATGTTGCTCAACTGAGGGGCAAGGAACAGAGTTTTTTATTCAAATTCCAATTTGTCAAGGTCAGACCTCGAGCTAAATGATTCATTTCATCTTTGGGCAAGTTCTGGGGTGCGTCCTGTCAAACCGGACATGATGCGGAATATGAGAGAGCGAATCGGCTGAATGTTTTGTAAAAACCACAGGCTGAATCGACGAAGTTGCACGATCGGGAAAATTTGATTCGAGAAGGTTCGATTCAGAATGTCGGTAATGCTTAGGATAATTAGATTTTCCCACTGCCGCCAGCGTTCGTATCGCTTCAACACGTTCAGACTGGCAATATCTTCATTCTGTTCTTTAGCCGTTTTGAGAACCTGAGCTAAAGCTGCGGCATCCCGGATTCCCATGTTGATGCCTTGACCGCCTAGAGGATGACAACTATGAGCCGCATCTCCAATTAAAGCCAGTTGAGGCAGAACATAGCGACGACTGTGCATCAACTGAATCGGAAATAGATAGCGATTGCCTTCGATTTTGGGCAGACCGAACTTTGTGCCGTAGCGTTGTTGAAATGCTTCGATAAATTGTCGATCGTTTAATTCAACTAATTTCTCAGCTTCAGCTTTCGTCGCTGTCCAAACAATGCGATAGCGATCCCCTGTCAAAGGCAAAATTCCAGAAGGTCCTGTGCCCCAGAACCATTCATAAGCCGTATTGTCATGCGGTTTTTCTAACTTTAAAGTTGCAACGACACAAGCCTGACCATATTGCCAGCCGAATGTTTTGATGCCGACTTGTTGGCGTAAGGGCGATCGCGCTCCGTCAGCAGCAATGACTAAACGCGATCGAATTTGCTGAATTTCTCCGTGCAGCATGACATCAAGAATAGCTCCGTCGGTTTGAAATTCAGTTTTCGAGACTTTTGCAGGACAGAAGAGTTCGACATTTGAGCAAGATTTCAGCAGATCGTGAAGGGCTAAAATCAACACGCGATGCTCCGCAACATAGCCAAGGGTTTCAGTTCCAATATCCTTGGGGGCGAATTGGACTGCATTGGGATAGTCTGAGTCTGAGAGTCGCACTCGCTGATAAGTTTCAACTTGAGTGCGTATCTGCTGCCAAATCCCCAGACCCTCAAAAATTTGGCTCGATAGGAGCGAGATTGAATAAGCTTGAGCGCGAGAAACAGCTTGGGAGGTGAGTTCAGCCTCGATCAGCGCAACCCGAAACCCCGAATCTTTTAAGGCACAAGCGAAGGTTGTCCCGACTACACCCCCTCCAACGATCGCAATATCGAATTCAGCCAACTGCATATCCATTAGGCGATACGAAACTTTACATCCATTGTCGCGTAGAGTTCCAAGAGGAGCAACCACGATTTCTAATTTGTTTTCAGCCAAAAACCGGAGAAAATCTACGCAGGTAAGCTTAGCTACTGAGTTTGAGTACCATTAAGAATCACCCAATCGGGCGAACTCTGTGGGCGAAGTGGATCAGGGGTCGAGATTCTATTCTAGTAATTGAATAGAGCACAGACACCCCGAAGGGCAATGGATGGGGGCATCCAGAGATCCTACGGGGCTTTTTTTTGAGTTAAACCGAAGCCAGCATCAGATCTTCAGCAATGTCGAAGTTAGCTGTTGCATTTTGAATGTCATCCAGGCTGTCTAGTGCATCCATCAGTTTGAGCAGCGATCGGGCTTGATCGGGGTCAGTAATTGCGATCGTATTCTGTGGAATCCAACGTGATTCAACCTGGGACACGACATAGCCTTGGTCTTTTAACGCTTGACTCAGCGCTTCTAAATTTTCCACTTCGGTCAAGATCTCTGCAACTTGACCGTCTTCGGTGTCAATCAATTCGTAAGCATCCGCACCGCCTTCGAGACAGACTTCGAGCAGCGCATCTTCGTCAATTTCAACGGTTTCGAGTTTGCGACCTTTTTTCTGAGGCGCAAAGGAGAGTTCAACGATTCCTTTCTGCTCAAACATCCAGTTCACGCAGCCTGTTTCGCCTAAGTTGCCGCCATTTTTGCTAAAAGCTTCTCTCAAATCAGCCGCCGTTCGATTCCGGTTGTCGGTCAAGGCTTCGATGAGAACGGCGACTCCGCCTGCACCATAGCCTTCGTACTGGAGGGCTTCGAGTGGGGCATCTGTACCGAGTTTGCCTGCCCCTTTGGCGATTGCTCTTTCGATATTGTCGTTGGGGATTCCGGCGGCTTTCGCTTTCTCGATCGCAGTTCTAAGCTGAAAGTTGCCTGCGGGATCAGGGACACCATTCCGCGCCGCCACAATGATTTCGCGCGAAACCTTGGTAAAAACATTTGCTCTTTTCGCGTCAACTCTCGCTTTTTGGCGTTTGATATTCGCCCACTTACTATGTCCTGCCATAACCTGAAAATCGAAACGGATTAGATTTCTAGAATAGGTCAGGATTTGCTACCCGTGAAGGTTACGCCTTGAATGAAATAGCGATTGAAAAAGGCATAAATTGCAAGCGCAGGCAATGTAAAGACCATTGAAGCTGCCATGATGTAGTTCCAGTAGGTGATGTATTGCCCTTTAAAAGCATTTAAGCCGATCGGTAACGTAAACATCTCTGGATTTGACATGACAACGAGTGGCAGCAGAAATTCATTCCACGATCCCATAAAAATAAAAATGGTTTGGGCTGCGAGTGCGGGTTTTGCAAGGGGTAAAACAATTTGAAAAAATGTCTCAAATCGATTTAAGCCATCGAGTTCTGCCGCTTCTTCTAGTTCTTTTGGAAAGTTAATAAAAAACTGTCGCATCATAAAAATAAAGGTTGCATTGACAGCCGTTGGAATGATTAAACCTTGATAGGAATTCAACCAGCCTAAAGACTTGAGAATCAGAAATTTAGGGAGCAGCGTAATTTGAGCCGGAACAACGAGAACTGCCAGAATCAAAAAGAAGAATAAGCGATTTCCAGGGAATCGAATTCGCGCGAGTGCGTACCCTGCCATTGAGTTGAAGAGTAGATTAAAAAATGTGACGATCGCGGCAACGATCGCGCTATTAAATAGCCATCTGCCAAATAGAGGTTCGCGTGAGAAAATTTGCTGATAATTCCCAAGAGTGAAATCTTTCGGAATGAAATTCGAGCTACTTCCAGAAATCTCAGCGAGCGGTTTGAATGACGCAGAAAGCGCCCAGAGGAAGGGAATGAAGGTGACGATCGCGTAAAGGATCAATCCTGCATACATCAGCCAAATCCACCATTTTATTTTCATTAATCTAAACTCTCCTCTTTGAAAAAAGCGCGTTGAATCAAAGTTGCAACCATAATGACTAAAGCCAAAATTAGAGTTAATGCAAGCGCATAACCCATATCCAAACTCTTGAAAGCATATTGATAAATTAGCAGCACGATCGTTAAAGTTGCATTATCTGGACCACCCGATCCATTTGAGAAAATATAGGACTGATCAAACAGTTGAAATGTGCCAATAATCCCCATTGTGATTACAAAAAATGTGATCGGTTTTAGAAACGGCAAAGTAATACACCAAAACTTCTCCCAAGCTGTTGCTCCATCAATTGAAGCTGCTTCATATAAGCTTTCTGGAATGTCTTGAAGTGCTGCTAAGTAGATCACCATAAAGAGTGGCGCAGTTGCCCAAATGTTCATCAACATGATTCCTTTGAGTGCGACTTCTGGATCGCCTAGCCAGTTATAAGTAGGTAATCCGATCGCATTAAGAAATCCATTCAACAACCCAT
Source organism: Leptolyngbya sp. Prado105 (assembly GCA_025454375.1). Classification (GTDB taxonomy): domain Bacteria; phylum Cyanobacteriota; class Cyanobacteriia; order Leptolyngbyales; family Leptolyngbyaceae; genus Leptolyngbya. The sequence continues at coordinate 8,648 of JALOOO010000068.1, read as the reverse complement.
TTGCGTTATAAATCCACATGAAGATCAGGGTCAAAACGGCAGATGAGGTCACTGTGGGAAGAAAGAATGCAACACGAAACCAACTTTTTCCTCTAATTTTTGCATTTAATAGCAAGGCTAAACTCAGCGCAAGAATCGTCTGAATCGGAACCACGATCGAGACATATTCAAGGGTATTTCTCAATGCAATCCAGACTCTTTCATCGTCTTGCATTCGGATAAAATTTCTCAATCCTGCAAAGCGGTAGCTTACTTCTCCTAAGAGTTGAACTCGATAGAAAGCAAGGACGATCGCATAAAGAATCGGCAGCATCAAAAAGACACCCAAAATAATAAGCGTTGGGGTCATGAATGCGTAACCGGATAGAGATTCTCTAAGTTTCTTAGTTGGATAAATAGATTTCACGGTTTGCAGTTTCCTGAGCGCGTCTCATTGCATCGGGTAAGGTTTGTTGTCCTAGCATTGCACTAACAAATTGATTATCAAAATTCGTCATAATTGTCGGCAGCGTCTCACCTGCTTGCCAGATTGTGCCATATTTTGCACCTGCAACTAGAGGCGCATAAATCGGATTACGATCGTATTTCAACTCTGCTAAAACTGATCGACGAGAAGGCAGCGCAACGCCTTGATTTGCCCAGGTTTTCATACCCGCTTCATCGGTTAGATAGCGAATCAACTTCCAGGCTGCATCTTTATGTTTTGATTGTCGATTCATCACGTAGCCGACCGTAAAAATCATTGTTCCATTGCGATTATTAATTTTTGGAATTTCTGCGGTTTGGAATTTCAAATTTGGAAAGGTTTCTTTTAAGTAAGGAACTGCCCAAGCGCCTTCGATCGCCATTGCAACTCGACCCTGCCCAAATGCTTCACTGTTTGAGTTTGCGCCGACATCAGAAGGTTGCGCGGCAGAGCGATCGCGGCGATATTGATCAACGACAAGCTGCAATCCTTGCACCCCTTTTGAGGTTGCAAAGGCAGCATTATTATTTTGATCAATCAGGCTTCCGCCAAAAGCTTTAATCATGAAAGCTTGGCGCGGTAATTCGGGAGCGATTCCGATTCCGTATTGATCAATTTTGCCGTCTTTGTTTTTATCGATCGTTAATTTCTTTGCATAGTTTCTTAGTTCATTCCAAGTTTGCGGAGGTTTCGATAATCCAGCATTTTTTAATGCAGTTGAATTATAAAAAAGAGCTAGGGTTGAGAAATCTTTTGGAATTCCGTAAACCGTTTGATTGCGTTTGAATGCGTTTAATAAATTCGGTTCAAAATCATTCAGCTTAAAATCAGGTTTAATATAAGAATTGAGCGGCTCTAACACTCCATATTTAATTAATGTCGGGGCTTCAAGCGCTTCGAGATAAAACACATCAGGCGCAACATCGCCAATTAAACGAGTTCGGATCACATCCATATATTGGCTGTTAATCACTTCTCGTTTCACTTTAATGGTTGGATTTTTTGTCTCAAATTCTCGAATTAATTTATCCAGTAGTTTTCCTTCATTTGGATTACTTTGCCATCCGCTCAATGTAATTTCAATTTTTTGATTGGAACTCGATCGACATCCAACCGTAAAGAAAACTAAACCGATCGCGATCGAATAAGAAAGCAGTTTCCTCATACACTTGTAATCTGAAGTCATTCTTTCAATCCTAATCATGCCGTCTCGGTTTGCAAGCCTGCTGAAATCAATCTTTTTGATAGCGCTCGTCTGTCTGTGTCTGAGCAGTTGCCAATCGACTCAGGCATCAGACGTAACTCACCTGACGTTATGGCAAGGGGTGAATCCGCCTCCGAATCGAGACGTGCTTCAGAAACTCGTCGATCGCTTTAACCAACAACATCCCAAGATCCAAGTCGAATCGCTCTACGTCGGACAGGGCGATCAGCAAATGCCCAAAATTCTCGCGGCAGTCGTCGGTAATGCGGCTCCTGATATGCTGTGGTTTGCGCCGATGATTACGGGACAATTAGTTGAGTTAAATGCTTTGCGATCGCTCGATGACTTCAAGCCTCCCGTCAAATCCGAACTCGATCCGACGCTCGAAGAAACAACAAACTACGAGGGTAAAACTTGGTCGATTCCATTTAGCACGAATAATGTTGGAATCTACTATCGCCCGAGATTGTTCAAAGAAGCAGGCATCAAAGAACTTCCGAAAACCTGGGCAGAGTTTCGATCTGTTGCAAAACAACTGACTCGCGATACAGACGGAGATGGAAAAGCCGATCGATTTGGAATGCTTTTACCTTTAGGCAAAGGCGAATGGACAGTGTTTACTTGGCTGCCCTTTATGTTTAGCGGGGGCGGTAACTTTACCTCCTCAGAAGCAGGAGTCCTCATCTATGGCAACAACATTATTTCAGGGACTGTCATGAATGCACAGTCTTCCAAAGCAATCGATATCTCTAACCCAGGCGCGATCGCGGCGCTCAACTTTTGGCGTGATCTCATGCAAGATGGCTCAGCCATTCTCTCGCAGCCTGAACGTGGGTATGAATTAGATAGCTTCCTCGCAGGTAAAGTCGCGATGCAACTCTCAGGACCTTGGACACTCGGACAACTGCAAGCAACCCAAGTCGATTTTGGCGTTTTACCGATTCCAACTGGATCTGAACCTGCGACTGTGATTGGAGGCGAGAACTTATTTTTGTTCAAATCCACCCCAGAGCGAGAGCAAGCTGCATTAAAATTTGCCGAATTTGTTATGAGCGAGGAGTTTCAGACCGAATGGGCGATCGGGACTGGCTATCTTCCAACGAATTTAAAGTCTCGTGAAAGCCAAGCTTATCAAGATTTTCGATCGAAACAGCCTGCGGTTGATGTCTTTCTAAATCAAGCCAAATTTGGCAAATCTCGTCCAATTTTTCCGGGTTACAATCGCATTTCTGACAATTTGGGACGCGCGATCGAGTCAACTCTTCTAAATCGCAGCACTTCAGAAGCAGCCCTAAAATCCTCACAACAGCGATTAGATCTGATCTTTAAGTAAACATCTTCAGGATTTATCAGCCTGAGTCGTGAAGGTGGTTTGTAACTCTTCACTTCTCAATTTTTAAGTATGCGCTTAGCTGTGCTTCGTCGATCGCGCGTTTATCTCTCCCTTGCCTGCATTCCTATCAACCTATTGATCTGGAACAGTTGGGACACGATCGACTTTGCACTTTGGCAAAATTGGCGCGTCCCCACGGATGAAGAACGCTTCCATTGGTGGTTGATTACTCAAGTCTCACCCCTCACCTTTGTCATGTTGAGCTTCGCTGGAATCGGTCTAGCCGCTTGGAGTGCAATGACCGAAAGAGTGTTTCAAAATCGCTGGTGGCTTGCTCTTGGTTCAGGATTGAGCAATGGCGCAATTTTTTTAACTGGACTTGCGATCGTCTTGTTCAAATACATTATTCATTAATTTTTGCGCTTCGCTTCGCCTTGATACATTGCAATCACCTCTTCCGCAGTAGGATTTCCCTTTGCTTGCCCACGAATCAAGACGATCGGAGCATCCTGTTGCATCACCTCATTCAGGCGCATCATTCCCGCAATATCACTGGAATTGCTAATCGAAACTGAATCAGTACGCCGATGAGGAATCTGAGCTTGAGCTAATTTTGCTGCTAATGCCCTCGTTCGCTGTCCGCGATCGGTGTTGCAGTTTGGACCAATCACCAAAACCTCATTCGGACTTGCCTCATCCGGCATCACGACAGAAATAAATCCTGACTTTGATTTTGAAGCCGTCACCTGATTGAAAATCGAAGTTGCACCAAAACCCAGAACGCCCACAATCAGCATGAGTTTGAGGAATTGCATGGTAAAAACCACCGTTGAAGATGTCCTCATTCTCACGAATAAGTCCGGGCAACTGTGCGATCTCAATCACTCCAATCCCTAATCCTCAATGCTTTGAATCTGTAGCGTATAGTCTAGCTTCGATTGCACTCCACCCGATCGCGTCACTTTTCCCATAATCGGCGCAGCATACTCCGGCATCGCACTCGCAACTAACGCAATATGTCGATCGCTGACCGCCAATCCATGCGTCGGATCATACCCGCGCCACCCCGCACCCGGTAAATACACCTCAGCCCAAGCGTGCAAATGTCGATCGCCATGATCTGGATCGCCCTCTTGATAACCACTGACAAATCTCGCTGCCAAACCCATCGATCGACAAACTTCCATAAATAAGACTGTCAAATCCCGACAAGAGCCTTTTTTTTGCGTCCAAGTCAATCCGGGCGGATAAGGATTGCCCGTCTCGCGAATCACATACTCACAGCTTGTATAAATCTGCTGGGTCAATTCATATAAAAACTGAGTCACCTGATTGCTCGATCGCTCCGCAATCTCATAAGCAAGCTGAAGCGCGATCGCATCCGTCGCCCCTAAATAAGGCTGAAGTTGCTTGAATAATGAAGTGGGATAATCGATCGGCAAACTCATTGCCCAGGGTTCCAACAGATAGTTAAACGGATCAGATTGATGCGTCAGAACCTGTGAGATCACCTGAATCCTGAGTGAATCGGTCAACTCCGGCGAGAACCACGCTTTGATCAAACTATTGCCATCGAGATCCGTCAATTCTGACTGCGCGATCGGCATCGGCATCACCTGAATCGAGAACATTTTCAGCGACTGCCATCCATCAGTCCTAGGGCGCAATCGAATCAAATGAGGTTGCAAAGTTACCAAGTCGCTGTAGGTATAGGTCGTCGAATGTGAAATCTGATAAAGCACAGGCAGTAGAGAATTAAAGGCAAATTTCAGTTAATTTTGCACTGATCTTCCGGATTAGCAATGTTTCAATTGAAACAAGTAGAGATCTAAAGCATGAATTTTGTGAGCGCGGGAACCTGTGAAGCGTAAAAACGTCAACACAGCCAAAGCCTAGTCCTGCCTTAGCTTAGCGCGATTTAACAACTCTAAAAATTGTTTAGCGCGATACCGTTTTTCTGGTTAAACTCCTTTAAAATTTCGATCACAATAGCTATCGCAGATTACGCTTCCAAAATTTTGCATAATCTACTCTACTCGTCCCTAAGTTCAAATTAATCTCACTCTTATCTGTGGCTGTTTGGGGTGTTGCTATGGCACAAATCCGTGAAGTCGTTCAACAAGCACTATCGACTGGACTCCTATCGATTGAAGCCGAGAACCAACTCCGGCTTTTACTCTCATCTAAATACGATCGAGAAGACTTCCATGCCTTCATGATGTTGCAAAATGCAGCAATGTCAGGTTCAGTTAAACAAGAATCTCGACTGTTTCGAGGCTAAACACAGCCAAATGTCGCCGTTCTATGGCAATCTGAAAGACAGAGACTCCCCAGAGTGAGTTCTGTCTTTTTTGCTGTCGAGCTATCCTCAGAGCGTTATGCAAACCCTCCCCAATCCAATCGCCTCAGCGACTCCTACTTCAACCCTGACCGATTCCACAATTCATCGTCGCAAAACTCGCTCTGTCCCCGTTGGCAGTATCTCGATCGGAAGTGACCATCCCGTCGCTGTCCAATCGATGATTAACGAAGATACGCTTGATATTGAAGGTTCGGTCGCAGCCATTCGTCGCCTCCATGAAATCGGTTGTGAAATCGTTCGCGTTACCGTTCCAAGCATGGCTCATGCCAAAGCGATGGAAGAAATTCGCGATCGCTTACACAAAACCTATCAACCTGTCCCCCTGGTTGCCGATGTCCACCACAACGGCATGAAAATCGCGATCGAAGTTGCAAAATACGTCGATAACGTGCGAATCAATCCCGGACTTTATGTCTTTGAAAAACCCAAAACAACCGAATATACGCAAGCTGAGTTTGATGCGATCGGAGAAAAGATCCGCGAAACCCTCGAACCTCTAGTCATCTCGCTACGAGAGCAAAATAAATCGATACGCATCGGGGTGAATCACGGTTCTCTTGCAGAAAGAATGCTCTTCACCTACGGCGATACCCCTGAAGGCATGGTGGAATCGGCATTAGAATTCATTCGCATCTGCGAATCGCTCAATTTCTACAACATTGAACTCTCCCTTAAAGCCTCTAAAGTTCCTGTCATGCTGGCAGCAAATCGCCTTATGGTGAAGCGAATGAACGAACTTGGCATGGCTTACCCCCTACATTTAGGAGTCACCGAAGCAGGAGATGGCGAATACGGTCGGATCAAATCGACCGCCGGAATTGGCACACTCCTGGCTGAAGGCATCGGCGACACCATTCGAGTTTCTCTCACTGAAGCTCCCGAAAAAGAAATTCCAGTCTGCTATGGCATTCTGCAAGCGCTCGGTTTACGGCGCACGATGGTTGAGTACGTTGCCTGCCCTTCCTGCGGGCGGACACTGTTCAATTTAGAAGAAGTCCTGCAAAAAGTTCGCGAAGCCACTAATCATCTGACTGGACTCAACATTGCAGTCATGGGCTGCATTGTGAATGGGCCTGGTGAAATGGCAGACGCAGACTATGGATACGTCGGCAAACAAGCAGGCTATATTTCTCTCTACAGAGGGCGCGAGGAAATCAAGAAAGTTCCAGAGGATCAAGGAGTCAAGGAGTTGATCAATCTGATCAAATCGGATGGGAAATGGGTTGAGCCGAGTTAGGGAGGGAGGAGGATTTTTCCCTCCCCCGCACTTTCTCCGCAAAACTTAACAACTTAAACTGGACAATTATTACGGATTGCCTTTGAATGCCTGTGTTAAATTGGGCATAACCTTTTTGTCACTTTTCCAGAATTTAAGCAGGTATAGTCATGACGAAACGAGCGCTTGTCTTAGGTGCAACGGCTGCCGCCGTAACAGCAGTGACCATCACCGGAGCCGGAATTCATTTGAACAAAGGACAAGCGTTCTTCCGGGATAGTCCCAAAGAACTCGTGGATGAGGTCTGGCAGGTGATCGATCGTAATTACGTCGATGCCACCTTCAACCAAGTCGATTGGAAAGCCGTCCGTAGCCAATATCTCAACCGCACCTACAAAAATAAAGAAGAAGCCTACAAATCGATTCGCGAAATGCTGAAGCGTCTCGGAGATCCCTACACTCGCTTTATGGATCCGGCTGAATTCCGTAATATGCAGATTGATACCTCTGGAGAACTCACTGGAGTTGGAATTCAGCTTGCGGCCGATGAGAAAACGAAGAAACTCACGGTCATTTCTCCGATCGAAGGCAGTCCTGCTTCCTCCGCCGGGATCGCAGCCAAAGACATCATCACCAAAATCGACGGCAAAAGTACTGAAGGCATGGACGTGAACAAAGCCGTGACTTTGATTCGCGGTCCCGTCAATACCCAAGTCAAACTCACCGTTCAGCGTGGAACTCAACAACTAGAGTTCAACCTCAAACGCGCCAAAATCGAAATTCATCCTGTTCGCGCCAGCGTTCAGCAAGGTCCGACTGGAAAGATTGGCTACATCCGTCTCGTGCAATTCAGCGCGAATGCCGCTCCTGAAATGCGAGCAGCCATTCAAAAACTAGAGAAAGACAACGTTACGGGCTACCTGCTCGATCTGAGATCGAATCCAGGCGGTCTACTCTATGCCAGCGTTGACATTGCTCGGATGTGGATTCAAGAAGGCGGCATTGTTTCAACGGTCGATCGCCAAGGCGTTTCCGATAAAGAAGATGCAAATCGTCGGGCTTTGACGGATAAACCGCTTGTGGTTCTCGTTGATGGCGGTTCAGCCAGTGCCAGCGAAATTCTTTCTGGGGCAATTCAAGACAACAAACGTGGCACGATCGTTGGAACCAAGACCTTTGGAAAAGGTTTAGTTCAATCGGTTCGCAGTCTAGGGGACGGGTCTGGAATGGCAGTAACGATCGCAAAATATCTCACTCCAAGCGGACGAGATATCAACAAACACGGCATTGAACCCGATGTCGTCGTCGAACTCAGCGAACAACAACGTCAATCGCTGGTTCGCGATCGCGACAAGATTGGCACCCAAAACGATCCGCAATTTGTGAAAGCAATGCAAGTTCTGAATCAATCTATCAGCACGAAGCAGGGCAATCGCGCTCAGACCAAGAACTAACTCGGCTGACACTTGCCTGAGCGAATCAATCCAATCCGGCGAGCAATCGCTTCTCCCTCTGAGGTAAACGGGCCCCAATGTTCGACCATCTCAGAGGGATTTGTTGTTTGTTGGATTTCTAATTCATCTTCTGTCAAAATCTCGCACCGAGTATTCGATCTTTTCACTACATACCAACGCTCAGATTCACTCATACACTCCTCTCCCTTGATACTCGCTCGTGCCATCTGGGAACGCTTACTCATGTTAGAGGTCTGGCATCGCTCGTGAAAAGGTTAAAACCGTAAAGATTTTCCAAGCCCCTGTCCCCTTAACGACTCCGCCTCCAACTCGCTCACCTCTCAGGGATTTTATAACGTAGGGATATGTCACCAGAAATTCAGAATCCGTTCGCACCACCCACTGAAGCAACCACCCCGTGTCGCGAAGTGGCTCCTCCGCCTGCTGCACCCCGAACTCCCCCTGCGCCGCCGCCCTCTCTGCGGACGATGCCAAATCCCATGACTGATGTGACCGAACCTGCTTCCAAAATTAATAGCACCGCAGCAACTCAACCCCGCACCGTTGCAACCCAGTCGAATGCTGCTGAGGTGCAAACGATAGCAATGTCTAC